>JAZUEY010000049.1:0-12464 GCA_045640405.1 Candidatus Limivicinus sp.
GATACGGCAGAGGTTATAGGTGGTGATGTTGATCTCCTGCCCGTAGAAGCCGTTGCGGACGGCATCCTTGCCGAGAACTTTTTCAGCCTTCAGAAGCAGAGAACCGGAGCCACAGGCAGGGTCATAGACCTTGTTGATTTCTGTCTTGCCGACTGTGCCGAGCCTTGTGAGCAGTTCGGATACATCCGCCGGGGTAAAGA
Organism: Candidatus Limivicinus sp.; assembly: GCA_045640405.1. Classification (GTDB taxonomy): domain Bacteria; phylum Bacillota; class Clostridia; order Oscillospirales; family Oscillospiraceae; genus Limivicinus. The sequence goes on from JAZUEY010000049.1 coordinate 201, forward strand.
ACTCTCCGCCGGATTTGCCTGCATTGGAAGCATACATGGTCATAAGGTATTCGTAAGCGTCACCGAAGGCATCGATATCGTGGTCTTTCACATTGCCGAGATTCATGTTGGCAATGCCGGTGAGCAGTTTCGTCAGCTTCTCGTTACGCTTGGCAACGGTAGCACCCAGCTTGTTGCTGTTCACATCGAAATCGTCAAACAGACCGGCGAAGCTGTTTTCTGACTGACTGCCTCGTGCGGAATCCTCGATGTGGTTGAACACACGCTCAAGGGTCTCGTTGAGGTTTTCGTCATCGGCAGCACGGGCGGTCACATTGCAGAACAGTTCGGACGGCAGGATGAAGAAGCCTTTTTCTTCGATCAGACCTTCACGAGCCTCCTCCGCCTCGGCATCGGACATTTTGGCATAGTCAAAATCCGAGTTACCGGCATCGATCTCTCCGGCGTTTATGTAATGCGTGAGATTCTCGGAAATGTAGCGATAGAACATGGTACCGAGGACGTAAGATTTGAAGTCCCAACCGTCTACGCTGCCGCGCAGATCATCCGCTATTGCCCATATTGCACGGTGGAGTTCGTCTCTTTCACTGTTGCTTAAATATTCCGCCATTTCACACCTCAGGTTATATTTTTCTAAACTAATATTATAATACAATCAATTAAACTATTAAAGCAAAAAGCCTGTTTAACATTGTCCAAAATAGTCTTATATTTTTTATATAAAATGCCGAAAAGGTTACTGATAGTAACCTTTTCTTGTCTTTAAAATATTCACGCTTCTCGGGAGTGCATAGGCGCGCAGCGCACTGTTAATCACAAAATCAAAGCAAAGCATCTTCCAGCAGCGAGTGGAACAAGCGATTCGGAGCTTGCGACGAGTGAAGGGTGAAGGCAGAATCTTTCATTTCAGAAATTTTATTCTTAGTTGTATTTCTGTTCACGGTTTTACAAACAAGGAATTTTTCTTATGGGTTAATTTTGCCTTCATTCCTTCACTTTTTGCAAAAAAGTCAAGAATCTTGGGATTTTTTGAGTGAAGGGAGAGTGAAGGGAGGGTGAAGGAAGTGAAGGTTAAACCGAGTTTTCGAGGCAGTCGTCGCCATATTCTCTGTGATATTCCTTCTTTGCCTGCAGAGTTAACGTGTAATCTTTAAAGTAATTCCCGTCATTCCTGTGGTATGTCATATTCTCTGCCTTCACTTCCAGGTATTCCGCAAGAGCTGCACGAAAGTCCTTTAAGCTCTTTGCATACCCGTTTGTGTTTACCGCGCACCAGGCCTTGTAAACATTGTATATTCTCGAAACGGAGCATTTATCCTGTACCGTACCTTCTTCCCTTTTTTGCATGCAATCTAGGAAGAAGCTGATGACGGAGCTGTTTTCGTTCCGGTAGCGCTTCCTTGCCCGGATAACCGAATCCGGTTCGTCAAAACGGTATCCTCTCTCAACGACAGCATTCAAAGCCATCACGAACTTGTATACAATGCCTTCCCTTTCGGCATACATCTTATCCAGAAGCAGCTTGTCCTGCTTTTCCGGCGGTACCACATTGTCGCAGTTTATGACGATGATTCTGTCATATACCCATTTGCCGTCGTCTCCTCCGAATCGCGGGAGCCGGTTCATGCAGAACATCATCAGGCCGTTGTAAACATATTCAAAGCCCTGCTGGCCCTTAAATTCGGCAAACAGATAGTCTCCGCCGGTTGCCTTTTTCAGTGTTTTCACCTCGGCCACCGTCATAAAACTCATATCCGAGCTGCCCGCCAACCTGGTACCGTAGAGCTGACCGGTACCGAAGCGGGCTTCAATCTCGGCCAGGTCCATCGAGGTGAAGTTCCCCTGCCCGAGTATCTTTTCGATCAGAGCCTTGAACTGGGACTTGCCCGTATTTCCTGGGCCGCAGAGGAACATACACTTTTTCAGCCGGTAGCCGTGTACATTCGAAACGGCTACGCCGGCGAACTCTTCCAAAAGCGTCCGGATGCCCCTGTCGCCTCCCGTCAACGAGTAGATATACCTGTCATAGACGGGCGTCGGCGTCTCCTTGCCTCTCCAGTTGAGAGGCAGCTGCGTTGTGGTCATGTAAGCAGGGCTGTGAGGCAGCAGCTTCATAGTCTTCAGGTCCAGAATGCCGTTTTTGAAGTTTATGATGCTTTCGTCGCTGTTGAGATCTTCCTGCGATAAGGTGCTGCGTTCCGTCATCAGCTGATTGAAGGCATCGTTTACCTTGGCAATGCTGACGAGGGATTCGTCATATTCTTTTATCCGGTCTATAATCAGCCCCTTAAACATGTCCGGTGAATAGAGACGGTAAACCCCATCTTCATACACGTAAATCTGCAGGGCCTGCTTCCCGTTGTCCCGGACAAGCCGATATTTGGCGTTTTCCCGGATGTCTTTGGCCAAAAGCGCCGGGTTGATTTTTTCCTTGCCGTCAAGTTCTGTATAGATAAAAGCGGGATGCGGCATTTTGCTTTTGATAAACTGCCCGTTGCAGGATTGAATGCCAACCTGAATCGTACTGTTGCGGTATTCCTCCCGGTCAAGCCACTTCTGTCTCACCAGAGCAGACTGCCGGAACACCTTGTCTATCAGACCCGGGTCGTTTCCGGCCCGGAAAGCTATCATCGAGCAGAGGGCGGCATCCACTTCGGATGGCGAGCCGTAGTCCGAACAATCCCCGTCGACAAAAAGCTTTTGAAACCTCTCCCCGTTCTTCTGCGTACCCAGTTTCTTAATGATGTCAAAGACTTCCCTGTCTTCCGGGGTATTCCCGTCCCTTTCGGGATTGTATCTCTGCTTTTCAGCCCTCCTCATATCCTTGTCAAGAACGGAATTGACGACGGCCGTGCAGTCACAGACGGGCATGTCGTTCAGGGCGTCACCGGTATAGACCATAAAGCGGTTCGTTAAGCCGCCGATATATAATTCCAGATTCTTTTTGCTGTTCTTGGTGTAAAAGGCTCTGTCCAGCTTCCGCTTACCGCTTTGATCGACGCAGACGGGCAGTTTGCTCAAATCTACCTTGCCGTAAATATGCACGCCGTTTTTGCTTTGAGAGATTTCGGTGTAGCTGCAGAACCTTGAGACATAGTTCTTAACAAAGCTGTCATCCGGTTTCACATGGTCGATGTCCAGACAGAACCAGCCCTCCGGAATGACAAACCCGACGCCGGATGCGCCTCTTTCTTTAGCAGCGGCCACTGCCTCCTCATAAGTTACCCAGGTGTGGCGGTACTTCTCATCGGTCCCGGTGGCTCCTCCCGAAGCCGCATAGGGTATTTTTGTTGTTTTGCCGTCCTTGTTTTCCGTGAGCCTCCACAGTACCCAGATTTTCAAGCTTTTCAATTCGGTCATATCGTACCGTCCTTTAACTGTTATTAGCAGGGTTAAGTTCTACTAAATTTGACTTAACCGCTTAAGCTTGACTATATCTTATCATAATGATATTATAAGTCAATTCCAAGTAATTCTTATATTTTACAGCTTTTTTTCGAAAAATTAAGTGCTGCTTAATTGTGAGGTATCCTATGACCGAAAACGAACGCTTCGCCGGAAACCTTTCCGATTTGATGGAAAGAGATGCCATATCCGGTAACAAGCTGGCCAAAATTCTTGACGTAACGCCCGCCGCCGTTTCCCAGTACCGAAACGGCCGGACAAGGCCGAGTGATGAAAACCTGCAGAAGCTTGCCGGCATCTTCAACTGCTCGACCGACTATCTCCTGGGGCGAAACGAAAACCCCAGCCCGAATTATGACATTCAGATTGCCTGCCGCATGACCGGACTCACCGAAGAAGCCATAGACAACATCAGCAAGTACAAAAACTATTATGAGAAAGACTTCCGAACCGGCGAGTGCAAAGATTACAAGGGACGGCTCGGCGAAATTATCAGCGAGAATCTTTCCTCCCCCTGGCTACGTCCCTTATTGATCTCCATATATAAGTATAAGCAATGCTCCGAGATCGTTCTGGGAAAGCTGGCTTCCGCAGAGAAGCCCGAGGACCCTCTTCAGTCCGTCATGGATATGCAGCGAAGCCTTTCCTCCTCGCTTTCCGAAGTCATTTACAATTTTACCGGCATGATAGAAGACAGCTGCAAAACCGAGAGTCTGATGTCCGCCCTTATGAAGGCAGAAGCCAAGCTTCGCAGCAATCGGGAGCAGGATTTCGATCTGAATGCATTGTTGGACTCAATTACCGGCGCATAAAAAAATCACCCCATACAGGAGTGATTTTTTTCTTTATATTCCCTGCCTATTCGGTTTCAATCCTCTTATTCAGGGAACCCAATACGATGAATGAACCTTTCATGATCCTTTAAAGCACTTCTTGATGAAAACAGTTCTTCACAGATTAAGCAGATATATCTGGGGTCCTTAGTGCCGCGGGTGACCTGCACAGGCTCTTCTTCCTCTTTGAGGAAGTTCAGTTCTTCCTTCGTGTTCATAGCGGTAACTCCTTTCAGATTTTGATTGACTTATAAGCGAATTCTATCAAGATTCCAAGAAAACCGCAAGGTTTTTAGACCTCAACACCTTCGCCTTCGCTTAAAAGTTATTCCCTTACAATCTCGTCGGAACCGAAAGCGTCCTTCTCTCCCGAATCCAGCTGCGTTAAGGCAACCAGACGAACCCCGGGTTTCATGGAATCGTCCACAAAACCGGTGACGGTACCGGTGTGATTCTCCCAGATTCCCGCAATGACGCGCACGCGGGCACCGACTTCGAGATGCTGGAACTCATCTTCCGACATGCCGCCGGTGACCTGTTCCAGAACTTCATCCTGCAGGGCAATCAGTTCATCTTCGCTTTTCATAATGGTTCTCCTTTCCTTAGAACAGATTGGCCGGGAATACCATCCGACCGTTGGTGATAATCGAAACCAGGGTGGCATCGATGGCGGAAACCGTGCCGGCCACCGCTTCATCCGTGAAGTCCACGTCATAAATGCTGAAGTCCGCCGCTTTTCCGAGCTCTATGGAGCCGAGATTGTTCTCTTCCTTCAGCAGATAGGCGGGATTGCGCGTAAGGCACTGCAGGCTTGTCAGGCCGTCGATGCACTCCTCCTCGCCTCTTCGCTCGTTCGGGAAGGCCTCTCTTGCCATTCTGGAGAAGAATTTATAATTCAGAGCAATATGGGCAGCCATGTTTTCCCGCCTTGTCACGGCGCAGAAAATCTGCTCCGCAGCGGTTCCCGAACTGTCGGTGTGGAAGCTTGTGACCACGCCGGCGTCCACGAAGGACTTGATTTTGTACATGTTCCTTGCTTCGGTTTCCCCGTATACCTTGATTTCGTCTTCCTTGGTGCCGAACTTCCAGGTGGACCAGGTGGGATTCACAACGGCGATGACCTTGTTGTCGGCAAAGCGCTTCGGCATGTCCTCCGTCACATAGGTCAGGTGGGCCAGGGCATTACGGGCATCCGCGTCGGGAAGCGCCCGGCGGGCGGCTTCGTAACAGTCAAGCGCGTACTGCGCGGCTCCTTCGCCGATGGCGTGCATGTGAACCTGCAGGCCCTTTTCGTTGGCGGCCTTGATAATGCCGGTGAGTTCTTCCTTCCGGTCCTCGTTCCAACGGATGTAGCCTTTATAATCTTCGCCTTTTCCGGCCTCGGCGGTGTAGGGCTGCAGGGTCCAGGTGGTCAGGGCTTCCACAACGCCGTCCAGGAATATCTTTATGCCGGTGATTCGGAAATAATCGTTGTCGCAGCTTTGGGCCAGGGCCGCAATTCTTTCAACCTCTTTTAAAGGATTCTTGCTGATATCCGCAATCTCGCAGAGGGCACGGATTTTTATCTTCAGTCTGCCTTCCTCGGCCAGCTCCCTATAGGCGCTCACCATCGGCAATTTCTCGGTTTCGACGATGCCGGCATCGCACATGCAGGTGAAGCCCTGTCTGATGCAGCTGTTCTGCTGCGCCAGGAAAAACTCCTTCAGTTCTTCCTTGCTGATGGGGATTTCCTGGAAGAGGTCGAATCGCGGCGTTTCCACCACATAGCCCGTAGGCTCGCCGTTTTCGTCCACCTTGATGCCGTCCGTTCCGTAGACGGGAATCAGATCCTTGAGATGAAAATACTCTATGGCCTTCCGGTTCAGCAGGGCCGCGTGTCCGCCGCCGCCGGCAATGATAATCGGAACCTCGTCGGAGGCATATTTGTCCAGCACGGCATGCGTCGGCTTGTCCACGTCGTCCTCGTGGAGCCAGAAACCCAGGCCTTTATAGACTTCCCTGCCGGGATTTGCTTCGATGTACTGTCGCATCACTTCGGCATCCTCGCGCAGCATGGCGTCCGCGGAAATCACGGCACCGCCAATCAGCATGGTGGCAATGAGGCCCATGTGGCTGTGCCCGTCTATGAAGCCGGGATAGATTACATTCTCCCCGTAATCATGGACAAGGGTATCCGGCCCGGAATAGGCTCTGACGTCTTCTTTGGACCCGACGAAAAGAATCTTTCCGTCTTTTTCGGCAACCGCTTCCGCAACGGTCCCCTTTCCGTCCATCGTTACAATCTTACCGACAAATATCGAATCGGCAAATTGGGGCGTATTCATCATGTTATCCGTCCGTTTCGTAATGAAGTCTTTTTAAATCAAGTAAGGCTCCGGTTTGCCAGCTTCCGCATGACGTCCAGCAGTTCTTTGATATCAATCGGTTTGGACACATGGGCGCTCATGCCGGAGGCCAGCGATTTATCGATATCCTCCTTAAAGGCGTTGGCACTGAGCGCAATAATCGGCAGCTCGGACCCGCCCGGTAAGCGGCGGATTCTCGCCGTGGCTTCATACCCGTCCATCACAGGCATCTGGATATCCATCAGGATGAAGTCATAATACCCGGTACCCTTCTCCGATACCTTTTCGACGGCAATGGCTCCGTCTTCCGCAATCTCGAGCACGAGCCCGGTTTCTTCCAGAATCTCCGTGGCTATCTCGCGGTTGAGTTCGTTGTCTTCGACAAGCAGGGCCCGCATGCCGTCAAAGGAGGCCAATTCGGCTATGCTCGCCTGGGTGCCCTGCGAGGTGGTAAAGGCTTTGACGGCTTCGTCGTCCAGCACTTCAAAGGGTATCTCAACCACGAAAACGGAGCCCTCCCCGAGCTTACTGCGCACGGCAATCGTTCCGCCGATTTTGTCGACGATTTTCTTAACAATGGCAAGGCCGAGGCCGGTTCCTTCCAGTTTGGAAACCGTTGAAGTCTGCTCTCGCGAGAAGCTTTCGAAAATGTGCTTCTGGAACTCGTCGGACATGCCGATGCCGTTATCGCTTACGGTAAAACGATAGCGGGCAATCCCCTCGGAAGCGGGGCCGAGCTGTTCGATTGTATAAACAACCTTTCCGCCGGGATTGGTGTATTTAATGGCATTGGAAATAATGTTGATGAGAATCTGATTGGTATGCAGCTCATCCGCATAAATATAGGGATTCTCCAGATTGCCGACAATCTTTTGGAACCTGATGTCATTCTTGTCGGCCAGCGCCTGGCTCATGTTGGCCACACCGTCGGCTGCCTCCAGAATGTTCAGAGGGGCTTTGACGATTTCAAGCTTGCCGGCTTCAATCCGGCTCATCTCCAGAATGTCATTAATCAGCTTCAGAAGATGGCCGCCGGAAGTCTTAATCTTTCCGAGACTGTCCCGGACGCGCTCCGTCTCTCCGATATGGTTCATAGCGATATCCGTGTAGCCCAAAATGGCGTTCATCGGGGTGCGGATATCATGCGACATGTTAAAGAGGAATTCCGTTTTGGCCTTGTCGGAAGCTTCCGCCCGGACTCTGGCCAGTTCGTCCTGTCTCTGCTTCTCTTCGCGCTTGCGCTGCTCCTCGTCATAGTGCAGCAGCTCCGTAACATTCTGGTGCGTGCCTTCAATACGGATACCTTTGGTATACTCGGGATTGCGGACACCGCCGCAGCGTACAATCCAGGTTTGGCCGTTCGGATTATGCCAGGGATACTGCACCTCGGCGTGCTCGCCCGCAGTCATCTTGGCAACCGCATCGGCAACCAGGTCGTAGGAGCCGGGATCAATGTTGTCATACCAGGCATGATAGGTTTGCTCCGGAGGAATCGGACGGTCCAGCCCAATCAGGCCGAGCATGGCTTCGTCGGCATACATTCTCGGCTCACAGCCCTCATCCAGTTCAAAGGACCAGAGGCCGATGTTCGCCTTGGTAAGGATATCCGAAGACAGAGGAATCGCACCCAGGAGGCGGCTCTGCTGTTCGCGCAGCTCGTCCGTCTGGTCGACAAAACCGAAGGCGGCGTGGTGTTCGTCCGCGCCGCGGATTACCTGAACCTTATAGAATTTTTCGGTGCCGCCGGAAACGTCCCGGAAATAATAGGAAAAAGAATCGGTTTCCTTCAGCGTCTCCTGTAAATACGCCGGACTGAGAATCCTGAGCAGCTCCGCCCGGTCATCGGGATGTACTGCTCCGTTGATGTAGGTTTCCAGGCTGGTGAGATAATTGCCCGTAATCGGATAATTCTCCTCCAGGTCTTTTGTACGTTTGTAGGTCTTGCAGCTTAAATCATCAAGACCGATGTAGTAGGCGGACACATAGGTGTCGAGGAAGTAGTTCGTGAACGCAAGGGATTCTTCCAGACTGGTCTGGTTGATTTCAAGCTCTTCTTTTGTTTCGTCCAGCTTGTCCCTGGTAAGGGCAAGCTTTCTGTTTGCCTCGCCCAGAGACTTTGTCTTTTCAATCTGCCGGATTTCATACTGATACATTTCTATGTAAATCAGGAAGATGGCAAAACAGAATCCTCCCAGCACAAAGGAGCCGCTGTAAAAAATCTGCAGCACCGAGGCTATGATTGAACTGAAGAAGGCCGAAAGAACGATGGCGAAGGTTCTGCGGTTGTTTGTCTTTTTATAGTTAAGAAAGGCGCTGACGAAGGACGCCGCAACGTACAGATAAGGAATCAGAAGCTGCAGGAAGAACAGCGAGCCTCTGGCATACATGCCGTCCCGGTCCACATAGAAGAGCCAGCCCGTCTTATAGGACACGGCAAGCAGAACCAGCATAAGAACCAGCGGGAAGAGGAAGAGCATCCGCCGACGCCTGTTCTTCAGGGAGGGGCTTTCCTGAACCGTCAGGAAATAAATGAACCATTCGTAAGCTGTGAGGGTTTCATACGCGATAAACAGCGCATTGAACAGAAAGACAAGATCCGGGTTCCAGCTTGCGAGCTCTAAATCCAGAATCCGAACCGGGACATTGACAAGCAGGAACAGCATAAACGAGGAGCAGAGCCTGTTGAATGCCAAAAGAGTCGCCGTGCTTCGATTTTTCAGACTCTTCATCCAAAGATAAGCCGTTACGGCTATCAGGGCTATTTCAAGGCCGAAGCCCTGGATTATATTAGGCATTAACATTGCGTGGTCTCCTTGCGTTATGGGATTGCTTTCTTTTGATTTTTATCTAATAATTATACCACCGAAGGGCGGTTATTTACAATCTAAAAAACAGGCTTCCGAATGAAATGGCATCACCCGGAAACCTGCTGTTGATTTTTATTGCCTCTTCAGAGGGCGGCGAGATAGCGCATAAAGCTGTCAACCGTGGTGGAAAAGCCCAAGGTCCTGATGATTTCGTTGGCCAGCTCATATTGACCGGAGCGATACAAATCCGTCAGAGTCTTTCTCGCGTCCGGGTGCGCCTGGAGATACCGATATAGTTCTTCATTCCTGTCGATTATCATGAAAGCACCTCCCCGGCAGCAAAAAAGACAGACCGCAAAGCAGCCTGCCCAATCATATAAATCAATGCACAAAAGCAGACAGAATTATTCTGTCTGTCTGTCTGTCTGTCTGTCTGTCTGTCTGTCTGTCTGTCTGATGGTAGCGATTTTCATCGGCTTGTCAACCCTAAAATTTTGCTGAAATTAGTCTAACATACGCTTCTGCTTTTGGCAAGTAAATACGAAAAGCTAAAGAGAAAAAGTCAGCTTCGCTGTTCCCTCCCACCACCGCTGCGGCGGTGGGAGGAATATTTTATTCTCCGGCACTCGGCCGGGTTTTAAAGTCTTTCACGGATATCGGATTTTATACAATATAATGATTCATAATATATTGGACAATCTTCCTTACCTTTGTAACAGCAACCCGGCCCCAACATGCCGTGCAGACACGGATTCTTACCGCTCGCCGCAGACGCCAATTCACCTTCAAAATTCACGCCGCCATTCACAGCGTTCATTTCCTCGTCCGATAATTTCAATCCTTCTAATTTCTCGTTATCCATTTTCATTCTCCTAATCGAAAATTATTTTACATGGATGCTCGGGGCCGGCCAGGACTTCAGGGCTTCGACATCCGGCTGATAAATACTTAGTAAATACGCGTTAAAATACCTTTTCGTGAATGCAGCCGATGGGGCACTCCGTGGCGCAGAGGCCGCAGCCCGTGCAGGCAGAGCCTATCATGTAATCCCAGCTGATGGCAGAATTCGGGCACAAGTCCACACAATAACCGCATTGGATGCATTCGCCTTTGTCCAGAACAAAATAAGGGCCGAAAGAAACGCCGCCGTTGACGTGTTCGAGATCTTCATCCGACAGGGCTTCAAAAGATTTGTTTTTTAATTCGTCAATCATAATGTGCTCCTTCGTATTCTTTATTGATTTATATCAATACTATACCATAGTGTTGATACGAAAGCAAAAGGAAAATGTTACAGACTTTGCTCTTGTATCGATTTAACGCAATGTGGTATATTATTGACAGTTATCAAGCGAAAATAGAAGGAAGGAAAACATGAAAGATACAAAAGGGATAAAGGACCTGAAAAGCAAGGCCCTGCGCCTGCTGACCGGCGAGAGCCCGGACTATGCAAGCGAGACCTTCTGGTACGATACCGGCTGTTCACCGGACCCCGCGAAGACCGACGTATTCTATGTTCTCTCCACCACGCTCATTCATGCCGAAGATGAAAACGGGAAAACCGTCTTCAATTCCACGCTTTCTACCGAGGACCGCGCCCTCATGGCGGATGAATACGAATTCATGCAGAAGGAAATGTTCGGCGACGGGCAATTCAACTTCATCGCCCCCTATTACCGGCAGATGACCTTCGAAGCCTACGAAGATCCGACGCAGATGCAAAAGATCAAGGCGATTTCCACCGCCGTGACCGACGTTAACGCCGCCTTCGACTATTACATGCAAAATCAAAACGGCGGCAGGCCCTTCATCGTGGCCGGCTTCAGCCAGGGCGGCATGCTGACGACCAATTTGCTGAAGCACATGACGGCGGAACAGTTCTCCCGCATGATAGCCGCCTATTCCATCGGCTTCCAGGTTACGGAAAAGGATCTGGAAAACCCGCAGGTCATCCCGGCGGAGGGCGAAGAAGACCTGGGCGTCATCGTTTCCTTCAACTCCGTTGCCTCGACAGACACAATCTGGGACCAGATTGAGAGCGAGAGTGCCTGCTGCATCAATCCCCTCAACTGGAAGACGGACGGCACGCCGGCCGAGCTCTGCATAAACGGCGACAGGGCCACCGTGCACATCGACGAGAAATACCAGGTGCTCGTTGTGGAAGGGCTGGACACGGAGAAATACGACGGACAGGGCTATCCCATAGAGAAGGGCGTATACCACATGTGGGACCCGCACTTCTATACCGCCGAAATCAACAAAAACGCTGCCCACCGGGCCGCGCTCTATCGGTTAAACCACGGAGAGGAGTTATAAGTTATGAAACAGTCCTTTATCCTGGACGGCATCGAAACCGTATTCCGAATCCAGGAAGAGTGGGACGTTCTCAACGCCCCCGCAAGCTATACGCCGAATGCGGAAATACCGAATCCCGAGGATTATCCCGAAGCTCTCAGGGCCAAATGTGCCAACGGCACCTTCATAGGCCGGCAGTTGGAGAGCGGCATCCTAGCCTGGTTCGGGATTCCCTTTGCCACGCAGCCCGTCGGCGAACTGCGGTTTAAAAAGGCCCTTCCCCCTCCCGACAGCGACAAGGCCTATGAAGCCTACCACTACATGCATTACGAATATCAGCCGCGTTACGACGGACGGCCCTACGACATAAAGGACATGATGGGAGAAGACTGCCTGGGTCTCAACATCTGGTCGAACCCCGCCTCTGACTATGAAAAGAAGCCGGTTTTCGTCTACGTGCACGGCGGCGGCTGGTATATCGGCTCTTCCTCCAATCCCCTTTACCGGGGCGAACTCTTCACCCACTATAACCCCGACATCCTCTATATCAGCGTGGATTACCGTGTCGGCATGTACGGG
>JAZUEY010000050.1:0-20249 GCA_045640405.1 Candidatus Limivicinus sp.
AGCTTGCCCTTTTCGCAGTACACCGTGGGCACCGAGCGCTCGCGGACGTCTCCGCAGCTCGGGCAGACGCCGTTTACGTCATAGGTCGCACCGCAGATGCAGCTCTCGCCCTCTGCGAGGGCATTTATCGGAAACAGAGAAACGAGCATGACCAAGCAGAGTATAAATACTTTGATGTATTTCAGTTTTTTCAAGCTGTTCTCCTTACATATGCTGTGTTAAAAATAATTTCTGAAGAGGCAGCTGCCTCATTCTCAATACTAAAAAACTGTGTTAATACCTGAAAAATTTGCATTGTAATATGCATGAAGAGAAATATTTACCAAGGATTCAAAAGCTGAGAGGTTGTCCGATTGATTTGGAAACCTCTCAGTCTTTTGGCTATTATTGAATAATCGTCATTTATTAAATGCCATCTTCATATTCCTTGGCGTACTTCTCACAGTGTTTTTTCTCCAGATTTTCCTGTCTTTCTTTCATCTTTCTCAGCTTGCGCGATACGATGACGGCAGCGGCAACGAAAATGACAATGGAAACAATGTCGATGAGACCGAATGCAACGGTCGTGTGATCAAGAATGTACTGCATCAGCTGTTACCTCCTTCTTGATTATCGGGGGTCTCCCCGGTCGTTTTACCGTCCGGGGAGGTTATGTTTTCTTCAATCTCTTCGAGAGTTTTTTTGTGTTCTTTCTCGCGTTCCTTGTATTTCTTTTCGGCTATCAGCCAGATGGCTGCACAGATGGCAAGGAGAATCAGTGCGAGGAAAACATAGACGTGCATGTGCATTTTGTCATGAACAAAAAACCAGAATTTCATTTTCTGTACCTCCTTATTATTCCTCGTCTGCGGCGCCGAAGCCTTCGAGTTCGTAGATTCTTTCCTGATACTTCTTACGCTTCTTGTCGTAGAGCACCTCTGTCAGGAGCAGGAGAACGCTGCTTAAGAACGGAACCATGCTGTCCTTGTGATTTGGGGAAATAACAAGCGGTACTTCATCTTCGGAAACCGTAGTGATTATGTATCCGCCTTCGCCGTCCGGCAAAACCAGACCTACGGTGTTGTCGGGTCTATCGTTCGTCGGGTCACCTTTTTGAACCGCTCTATAAGTTACGGTCATTTCACCGTTGCCATAGAGTCCGTCCGCGCCGATTACAACTGTCGGCATGTCTGCTTTATAGCCATCGAAAACGGGTGATGCAAACTTCTCGCCCGCATGTGAGCCGTAGATACCGGTGATGACGATGTCATTTCTGGCCGGCGTGCCGTCTTCATATACATAGTGGATTACGAATGTATAAGTGTACGGTACCCATTTTCCGGTGATGACGATGTCCTGGTCACCCATGGTTTCCGGGATATCTTTACTCCATTCAATGTGATATCCGGGTTTGCTTGGATTGTAAGGATTAATCTTATCGCCATACTTGTAGATTTCGGTGTAATCAGCTTCACCGCCAATCTTATAGGTGATGGTGTGAGTGTTAGCCTCGTACACTACGGTTACTTCGGTATCATTTGCGCGCATAGTGCCGGAAACGGTTGCGTTGCTAGGTGTGTAGCCTTCAATAGCAGGAGATGCGACGTTATAGGTCTGTCCTCTGACTATCCACTGATCTACATCGGGAGCTGCTACTTCACCGGTCTTGGCGTAGGTGTAGTGAATAACAAGGTGATATGTATTGGTGACATAGAATAGCTTGACGACATCGCCATCCTTAACCTTGGTCGGAATGATGTTGGGCTCGGTGCGGTCCAGAGTCATGCCGGCATACTTGCCTTCGCTGGAATCAATGGTTACATCGATGGTGTCGGGATCATTGACCCAGACGGTCTCCGTCTTGGTATAGCTGTCAGCTTCGCTGCGGATATTGTTCTGGTAGTACTCAACGGAGTATGTGATTTTCTTAGTCTGCGTGGGATCCTTGTAGTAGGTCACTGTGAGCTCGACATCCTTGGCGGGCATCGTCCCGGTAACGGGGTCAAGACTGGGCAAATAGCCCTTGACGAATACGGAGGAAACGTTGTAGTTCGTGTCGTACTTGACATCTGCCACGTAGTCATCAGCAGCCTTGGTTCCACCCTCGTAGACGTAGTGGATGGTAAGCTGATACTTGTTGTTGGTGTCGTTCTTAATCTCGCCCTCGCCCTTAGGAGTGTCATCTTCGCCGGACTTGGGATTCTTTATGGAGTCGGCTTCTGCAGTGGCCACGTTCACTACCTCGTCCTTCAGCATATCCGCCTCGGTCACGGTGTAGATTTCGATGAACTTCTCGGAAGCGCCGGCGGCCAGAGTGGCAATATCCTCGTGGAGGTTAACGAGTTCGTCATCTACGTGGACGTTGTTGTATGGGACGTTACCCTTGTTTGTAACCGTGATGGTGTAGGTAATCTTGTCGCCGGGCCTTACCTTTTCTGCAACGGTATCGGCAGTCTTTTCAACAACCAGAGTGGTATCAAGGTCGTCAACATTGACGGTCTTTTCGCCCTTTTCGCTGGACTTGCCGGGAACCTCGAAGGAGTTGGTATAAGAACCGTTCAGAATATCCTTGCTGTTAATTTCGTGGTAGGCCTTGACCGTTACGGTCTGGTCAGCCTCAAGGTTAGCAATCGTGTAAGTGTTGACGTGTTCGCCGCCTACGATGAAGTAGGCATCATCCTGTTCCCTAATGACCACATTCTCCAGAGGCTTGTCGGTAATGTTGTGAATCTTTATCTGGAACTCAACAACATCTCCAAGCTTATACTTAGCATCCAAAGCTGTCTTTTCGGGCATTACATCGCCCTTGTCGTAAGTAACGGTCAAGTCGCCGAAGACATAGGTAATGTCGTAGTTGGAAAGAAGCGCAGTGCCGTTTTCAGCGGCAGTGAAGGTGTTCTTGCTGCTGCCCTTGAGGGTCTGCTTACCGGTGAAATCGTACTTGAAGCTTTCGCCTGCAACGGTACCGTGACCGGAAACGTCAACTTCATAAGCGATTAGCTGCTTGGAATCGTACTCCTTGCTGGCGGTGGCAGAGGTCAAAGTCACAGGACGCTTGGTGATTTCCAGAGCGCCGGTTACGGCCTCTACAGTGTAGTTGTCGGTAATATCGATACCATCGCTGTTTGTAATCTTATAGGAAATAATTGGGATTTCTTCTGTGCCGACATTTTTGATGCTCACCGTAGCAACCTCGGCTTGCACTTCGTCAGCGTCGAACAGGTTTTCGCTATGTGTAAAGCTTATGTCATGATTGTCATGAATCTGACCGTCGTACTCCCAGGTGTTGCTTTCTGCTGTGATGATGATCTTGTGTGCTTCATCGGTGTTCCTGGTAATCTCAATGTAGCCGTCAGCATCCATGGCGAGTGTCACGTCGTAGTTGCTGCTGGCAGCCTCAAACATGTCAGCAGTCAGTTTCATGTCCGTCCTGCCGACGTACATACGCTCGGCCTCGGCCTTTTTGCCCTCCTTCAGGGTTACAACTATGCCGCTGCCCTCGGGCGCGTCGGTGGTGAAGCCGGAGACGGTCTGTTTGGTACCGTTGTACTCGAAAGTACCGTTGTTGCCGGTAATCTTAACGGTGATGGGCTTTGGCGTGATCTCAAGTCCACCACCCTCTGCGACAGCGAGGGAAGGAACATATGTAATCTCGTAGTTGCCCTGATACTGCGCACCGGAGACGACGATGTCATACTTGCCGGCCTCGGTCGGCTTTTCGTCGGGGCTGTATTTGACTGTGTAAACCAGAGGATCTCCGTCAATGAAACCGATAACTTCAGCTTCTGGCGTGGGAAGTTCCTGGCCATATTCTGCCTTGACCGGCTTTGCTTTGACGGTAGCCTGTGCGTAAGTTACCTCGAGAGTGTATTCGCCCTCAGCGGTGTCGAAGTTTGTGTTCTCAGCCTTAACCTTGACCAGAATCTTACCCAGATCCTTAATGGTTGGGTATTCGGTACTCCAATCGGTCCAGCTTACTCCGTTGTCTGTGCTGTACTTGTAGGAAATCGTGGTGCCCTCGGTCGTATTAACGGTGGCAGCCATACCGTGGGTGTTGCCATCGTAGGGTGCCTTGTAGCCGAGAGAGCTCAGGTTGAGGATGGTGAGATTCTTGCTGGTGGTGATTGTGAAATCAGCGGTCTTATAGGTGACGTCGTAGTTACCCTGCTTGGCCTCGCCCGCGGGAGTAATTTTATAGGTACCGACATTCTCACCGGCTGCACGGGTGACGGTATAGGTCAGCTCGTCGGAGCCGAGAGTTCCGGATACGCTGGCGGACAGCTCGGGATCCGTTTCGCCGTAGACCTTACCGGCCGCAACTGCGGAAACGGTAGCAGCCTTGCGCGTAACCGTCAGGCTGTATTCCTTCTGGAGAGTTTCGTAGTTGGGATTCTCAAACTTGGCGATTACCTTGCAGGAATCATCCGCATCCTTAACCGTGGGATACTCGCTCTTCCAGGTATTGCCGCCATCGGTGCTGTAGGTGATAGTGGTGGTGCCAACCGCGGTGCAGACAGCCGCCTGGCCGTGCTCATTGGCATCATAAATACCGCTGTAGGGATATACGGTGATGAGCTTTTCGAGCTCATCGGAGGAAGCCTTTGTTATCGAGAGCTTGCCGTCGGTGACGCTCTTCGTGAAGCACTCAGGCTCGTAGTTGGATGAGGTAATTTTGAAAGACTCATCGGACAGGCCCATGTAGTAGGTGCCGACCTCAGTTCCCTTTGCGATGGCAGACTTGCCATCAGCCAACGCGATGATGACATCGCCAGTGGGGATTTCTTCACCCTTGTTGTTGATAGCTTTAGTCAGCGTAGATGTGAAGCCGGTAACGGACTGCTCGGAGGCGTTGAACTTCTTGCTGTCAGAGTTGCCGGTGAAGGAAACGGTGATAGCGTTCTTAAGATCCTCAAGCTTGACCTTGTTGATTGTCAAATTGCCGAGTTCGCTCTTGACGGAGTAGTTGCTTTCCTTTGCTGTGGAAAGAGCATCGTCCCAACTGACCAGATAGGTGATGGGGGAAGTGCCCGCATTGGTAATCTCGCCAAGGAAACTCACGGGTGCGAGTTCGTTCTTGATCCAGCCGGAAACAGTGCCGACAGGAGTGAGCGGCTTACCATCAAATGTTTTGCTCTTGCTGGCAGCCTTGATTGTCAGCTCGGCAGGATTGATCTTGACGTAGCCGTCTTCAACGATGAACACGACATTTTCGAAGAGGTCGGTTCTGTTGTTGGAGAACTGGTTAACCGACAGATTCATGAGATGGGTACCGGCATCCGTCCCCTCGGCATGGGCATTGCCGAAGATAGTAATGTACTCCTTAAGGAATGCATCGTTGGTTGTCTCTGTCATTGTCCATCCGGAAACAGTATGCTTCTCTGCATCATAGGTCGCAGTGCTATTGTTGCCGGTAATAGTAACATAAACATCGCCCATGACCTTGCTGACAGTCAAAGTGCCGAGCTTATCAGTAATAGCGTAGTTCGTGGACTTGGCAGTGCCCCAAGTGATAACGTAGGTGTTATCCTCTGTACCGGGGGTGGTGATGGTACCGGTGGTGGCAGCGGTGTAGGTTTCGCCCTCAACGATACCTAACACGGTAATCTCGCTGTTGGTCAGAGGCTTTCCGTTGTAATCTCTGCTGCTGCTGCCGGTTGTAACGGTAACGGGAGCCGGCTTGATGGTGAGGACGCCGTCTGAATCAAGAACAAACTTAACCTTGGTAAAGTAGGTTCCGGAGTAGACGAAGTTTTCGGCCTTCAAGCCCATGGCGTAAGAGCCGGCATCCTTCCCCTTGGCGGCGGGTGTGCCGTTATAGCTGATGTTGTCTTTGTCGAAGAAGTCAACGCCGGCGCTGACGAACTCAAAATCGGCAATGCTTTCTTCCTTGCCGTCATAGAACTTCTCAGCGCTGGTACCCTTGACGTGGATAACGACTTCATCGTCATATGTGTTCACGGTGAGGGTGCCTAGGGTGACATTTTCAGGCGTGATGCTGTAGTTGGAGGCCTTGGCGGTACCTGTCCAAATCTTGCTGATGTCAAAGGTATTGTCTGAAGTGCCCGGAACAGTCTGGGTACCGTTTGTCACACCGACGGTGTTAAAGGTCTCGCCGTTCTGAATGCCGGTAATTGTAATCTCGTCGCTGGTAAGCGGCTCGCCGTCATAGGTCTTGCTGGCGCTGCCGGTGACGATAGTCAGCGGGGCGGGGCTGATGTCGACGAAGCCGTCAGACTTAATCTCAAAGGTTACGGACTCGAAGTTCTTGCTGATGTTTTCGAACTGAGAGACCGCCAGATTCATGTTGGTGATACCCGCATCGATTCGCTTGACAGTATCAGTACCGGAGAAGCTGAAGCACTTATCGGTGTAGAGGGATGTATACTTGTTGGGCTCAGAGGCAGTCCCGACCGTGTAGGTGTAGCCGGACGCACTCTGCTCGGTGCCGGTGTAAGCGCTGACCAGCGTGTTGCCGGTGACGATCATCTTAACACCGTATTCGGCGGGAACCTTGCTGACGGTCAGCTTGCCAAGGTTCTCCTTAATGGAATAGTTGACAGGCTTTCCGTCAGTTCCGAGTTCGATGGTACCCCAGTTGACGGAATAGGTATTGTCCGTTTCGCCGGCATCGGCGATTGATCCGGTGGCTGTAATGGTAACATCTTTGCCCTCGTCGTTGACAAAGCCTTCAATGGAGGCAAGGCTGTCGGTCAGAGCAGTGCCGTCATAAATCTTGCTGGCGCTGCCGGTGGTAACGGTCAGCTCAGCTTTCTTGATGGTCATCTGCCCGTTGTTGACAACGAACTCAACGTTGGAGAAGTTTTTGCTGATGTTCGTGAAGAGTTCCTCTGTCAATGCCATCTTGTACGGTTCCGTGCTGGCATCGGTGCCTTTGGCAGTCTTGTCAGCTTCAGAACCGAGGTACGATATGAGGCTTTCTGTATAGAGTGCGTTGTCGGAACTGAAGGTGTAGCCGCTGACACTCTGCTCGGTGCCCGTATAGCTCTTGTTATTATCAACCTTGCCGGTGATGGTTACCGTGACCTTCTCACCCTCTTTGTCGCCGTAGGGCTTGATGACGAGAGTACCGGGGGTCTTTGTGATGGTATAGTTGGAGGTGACATCGTTTCCGCCGGCATCTGAAATCTTGAGTGTGCCTGCAAAAGCGCCCGGGTAGGTGCCGGCATCAGTGCCCTTTGCGGAATAGCTCAGGCCGCTGTATGTGTGGCCGGAAACAAGGTTGGCGGGTGTAATAGCCGTGTAGGAGTGCTCCTTGCCGTCGTAGGTGATTGTGTCGCCTGCGCCTGTGAAGGAAGCTGCTCGGGCTGTGATCGTGATGGTGTATTCAACTTCGGTGTCCGGTTCGCCGGCATAGCGCACCCAGGCTTTGGTCGTACCGACATCGGTGCGACTCGGAGCTGTTTCTGACCAGGTTTTGCCGTCGGTGCTGTATTCAACCTTTTTGCTGCCATCAACGGTTGCTTTGTGTGCCGTGCCGTCATAGGTTCCGCTGTAATCAGTCACATCCGGGCCTTCGGGCTTGACAACCCAGCCGGCAAAGAACTCGGCATTCATATTTAGAGTATAGGGGAAGGTAGCAGCCTGCGTGCAGGCGGGATCAAGGTACCAGCCGGTGAACTTGTAGCCGTCGCGTGTCGGCTTGTCAGTCGGCATACTGATCTGTGTACCCTTGTCCTTGTTGGCTATGGTCTTCCAGGGCGTACCGTTGTCCGTTCCGTCGTTCTTCCAGAATCTAGCGGTACACTTGCCCGTATAGGACCACTGGCCGTAGAGATCGTAGGTGCTTCCCGCAGGGACGCTGGCGGGGATGCGAATAGTCCCGCCGTTGGGCTGAGATGTGCCGGAACCGTCTCTCTTGGTATTCCAGGAAAGGAGCTTGTAGCCGTCAAAGCCCATAGACTTCAGCTGAGCCTGCGTAATCTCTTCTACCTGTACCTCGTAGTAGGTACCTTCTTTATTCAGGTACAGCGGATATACCTCCGCATTCGGAGGCGTGGGCATAGTATCCGGATTGCCGTGGAACTTCAGATAAACCGGGTCCGGAACCGGAACATTGACAGGCCTGTAGACCAGATTAATCATGCCCTGATTGACGCCAATTAGGAACGGACCCCATGTCAAGCTGTCGACCTTCTCAAACTGCCAGGTTTTGAAGCTGAAAGCGTAAATGGGCATCTCATAGGTATACCACCAGTCCTGCGTAGCGGAGAGGTAGTATACACGGTCGAGAGAAGCGAGGTTTAACCCGATGCCGGCCTTAACAAATTCATAGGTGATGCCATTTTCAGTGATGGTCTTATACTTGCTGTTAATCTGGCCGTGCTCAAGGAGCTGGAAGATGCCTCTGGAGTGCCAGTCGGTATCTTCGTACCCGTAAATTGCCTTGTTGGTAAAGGGGTTTCCGGAAACGAACATGCTCTTAGTGATATCGTAACAATCAAAGATGGCAGCGTCTTTCTGCTTAACCCTGTTGGCAGGATTTTCAAACATCATGACGTAATCGACATATACTATCGCATCCTTGGTACCGATGGTGAATGTCATGTCGCCAAGGCCGTCCTTCTCCGTGACTTTCACACCGGTGTTGGAGGACGGATTGCCGTTTGCATCGCAGATGGTGTAGCCTCTGTAATCATAATAGGCGTTCCAGGAAATGGAGGATTTTGTATTGCGGTCATCACCGTTTACGTTGATCCACGCCGTATCGGCAAGGTCGCAGTGCAGCTTGAGGCTGTGGCCGGGATAGTCCTTCAGAACAGCCGAACTCTGATTCTTTGAATCAACGCCGACTGAGCAGTCACGAATCAATGCGTAGCTTCTGGGCTGGATACGGACCTTCTTCATATCGCCTATTTGGTTCTTCAGCTCATTGCTGATACCGGGCAGGTAGGAAGGATCCTGAGAGCAGTCGGGTGTCATGTACTTGCTGACATGGCCGGCCTCGTCCATCAGTCGGTACATAACAGTAATCTTCTGCGGACCGGTGGTAAGGTATACCTTGAAGGGCTCGTTTCTCTGCTCCTTATCCTTGTCGGTCACATTGGCGCCGTTGGATGGCGGAACGATACGGTCGACTGTATAGCCGGGCTGAGGAACAACATTAATAGTATCATTGTTGTTTCCGCTACATGTGCTCGTTTGACGGTCATAGCGGGAGCAGAACTGCGTAGCCGGAACTTTCTCGATTAGCTCATTGTTCAGGTAAATCCATACTTGGTTGGTGCTGGGTTCATCGCAGATACCGACCTTTTTGGAAACTGTGCAGTAAACCTTGCTGTAATCGGTCTGGGGAATATCGTCAAGCGGGTGAGCCCGCAGTTCAATGTACTGATCGCCAACTGTCGAAACGCTGATAGCCTTGATGGAGGTCTGGGTGTTTTCATTGATGTTGCTGATGCCGTGGACGCTGTAATCATACCAGTAGCTGCTGCCAGCGATAGACAGAGAGACTTGTGCGGTAGTCTGCCAGGTACTGGAATGCTGGGAACCGTCGGGCATTATCAGGTAAATGGGAAACTTTTGAAGCGCCGACCATTCTTCACAGCTCACGTGAACACCGCTGTTATAAAGTGTGCCGAAGAGCTGGCGGTCATCGAAAGTAACGCCGGCATCATCATGAGCCCAAATGCCCCAAACGCTCCATCCGCTCCATTCTTTGGAAATGGGCTTCCAGACACGAGTACGCGTACGAAAGAAGTTCCTGTAAGATTTATAGGTTACAGGGTCGTCGGTACTTCTCTGCTTCATAGTATCCTTCAGATCATAATACTTGCCATGCTGCGTCTCTGTTGCGCCACTTTCAGATAATGTGCTGTATCTATCTACAATATCCTCGTCTTTAACACCTATAGCATCGGTCACGCCGATGTCATAGACGTTACCGTTGGAAAGCTCAATGTGCAGAGTGAACCACTCGGTAAAGGAGCCGAGTGAGGTAATCAGCCAGTCGCCGTTCTCCAGACGCTCGAACTTCACGAGAGAGCAGGGGTCCTTACCTGTATCGTTTACATCCAGAAACTCCACAACTTCTGCGGTGGTGGCATCTTCATCGATGCCGAGCTGAGCAAAGAGCTCGCTGAGCAGTATTGTGGTACCACCATTAAGGTGGAACTCGGCTTCACCGTAGTAGAAATCCACGGTGTAGGTGGCAATAATATAAAGGGAGAAACTATCCGCTTCAAAGGAGGTGACACCGTTCTCAACGGTGACGTCCTTCTTCTCGACCTCACCCGCATCGTCCACATGGATGACTGCGGTGTTGTCTTCCTCGGTGGCTTCCAGGCCAGTGATGGCCACGCTGACGGGTAGCTCCTCGGGCTGCCACTCAATGCCCTCGGCATTCACAATGCTGATATCGTAAGCAAAAATTGCCTCGGCGGATGTAAGGCCGGAGGCGGCAAGAGCCGCGGCGACCTCTTCCTCGGAAGCGGCAACAAGCTTGAGGGAAGCGCCCAAGGGAAGCATACCGGAAACCGTGACGAGGTGGTTGTCTGCACGGGCGGTGATGCGACCCTCAACGAGTTCGACATCGGCCTTGGCAGGATTCTCTTCCTCTGTTTCTTCCTCTATTATTTCTATCTCTTCCTCTTCCTGCTCCTCTATCTCCTCGGCTTCTTCGGTGCTCTCCTCAGCGTCCTTAACCGGCTGCTCATCGTAGCGGGCATAAAGATTGAGATCGGAGGTCTCTGTGAACTCCAGCGGGAAATCGAACTCGGTCTCTTCTATGGTTCCGTCTTCGAGCTCGGTCTTGTAGAACCAGCCTCTAAAATTGAGGTACTGAGGCTCCCCCTCGTCAGCCTCTTCGGCTATGACAATCTTGGGCTCCTCGGGAACATCAAACTCCTCGCCGCTGACAGCTTCCATGCGGACGATCTCAGTAATGTCATCCTGCTCATAGAAGATATAGATGCGGCGTGCAGGGTTCTGCTCCTCACCTTCAGCCTCTTCGGCGCTGCCGTTCTCCGGCTCTTCGGCACTGAGGCTCTCCGGGTCTTCGGCACTGAGGCTCTCCGGCTCTTCGGCCGTCACGACAACTTCCTGCACGACCTCAACCGGGGCTTCCTCAACAAAGCCTTCGTCGCCTTCCATGGCGCGGAGGTTGTTGCTCTTCGTGTTGATGGCAAAGCTGCCGACAGTCGCGACTGCGAGCAGGACAGCCATCACTCTCTTTCCTAAACTGTTTTTCATACGCAACCTCATTTCCCTCTGAAAATAATGTTAAAAAACTGCATGTTGACACATAATACTCATTATGTTGTTCTTAAAAGGAAACGCCTGCCGCACAAGCGACAGGCGTTATTAGATTAATGAATAATTGCAAAGTAAAAATAAGCCTTGTTTCTTTTTGCTTCGGAAAGAGCGGACAAGGCTTTGTTGTCATACATTAAATTGCTTTAAATCGCAAAAAACACTTGATATTTGAAATGTAATATGTTAGTATCTAGAAAATTAAAAATGTATTGGCAAAACAGTCGCGAGACTGCGACGCAAAGCTATAGGGTCTGACACAGACAGCCAGTTGCATCTGCGGGAGAGAATCCTGTTAGTTGTTTGTGGCTGTTATTTTTTTATATTTTGCCGGAAGTGTTATATCGTTATACAACATAATGAGTA
This sequence comes from Candidatus Limivicinus sp., assembly GCA_045640405.1. Classification (GTDB taxonomy): domain Bacteria; phylum Bacillota; class Clostridia; order Oscillospirales; family Oscillospiraceae; genus Limivicinus. The sequence continues at coordinate 11,614 of JAZUEY010000050.1, forward strand.
TTATGTTATGCCGCTTGTAAGAGCGGCATTTTTTATATGATAAGGTGCATCCGCTCCATGCATCTTCTGTGCTCGGTGCCCGTTGAAATAATGTAAATGCGGGTGGTATTCACGCTGCTGTGGCCCAGCACGTCCGCCAGTCTGGCAATGTCTTTTTCCAGACCGTAAAATATTCTGGCGAAAAGATGGCGTAGATTGTGCGGGAAGACCTTTTGCGGATTTACATTGGCTTCTTCGCAGAGGCTCTTCATCTCCCGCCAGATATTCGAGCGACTGAGAGGCTTGCCGCTCCGCGTGATGAACACGCTGCCCTGCTCTATGCCCTGGGCAGATATATACCGCAAGAGCTTTTTTTGCAGGTCCTTTAAAATAAAAACCGTGCGGGTCTTCCCCTTCATGCGGACAACTGCCTTCCCCTGTCTGACTGCCTCTGCCGTGATATACGATAGCTCGCTGATCCGTATCCCCGTGCTGCAGATTGTCTGAAGAACCAGTGCAAGTCTTTCGTTGTGCCTTTTCAGTGCCGTCCGGCACAGGCGCTCATATTCTGCCCTGGTCAGTTCTCTTTCCTCCGGGCAGAAGACGTCTTGCTGCAGCTTGAGTGACTTCACCCGCAAATCCGCCCGGCCGAGATAGGCGAAAAGCGCGTTGAGGCTTGCCAGCATCGAGTTGATGCTGCGCACGGCATAGCCGCCATCCAGCAGCTGCTGCTTGTAAGCGATGACCGCTTCCTTAGTAAGCTCCCCGCCACCCAGATACGCAGCGAACGCCTTTACATCCCGGAGGTATTTCTCCACGGTTGCAGAGCTCTTCTCTTCGGATTTTAAATAGCTTTGGAAGTTATTTACAATTTCTGAATCGATGAACAGTCTTTCCATTTCTTCCGCCTTTCCTACTTATTAATATAAAAAAGCTCGGAAACCTATTTAGCAATGGTCTCCGAGCTTTTTATATTGGTTTTTATAGCTTCCTTCGTTATTTAAACACAGTTGCCTGCATCGGGCAGATGAGGAAGTCCGCCTTGACGTCTGCATCCGGATGCGCCTTTTCAAAGGTATCGATCAGCCGGTTGCATACCATTTCCGCATTGGCAACGTCAGACCCGCGGAGAAGCGTCATAAACTGGGTGGGGCCGCTTCTGGTAACCACGTCGCTTGCGCGCAGATTCTCTCTTATGCTCTCGCGGAAGAAATCCATAAAAAGGTCGTCCGGAAGGCTTCCGTCCGAGGACGTTACCGTGAAAAGGCATACGCAGCATGCCTCGCCGGTTCGGTTGATGATTCTGGCCTGTACCTGATAAACCCTTTTAAACAGTTCATATCCGCAGAAATACGCGGCACGTCTCGGATCCTCTTCGCCGAGCATTTCGGCTATTTCTTCCGGTGCAATAATCTTTTCCTTATCGCTCATTTCAGGCTCCTATCTTTCTCTTCATGGATTCAAAGTCGGTAGCATAGTAGAGGGCCGTTTCCTTGGTGATGTATCCGTCCTTCATGAGGTTGTAAATGGACTGGTCCATTGAAATCATCCCGTCAGCCATGCCTGAATTGATTGCGTTGTTTATCTGATGGGTTTTGCTGTCTCTTATCATGGCGCGAATCGCATTTGTCATATGCATGATTTCGAATGCCGGCTTCATCCCGCCGTTTACATCCGGCAGCAGCTGCTGGGATACAACCGTTTCCAGCACCATGCTCAGCTGAACGCGTGCCTGATACTGCTGTTCGGCAGGGAATGTGTCAATAATGCGGTCGATGGAATTGACGGCGCCTTTTGTATGCAGGGTTGCCATCAGCAGATGTCCCGTTTCGGCCGCGGTCATACCCGCGCGTACGGTTTCCGCATCGCGCATTTCTCCCACAAGTATAACATTCGGCGCCTGACGAAGGCAAGCCCTTAATGCCGAGAGATAGTCCTTGGAGTCAATGGCCATCTCGCGCTGGGATATGATACTCTTGTTATCCCTGTGCAGAAACTCGATGGGGTCCTCCAGCGTTATGATGTGGCAGTCCCTCGTCTTGTTGATTCTGTCGATGATGCAGGCTTCGGTGGTAGATTTTCCGCTGCCGGCCGTCCCGGTAATCAGGACCATGCCGTGTTTCAAATCGGCCAGCTTCATGACCTCTTCCGGTATCATTCTCTCTTTATAATCCGGAATGTCGAATGCCACCACGCGGACGACCATGGCAAAAGAGCCGCGCTGCTTGTAAGCATTGACGCGGAATCGGGAACAGGACGGCACGGCAAAGGAATAGTCGTCGTCGCCGGTGTCTCTCAGTCTTCCGATATCCCTGTGTGCCATTTCGTAGGCTGCGGTTATCAACTCCATCGAACGGTCCGGCAGCACCTTGTCTTCATCCAGACGATGCAGTTCTCCGTCCACCTTTGCGGTAACCGGAGCGCCCGGAACCACAAAGATGTCCGATGCATTCATTTCAACCGATTTTCTCAGATAATCCAGTAATTCTGCCATTCTGTCCTCCTCAGCCCAGTCCGTCCCAGAGATTCAAAGAATCGTCTCCGGTCCAGTCCGCGGCATATGCGGTCTGCCATTGCAGGATTTTGTAATCTTTGCCTTTTACCTCTGCCTTCACCAGCAGCTGTCTCGTGTTTCCTATCGGGCAGCTCCACGAATAGACGTCACCGTCCTTTTCGACGCCGTCCGGAATGTCGCCTCCGCGGATCTGTGCCAGCATCGCCTCCGCTTCGGCATCGGCCTCATAGTAGGCGGTGATGCTCTCCGCCGATGCGTTTTCCAGTCTCTGCCCTGCGAGAGCGCCCGAGAGGGCAAGCACGGCAAAAACCGCAAGACACAGCACGGCAAATATGACCATGAGCGCGCTGCTGCCCGGTGTGCCGATAATCGAAGATTTGTCTTTCTTCATGTCAGCCCTCCTGCCAGCTCACATAGAGCTCATAAACCGGTCCGCTGCCGTCCGATACGGTTATCGTCGCTCCGCCGAGCAGGCTGTTCCCGGTCTCCGTCTTTTCAACCCTTGTTTCAAGCTCCGTTCCGGTATTTCCCGCCTTTTCCGCCGCAGCCAGATCTCCGTGTGTGTTAACGAGAATTTCCGCAACATTCTGCGCTAGAAGTGCCGCCTCGTCGGCGCGTTCTCCCTGTTTGGAGAGGCTGTCGGAATAGGCGAACACTTTCAGGCATATGGCTGCCGCTATGGCAAATACAAGGCCCATCAGAACCTGTTCCATCAGGGAAAGCGTGGCTTTATTTTTCATGCCGCCACCTCTCCGCCTCTCACGGACAGGATTCCGTTCCGGGTGTTCCCGCCGGTCGTGACCACGCTGTATTTCAAAAGCCCGTTCTGCAGTTCAAACGCCAGCGAGCCTGCTTCAATCAGTTTTTCTCCCGCTTCGGGCCGGAGCTTTACTCCGTCCTCAACATACAGTTCCTTCAGCCATCCGTCATGGCAGTATACATAGGTCGAATATCCGTCTTCCTCTATGCGGAGTGCCCGGACACCGCCGACATCCGCCAGCGATATCTCTTCGGGGCTTTTTGCGCTGCGAACCTTAGTGGCCACGTACTGCATGGCCGTTCTGCCGTTGTATGTCTCCGCGTCCCTTTCGGCAATGCGCCGATAGGCTCCCGCTCCCGCAAGGAGCGTCAGAATGACGCACACCGCAAACACGGCATATATGAGCAGCGTTATGGGCATGCCGGTATTCGATTTGTTATCTTTAACCGTCATCTGCTTTTCTCCGTCACGGTTATGTCCGGCATCAGGTTTTCCGCAAAGGCCGTATAGTGCACGGTGTATCGGCCATCATCAATCTGAAGACCGTAATGCTCCCGGAGGTAATCCAGGTTCTGCGGATAAACGCCTTCCGCCGCATAACAGGCAACCGTCGCTCTGCGTACGGACTGTTCCAGCTGTTTTTTCCCTTCCGCCATGCTCTCGCGGCGGACGTTGCCCGTTGCGAAAAACACAATCAATGCAACCGCCAGTATTGCCAGAATCTGCAGGGCAATAGCGACGGCTTTGCTTTTCCCGCTCTTTTCCATCATCCGATTGCCGCCATAATGTTGATAAGCGGCAGCATGACGGCCAGCAGGATAACGCCCACCAGAATCGAGGTGATAATAACGATGGTCGGTTCGATGCGGCTCATGCTCTGCTCAATGGCTTCGTCACTCTCTGCGGTCAGCCGGTTGGCAATTTCATTGATGGCCGACTCCGCGTTGCCGCCCTTAACACCGGCTTCAAACATGCGGCAGGAGGCTGACGGTAAAAGACCTGTCTCTTTCAGGGAGGCGGCAATGCTCTTGCCCTCATCCATGAGTTGGCTGCATTTCTCCGCTCTTTCTCCGGCATCACCGGAGTAGGTCAGCACCTTTGCGGCCTCTTTGATGGCCATGTCCGCCGGCAGTCCGCTGTTGATGCACATGGCCAGAGCCTGGGCAAACCGGGAGCTGTTCAGCTTTCCGGCAACGCCTTTGTCCCCGCGGTGTCTCCACCACGCGCTCATGACCTTGTCCCGGAAGGAATCGCTTCCGGCAAAGACAGCCAGAAAGGCAACAACCAGGCAGAAAACGGCAATCAGCAGCGGGGAAATCTTCCCCAGTGCCTTTCCTGCGTTCAGCAGCCCGCCCGCGAGGCCCGTAAGCCCGCTTCCGAGCTGAGCATAAACATCGTTGAATATCGGCAGAACATAAATGAGCAGCACGACAATCACGGCCAGCATGATCAGCAGCAGAATCATCGGATAGAACAGGGCCGATTTCACGCTTCTGTCGAGAGTCGCCCGGTTTTCGCAGGATGCCGCTACGGCCTCCAGTGCGTTCTCTTCGCGGCCGCTCTGCTGTCCGACTGCAAGCATTTCGCTGACATAGCTGTCAAAACAGCCGGATTTTTCAAAGCACTCCGCAATGGTATCGCCGTTCTCCGCGGAGGCGGCCATGCTGTTGAGCACGGTTTTGTACGGCTGCCTGGTTTCGTCTTCTGCCAGATTATAGAAGGCGTCTGCGGTGCCTATGCCTGCGTGGAGCAGATAACTCAGTTCGCGGCATATGTCGCCGGTTTCTTCGTTTGTGAATCTAAAAGTCTTCATGCTTTCTCCCTCAGTAAAAATACTTTGCGAGGTAATTGTCACCGTTACCTATGAATTCGTTTGCGGCTCTTCCCGCCGATGCAAACGTTGGGTCCATCCTCTGCCAGTTCGTTCCGTCAAAATAAATGATGTCGTCAATCCAGCCCTCGTCCTCCGACCAGACGCTGATCCATGCGTGATAGGCATCGCCCGCATAACCCACAACAAGTCTGCAGGGAATTCCGAGGCTCCTCAGCATCCCGGTCATCAGCGAGGCATAGTCAAAGCAGATGCCCTGCTTTTCCTCCAGCGTCCTGTCCAGAACCGGTAGGTAGCCGGACTGTACTGTCGCCGCCTTTTCCTTATCGTAGCTCAGGTAGGATGTTACAAAGTCGTATACCGAACAAACCGTGTCGAGCGTCTCGTCGTAAGCCAGTTCCTTTGCCGTAGCTACCGCCAGCGGTGCATCCGCATAATCCACAAACTGATTCGGTCTTAGAAACGGCGCAAATTCGTCACTCATTTCGACTTCGCAGTCCGTATCCAGCACCAGTGCGTATTTGGAATCGGCCACATTCTCAAAAACCGAAAACTGGTAGTAGCCGTCTCCGTCCGAAAGGGGAAAGGCCGCCCACACCTGCGGCTCGAGATTGTAGGTATAGGTTGTTTCCGGTCCCTTGACCTGTGCCTTCAGCTTCAGGTCCGTCATTTCGGTATACTGCATCATGACATATCCGTCTTCCGTATGGGAATAGTCGATAACGGCAACGTCATTCCGTTCTTCCGCCGTACCCGGTGCGTCGACGTCCAGTTTCAGGCTGATTGTCTGCGGTGCGCCGGACGGCGGTTCCGAAATTTTGGCCTCGACCCGGTTGCCGCCTCTGGTGATGCCGCCTATCCCGCTGTCTCCGCCTATTCCGCTACTGCCGCATGCCGTCAGCGTCAGGGCCGCGCATATTGATAAGATTGTCAGCCGTTTTTTATTCAATCGATAATATTCTGCACTTTGAGCCGCTAACTTCGAATTTAACTTCTTTCCCGCCGAATCCGAAGCCGTAGACTCTTCCGTCTTCGTGATAGCGCGGTCTCGGATCCTGTGCCAGAACCGCTTTCAGCGTCTCCAGAGTGTCCTCCGCCAGTTCCGTTTTGCAGGCAATCTCCACTTCCAGCGCTTCATCCGGTTCGGTTGCGAAGCCCTCTGCCGCCCCGGGAATACAGTCGGCATAGGGAACATACGGTTTGATGTCATACAGCGGCGTCCCGCTCATGATGTCCGCTCCCCGGATATACAGAACGGGGCCTTCCGGATCTTCGTAATCGATTCTGTCCAGTTCCACACAGCTCAGTCCCAGATGGTTCGGCCGGAAAGGCGACCTTGTGGCAAAGACGCCCAGCCGGACATTCCCGCCGAGGCGCGGCGGACGGACCGTTGCGTTCCAGTCCGCTCCTTTGTTTTCCGAAAATCCCCAAATCAGCCAGATGTGAGAGAACTGTTCCAGCCCTCTCAGCGCATCCGCGCTGCGGTACTCTTTTTCAAATACGATTTTTCCTTCCAGCCCGGGCACCAGTCCCGCCTGCCGCGGCACCCCGAACTTGGAATCGAAATCCGTTATAACTGTTCCAATGCGTTCAATAAGCATACGGAAATATAGTTCCACACTCCGTGAAACAGCATGCTGCCCCAGATGCTGTTGCTGCTTTCATATACCCGGCACAGCACATAACTGACAGGGAGATACTGCAGAATGTATATCCAGTAACTCGGATCGTAGATTGCATAGGAGTATACATGATAGGCCGCAAACAGCAGCATCGAAACCGCATACGCCGCAAACCGGTTTTTCTTCCGGATGCCTCCGAATATGGCTCCCCGGAACATCAGTTCTTCCGAAATGGGCGCCAGGAAGCAGGCAATAGCCGTCATAGGGCCTCTGTTCTTCCCGAACATTTCCACAATCGCGTCGTTGTTCTGGTTGGCAACTTCCAGATCTTCTCCGCCCATGATAATCGACAGCACTCCGCCCGCAAGCAGATCCAGCGCCAGCATGAAAGCGAATCCCCAAAGAACCTGTGCTATGACATAGCCGAAACTGTCGCAAAGCGGGTCAAAATCCCTCCGGATGAATTTCATCTCGGCAATCGTCAGAGCGACGAAGCTCACGGCATACATAATCAGATTCTGCCAGCTCTCCCCGAGTGCGGTAAAACCGGGTATCTTTACCAGCACAACCGGCAGGAGGAACATGTGCACGGGTATCCAGCACAGGGCAAAGATCAGCTCGAATGTCTTCATCGAGCTGGTAAATTCAATTTTTCGCAATTTTGCAGAGTTCATCTATCAGATTCAGTGCCTCAATCGGCGTCAGCTCGTCCACAACCGTCGCCTGCAGTATTTTCCTAATCTCGTCACTGCCGTAATCGGCAAAGCTGACCTGTCCCGAATCCGGGCCGGCCGTCGGAACCGCCACCCCGGTACCGGCCTCGTACTCTTCCAGATAGGCATTTGCCTTGCCAATAACGGAGGCCGGCAGCCCGGCCAGCTTTGCAACTTCCACACCGTAGCTGCTGTCGCAGGCTCCGCGCACAATCTTGCGCATGAAAACAAGCGTCCCGTTCTGTTTCTTCGCGGTAATGCTGAAGTTCTGCGCTCCGTCGAGTTCAAGCGAGGCCAGTTCATGATAATGGGTGGCAAACATTGTTTTCGCGCCCAGTTTTCTCTTGTCCGTGCAGTACTCAAGCACGGCTCTGGCAATTGCCATTCCGTCGAACGTCGATGTACCGCGCCCGATTTCATCGAGAATAATCAGCGACCTGTTCGTGGCATTTTTCAGAATGTTTGCCGCCTCGTTCATCTCCACCATGAAGGTGGATTTCCCCGAGGCCAGATCGTCGCTTGCGCCGATTCTGGTAAACACTCTGTCCGTAATGCCTATGCTGGCGCTTCGCGCCGGCACAAACGAACCCATCTGGGCCATGAGTGTAATCAGCGCGGTCTGCCGCATGTAGGTGCTCTTACCGGCCATGATCGGTCCGGTAATAATGGCCGCGCGGTTTTTGTCCGTATCCAGGAAGGTGTCGTTCGGAACGAAAAGAACATCCTTCAGCGTCTGTTCGACAACGGGATGCCGCCCTTCCTGAATGGAGATGATGCCCGAGTCGTCAACATCCGGCCTGGTGTAGCCGTTTTTCACGGCAACTTCCGCCAGCGAGCACAGGCAGTCGAGTGTGGCCACCTTTTCCGAAGTCGCCTGGATGCGCGTCACCTCCCGGGCAACCCGCTCGCGTATCTCCGAAAAGATGTTGAATTCTATTTCGTTAATCTTCTCGCGTGCACCGAGAAGCGTATTTTCAAGTTCCTTGAGTTCCTGGGTAAAATACCGCTCGTTGGATACCAGGGTCTGCTTCCGGATATAGTCCTCCGGAATGTTGTCTTCTCCCGCGGAACGCGGAATGTCTATGTAATATCCGAAGACCTTGTTGTATCCGAGCTTAAGCTTCCGGATTCCCGTCCGCTCGCGTTCGCGCTCTTCGGGCGCCTTGGTCATCTCCGCTCCGTTGTCGCGGATGTTGCGCGGTCTGTCGAGCTCTTC
>JAZUEY010000051.1:0-14222 GCA_045640405.1 Candidatus Limivicinus sp.
GCTATAAGATGAAGGATCCTTCTGTCGATGATACGGATTATAAGCGCATTCTCGAAATCTTCAAGAAGTACAATGTTCGTTACTTCTTCTACAACGGCGACAACGACTCGATGGATACCTGCAACAAGATTTCCAAGTACATGCAATCCGTCGGTTACGAGTGCAATGTCATGGGTGTTCCCAAGACCATCGATAATGACCTCTTCGGCACCGACCACTGCCCCGGCTTTGCCTCTGCTGCCAAATACATTGCCACTTCCTGCATGGAAGTCAACAAGGACGCCAGAGTCTACGATAACGGCATGATTACCGTTGTAGAAATCATGGGTCGTCATGCAGGCTGGCTCGCCGCTGCCGCTTCCCTTGCCAGCGAATTCGGTTCCGGCCCGGATCTCATCTATCTCCCGGAAGTTGATTTTGAAATGGACAAGTTTCTCGCCGATGTCGAGGCCATTTATAATAAGAACGGCAAGGTTCTCGTAGCCGTTTCCGAAGGCATCCATTATGCCGACGGTTCCTTTGTATCCGAAGCCAAGACTTCCGCTACCGACGGATTCGGTCATGCACAGCTCGGTGGTCTTGCCACGATGCTGGCGGAAGTCGTCAAGCAGAAGCTCGGCTGCAAAGTTCGCGGTATCGAGCTCTCTCTTCTCCAGCGCTGCGGCGCTCACCTCGCCTCCCAGACCGATATCACCGAAGCCTTCACGGCCGGTAAGGTCGCTGTTGAATCCGCTATCGCCGGTCAGACCGACTATATGGTCGCCTACAAGCGCCTTGAGGGTGAAGAATACAAGATTGAATATATTCTTCTGCCTTTGGCCGATGTTGCCAATTTCGAGAAAAAGGTTCCTCTGGAGTGGATTAACGAAGAGAAGAACGGCCTGACGCACGATTTCATCGACTATGCTCTGCCTCTTATCCAGGGCGAGCCCAAACTGCCTCTCGAGAATTCTCTCCCCCGTTATGCAAGGCTTAAGAAGGTTCTTGCCGAATAATTGCGAAAGTTAAAACACTTTACACATAAATAACCGAAAGGAGTAACTTAATGGTTACGAACAAGGAAAACCTGTTCAAACTCGGTAAAAAAATGACCGACAGAGCTCCGCAGATGCTCGGACTCAAGGCAATCACGGAAGCCGATCCCGAATACTGGGGTCTTTGCAATGTGTTGGACGACGATATCGTCTCCATCTGCCTCCAGATGCCGGATAACCGCGCACCTATCACTCTCCAGGAACTGGCCAAGAATACCGGCTGGGAAGAAGCCAAGCTGGAAGCCAAGCTCCAGGAAATGGGCGAAATCGGCATCATCGAGTGGAACTGGGAAAACGAAGACAAGCATAAACAGTACATTCTTCCCCGCTTTGTTCCCGGCGCTGCCGAATTCCTCAACATGCGCATGTCCACCACCGATAAGTACCCCGAAGTATCCGAATTCTTCTATCAGATGGCAAGGCTGCCTCTCGAAGCTGTCACGCCTATGGTGCCTCCCGGAGGCTCGGGAATCGGCATGCATGTCATTCCTGTGGAACAGGCCATCCCCCACGAGTCCCAGTCCGTAGATCTCGAGCACCTGTCTCACTGGCTCGATAAATATGATTACTTCTCCGTCGGCGTCTGCTCCTGCCGCCGCAGCCAGCAGAACCGCAACGAAGGTTCCGGCGAAGTCCAGGATTACTGGTGCATTGCCGTCGGTGATACCGCCAGATACTGCGACGAGACCAAGAAGGACGGCCACACCATAACAAAAGAAGAAGCTCTCGAAATCCTCAAAAGAGCCGAAGAAGAAGGCTTTGTCCATCAGCTGACGAATATTGACGGCGAGAACAAGATATTCGCCATCTGCAACTGCGCACCCGGCGTCTGCTATGCTCTGCGTACTTCTCAGCTGTTTAATACGCCCAACATGTCCCGCAGTGCCTATACCGCCGAAGTTGAAAAGGACAAGTGCGTTGCCTGCGGCAAATGCGTTGAAGTCTGCCCTGCCGGCGCTGCCAAGCTCGGCCAAAAGCTCTGCACCAAGAACGGCCCCGTGAAATATCCGAAGCACGAGCTTCCCGATGATAACAAATGGGGTCCCGAAAAGTGGGATGAAGATTGGCGCAATTCCAATCAGCTCCAGTGCTATGAATCCGGCACGGCTCCCTGCAAGACAGCCTGCCCGGCTCACATTGCCATTCAGGGATATATCAAGATGGCTGCCGAAGGCAGATATCTCGATGCTCTCAAGCTTATCAAGAAAGACAATCCCCTGCCCGCCATCTGCGGCTACATCTGCAACCGCCGCTGCGAAGACGCCTGCACCAGAGGTACCGTCGACAATCCGGTTGCCATCGATGAAATCAAGAAGTTCATCGCCGAACAGGAACTTAAGGCCGAGAACCGCTACGTTCCCGAAATCCGTTCCAGAAAGTTCGAAAAGTCCTATGAGGAAAAGATGGCTGTCATCGGTGCCGGCCCAGCCGGACTGAGCTGCGCCTTCTTTCTCGCCAACATGGGTTACCCCGTAACCGTGTTCGAAAAAGAAGAGAAGCTCGGCGGTATGCTGACGCTCGGCATCCCCGCTTACAGACTTCCCAGAGAAGTCATTGAGTCCGAAATCGAAGTGCTCAAGCTCATGGGCGTTGAGTTCAAGTCCGGTGTTGAAATCGGCAAGGACAAGACTCTCGACGAGCTCCGCTCCGAGGGCTATAAGGCATTCTGCCTGGCCATCGGTGCCCAGAAAGTCGCTACGCTCGGCATTCCCGGCGAGGACAGCAAGGGTGTCATCGGCGGTCTCGACTTCATGAAGCAGATTAACCTCGGCAAGAAGCCCACCATCGGCAAGAAGATTGCCGTCGTCGGTGGAGGCAACGTCGCTATGGACGTAGCCCGCAGCGCCATCCGTGTCTGCGACGATGTTACCGTCGTTTACAGACGCAAGGAATCCGATATGCCTGCCGATAAGGCTGAAGTCGCCGCTGCCAAGGAAGAGGGCGTCAAGTTCGTCTTTGAATACAAGCCGGTTGAAGTTGTTGCCAAGTCCGGCAAGGTTGTCGGTCTCAAGTGCGAAGCCGGCGAAATCGAGTGCGATACGATTATTGCCGCCATCGGCCAGAAGGTTGATCTAGCTGGCTTTGAAGACATCACCGTCAACGAGAAGAATCTCTTCTCCGCAGATCCCGTTACCCGCCAGTCCGGTATAAAGGACGTCTTTGTTGCCGGTGACTGCTACACGGGCGCCAAGTTTGCCATCGATGCCATCGCGGGTGGCCGTGAAGCCGCTGAATCGATGCACAGAAGCGTTCATTACGGCACTTCTCTTACTATGGCACGTAATCTTCGTCAGTTCTATGAACTTGACAAGGACAACATCATTCTCGATCCCGATAACTTCGACAATACTTCCCGCCAGGTCAACAACTATATTGCTCCCCTCTTCAAGACCGACAAGTGCGATATTGCCACCTTCTCCGAAGAGCAGGTTAAGAAGGAAGCTGCCCGCTGCCTGGGCTGTGGTGCCTGCGAAGTCGACGAGAACCAGTGCATCGGCTGCGGTCTGTGCACGACCCGCTGTGAGTTCGATGCCATCCATCTCAAGAGAGATCATCCGGAATGCACCAAGATGGTAACGGCCGAAGACAAGCTGAAGTACATCCTCCCCTACGCTGCCAAGCGCGAAGTCAAGATTCTCAAGAAGAAGCTCACCGGCAAGTAATATGCACGAGCTTGGCACAGTCGTCTATATCATCGACACTGTGGAAAAAATCTGCAAAGAGCAGAATCTGTCCCGTGTCGAATCCATAACGGTCGAAATCGGCGAGGTTTCCGCCATCATTCCCGAGTACATCGTAGATTACTTCAACTGGTCCAAGGCCAAGTCGGAGTTCCTGAAAGATTGCGAAATGATTGTGGAAAACCTCCCGGCCGTAACCTATTGCCAGGACTGTAAGCAAACCTATCCTACCGTGGAATACGGCAAGGAATGTCCGTACTGCCACTCGGGCAATACCTTCCTGGTAACCGGCAACGAGTACAACATTAAACAGATAGTTGCCGAATAATAAAAAAGGAGATGCATTTGCATCTCCTTTTTCTATTTATGAATCACTCCGGCAGTCCTTATAAATCTCCAGCTTGGTTTCCAGGCCGTATTTTGCCTTCAGGTCCCTGATTTTTTGCATTACTTCCCCGTTCATGTGGCGCTCCAGGCACTCGGCGTCCTTCCAGCCTTCTACCAGGATAACCTTTTCAGAACCATCTAGCGCGGCATAATAATCATATTCCAGGCAGCCTTCTTCGGACTTTACCGCTGCCTGCAGTCCGCAGGTCTGCATTTCAAAAGCAAATTTCAGCGGAGCCTCGTTTTCCCCGGTGTAATACGCGTGGTTTATAATTCTGTTCATTTTCTCTCTCCTGTTTATATTTGGTATAAAAAAGTATATGTTGAGAAACCGTTCATTGCAACAGGAATCTTGTTATGAGATGCTATAAATTGTATAATCATTTCGATGAAAGACAAAAGATACATCTTCATATTTATGGCTGTGCTTGTTCTATTGGCCGTGCTGCTGTTTCTTTTCACCGGAAATGGCATAGACAGAAAGGATTCTACACCGGCCCCCGATGCGACCACTGAGGTCACCCTTCGGATGGAAGCAGATGAACTGCAGAAAGCCAACAGGGCTCTTTTTGAGAACCTGGCGCTTGATGGCAAAATCATCTACGTCATCGGTCATAAAAGCCCGGATACGGATACGGTCGGTTCCGCTATCGCCTATTCCGAACTTCTGAACCGACTCGGCTACCGGAGCGAACCACGCATCGCCTCGGAAAAGATAAACAACGAGACAAAATACGTGCTTGAAAAATGCGGTCTTTCCGTGCCGGAATTTCTTTCAGACGCCGCCGGGCAGACGCTTTACCTTGTCGACCATAACGAGCTGATTCAGGCGGCAGACGGCGCGGAAGAGGCCGAAATTATCGGAATTCTTGACCATCACACCATAAACTGCTCAACCGGTGCCATCATCAAAGTGCGCTCGGAAAACGTAGGCGCTACCGCAACGCTTGTGGCTCTGGACTACGAATTATACGGAGTGGATATTTCACCCGCCATTGCTAAATTGATTGCCTATACCATCCTTTCGGATACCGAGAACTTCCAGAAAAACACCACTACATCGGCCGACAGAATCGTATATAAAAAGATGGCAGAAATCGGCGGATTGCAAAACACAAATGCCGTATACCGTGAAATGGAAGCCGCAAAGGCATCCTATGAAGGCATGACGGATACGGAAATATATTTTTCGGATTACAAAGAATACTTTGTAAACAACTATACTTATGCGATACCGACGTTCCGGAGTAAAGATTCCGCAACAGCCTTGGAATTGGGACGGCGCATGATGATTATCATGGCCGAACAATACAAATCCGGAAACTACGATTTCATTTTTTCCAAAATCAAAGACGAGAAAACCGATACCGCTTATCTTTTCGTCTATGGTGACGGTGCGGAAAACCTCTGCAAGCGAGCTTTTCCGAATGCCGTATACAACGGAAGGTATTTTCTTGTGAGACCTTCGATTTCCCGAAAATCCGTGATGGTTCCAGCCATCAATACCGTGCTGGAAAGTCTGCTCTCCAGCGCAGCATAATAACAGAGCTGTTCAAACGAACAGCTCTGTTTAATTTCAGCCAAGTTTAATTTCGAATGTCAGGTCTTCTTTCTCCCAGAACTTGACCAGCATCGTCTTTTGGTTACAGTTGACGGCGTAGGAAACGCCGGTGGTAAAGATTCCCTGTTCTTCACGAAGCGGTAATTCATCGCCTTCGTAGTAGGCTTCCAGCTTCTCCTTCCAGCCCAGCATCTTCATTAAAGCCTCGATGCCGGCCTTCATTTCTTCAAAATTATCTTCGTTCATCATCCAGCGGACAGTGCTGTTGACGAAAAGATCTTCCCCGGCATCGGGATCCGTTGTAATATGCCCGGTCTCCGGGTCCACAGGGAGGATGTTAGCCAGGTCACTGCGCCAGTCGATAACCGGATTTCCTTCGTCATCCACGAAGCGGGTGATGCCGTCTTCGTCCTGATAGGTGTTTTCATAATAGAGTATATCCTGGCTCCACATGGGCTTCTTCATGTGTTCCATCATTTCCTCGAGAGTATTCACGTCCTCCAGCCCGTCCATCACGCGTTCCGCTCTGCCGTAACCGGAGCCGTTGGCATCCATCACCGTCCAGACCGGATTCAGATAGTAGTTGCCCTGAGCCGATGCATAAGGAACAAAATGCACTTCATTCCGGGCGATTTCAATCACGCCGTAAGTACCCGTCGCATCTCCGATGCAGTAGGCAAACTGTGTTGGCGTGCGCATGTCGAAGTAAGGCGAAGAAACGATGTTGAGGTCGTTCTTCAAATAATCGAGAGCTTCCTTCACGGTGGCGCAGTTCATCGCTATCAGCTGCACCAGCATAGTAAACGTTACACGCTCCTTGCCGGGATTCGTACCGCTGTTCAGGAAGTATTCATCCGGTTCACGGACGTTTGCTTCTACGTACAGCCCCTCGGAGTTCATCGCATCCCCTACGCAGAAAGGAATGTAGTTCATGTAATCCGCGTCTTTATAGCCCTTTTCCTTAAACTCTTCATAAGTATAGGTATCATAGTTGTTGAAGCGGACGGAAACGGTGGGATATTTCCCGAAAGAAGTATGAATGATGTATGCCGGGCAGACGGAAATTTCATTATCCATATTGCGCCCGATAAGCACTTCCCCGTCCCTGTTCAGCTTGCTGCAGGTGGTGCAGGCACCGGAGCCGTAGGCAGCGACGGGGTCCACCTTGACAGGCGTGTCATCAAAAGGTTCCGCTACATCCGAAAGCCCCAGCTTTTTATCCAGATAGGCTCTGGCTGCCTCAAAATCGGCTTCCTCGTAATTCAGCTCAATCAGATAATTGCCAAGGTCTTTATAAACGCCGTTCTTATCGGGTGTAAATTTTTCATCCAGCGTCAGATAGTCCGCATTTGCCACGCAGCCGATGCTGAACAGTACCGAAACAACCATTAAAATTGCCAATAATCTTTTCATTATTTCCTCGATTCAAATATTAAGAATTTTACTAAAAAAATTATAACAAAAATATGTCCCTAGTTCAACGAATTGCCAATCTTCTGTTGAAGTTACATCCTTTGGATGCTAAACTGATTACGACATTTAATTAAGGAGGTATCCTTCTATGCTCTATGCAGATTCTTTGATTTTCGGTAATCTGATTACTCTTGACCCCGACGCACCCGTGGCGGAAGCCATGACGGTGAAAGACGGGCGCATTGTTTATGTCGGCGCCCGAGAAATCGCCGAAACAATGCGCGGTCCCGAGACTAAAATATATGACTACGGCGACAATACCATTTATCCCGGTTTTATGGATGCACATACTCACGGTCCTATGGCCGGCGAGAGAATTGCTCTTCAGGCAGATCTCGTTGGTTATCACAGCATGCAGGAATACGTAGACGTCATGGCCGACTATGTAAAGAAATACCCGGATAAAAAGGTATATCTCGGAGCGGGCTGGGACAAATACGATGAGCCCACCGCCGCGATGCTTGATGCCATCTGCCCGGACAAGCCGATGGCGCTCCGTACCTCCGACGGGCATTCCATGTGGCTCAATACCGCCGCTCTGAAGGACTGCGGCATCGATAAGGAATATGCCAAAGCACACGGAACCGGCGAGGTGCACGTGGATGCCGACGGGAATCCCTCGGGTCTGGTCTGCGAAAAGCCTGTGAGCGACGTCAATGCACACTATGCCGTAACGATTGAGGACATGAAGGAAGCCCTTCTTGCCT
This sequence comes from Candidatus Limivicinus sp., assembly GCA_045640405.1. Classification (GTDB taxonomy): domain Bacteria; phylum Bacillota; class Clostridia; order Oscillospirales; family Oscillospiraceae; genus Limivicinus. The sequence continues at coordinate 7,844 of JAZUEY010000051.1, forward strand.
GGCAGGACTTTGCTTTTTCCCAGGGTATCACGGCCGTAGCCGAAGCTTTTCTTGACATGTATCCCTGCTGCGCCGATGCCTATCTGGAGCTTGTTAAAGAAGGCAAATGGAAGCTCCGTACCTATGCCTATGCCTGCAATTCCAACGTGCTTTTATCCGAACCCGAGAAGCTCGGTGCGGTTCTGAAGGAACAGGCGGAAAAATACGATACCGAGTATTTCAAACTGATCGGCCAGAAAATCATTCTCGACGGCGTGGTGGAAGCGCATACGGCTTCCATGCTCGAAGAGTATGCCGACCAGCCGGGCTATTTCGGTGTTCTGAACGTATCCGACCCCGAGCATCTCAAAAAAGCCGTCGAATCCGTCAACAAGGCCGGATTCCCGGTACACACCCATGTCATCGGTGACAAAGCGGCAAAAATGATTCTGGATGCCTATCAGGCTGTGGAGACCGAAACCTGCAACTTCGACCAGAGAAACGTCGTTTGTCATCTGCAGTGCATCCGTCCGGAAGATGTAAAACGAGTCGGCGATTACAACGTGATTGCCGTCGTGGCTCCCACCTGGGCCCCCGTATTTCATCCCACTTTCGATGATTCCATCCGCTATCTCGGTTTGAACAGAGCCTGGGCCATGTATCCGATAAAATCCTTTGAAGATGCCGGCGCCACCATCTGCTTCCACACCGATTATCCGGTAAATCCCGAAATGGATGTGCCGCTTTCCGTCTACACGGCGGTTAAGAGAGCGCTCCCCTATGCTTATTACGAGGGTGGCGGCGGCCCCATGTCCGTCATGAATCCCGATGAGGCCATCAGTCCTTTAAGAGCTCTGCTTGCCATGACGGCTAACGTGGCCTACATGGTCAGACAAGAAAAAAATCTCGGTTCCTTTAAAATCGGAATGATTGCCAACGCAAGCGTATATTCCAGCGATTTTATCAATTATAAGAATGTCGAAGATATCGCATCAGCAAAGCTGATTGCCACTATTGTTGACGGAGAAGAGGTATATAAAGCATGATAGAAAGCATTTACAGAACCCGAGAAGAGTGGATAGAACGCTATCAGATCGGTCCTTACAGCGAGAACCTTGAACTGCAGGATTATGACAAAAGCCGCCCGGTCGCAAAATGCAGAAACGGTCTTTTTGTCGGAAATATGGAAAACGATGTGGCCGTATGGAAAGGCATTCCGTATGCTAAAGCGCCGGAGGGCGAACTCCGTTTTAAGCGTGCTCAGGATCCCGAGGATTCCGATAAGGTCTATGACGCTTCCTATTACGGTTTAAGCTGCCTGCAGCCCGACAGCGCCGAAGAAACTTCTTCCACCTACGGTCAGGGTGAGGATTGCCTCCGTCTGAATCTGTGGGCAAACACAACCTGCAAAGACACAAATAAGCCGATTCTTGTCTTCATTCATGGCGGCGGATGGGCTTCCGGCGGTACCGCGGATCCGCTTCATGACGGATACAATTTCGTTTACTACAACCCGGAGATGATTTTTGTCACCATCAACTACCGCTTCAATGTCATGGGGCTTGTCAATCTGTCCTCTTTCCCGGACGGAGCCGAGTATGAGACATCCGTTAACAACGGTCTTTACGATCAGGCCCAGGCTCTAAAGTGGCTGCATGACAATGCGGAAGCATTCGGCGGCGACCCTAATAACATTACAATTGCCGGCGAGTCGGCCGGCGGCGGCAGTGTTTCGGCTCTCTGCCTTATGGAAGATGCCAGAAAGTATTTCCAGAAAGCCATTCCCATGAGCGGCAGTGTTTCGCAGCCCAATGAAATGTCCAAGACTTATGCCCTTCCCGAAGCTCTTAAGAAAGATTTCGGAGCTAAAACCGTAGCCGATTTGCAGAAGATTCCCTTTGACGAGCTGAAGAGCTGGTGGACGGAAAACCAGAACGCCGTTTATCATCTCTGTGTCCGGGACGGAAAAGCTCTTTCGGAAGATCCTTTTGCCGACTGGTGCCGCGGTGTGACCAAAGACCTGGTTATCATGCAGGGGCATACCACGAACGAGTTCCAGTATTATCAGCATCTCTTCGGCGATAATGCCGCCTTGTACGATGCCATCTGTGACTGCGTCCTGGAAAGCCAGCGCGAATCCGGAAGCGACGAATTCAAAAAGAATCTGGATGATTATTCCAAAGCGCTCTTAGCCCTCGGCTATACCGAAGATGACATCAAGCGTGAGTATATGAGTGACCGTTCCCTCGCCATAGGCAATACCTATCAGGCAACGGCGCATGCCGACAACGGCGGAAAAGGCTATTTCTATCTCTTTGACCAGCCCTATGATGGCGTCATGGCACAGTACGGTGCGGCCCATGCGGTTGATCTCTGCTATTTCTTCGGTAACTTCGACGGTGACCGAGGAGACGGAACCAAAGAGGAAGTGGAGCTCTCAAGGCGCTTCCAGCGCATGATTACGAACTTCTGCCTCAACGGAGATCCTTCCTGCGACGGCCTCACCTGGCCGGCATACGACCGTGAAAACCGTTATACCATGATAATCGGACCGAATATGCGAGTAGAGAAGAATCCGGAAAAGGAGCGCGTCGAAGCTGCTCTCAAAATGATTGACACGCATCCCAAATTCCGATACCTTGAAAGCTTTGCCTCGGTTTTCCCGATGGTTGCCGAAAGGCACCCGGAAGTCCTCGGAATCAATCCTACGGAAATTGAATAAATAAATAAAACCGGAGTCATTTACTCCGGTTTTTTCATTATAAACTTTATACTCCGGCCAGGATGTTCAGGTTGCGTATGTTGGAATCGGATATCTGTTCGTTGACGGCATAGGCGAGCCTTTCCAGATTGCTGCCGGGAACTATGATAAGATTCTCTCGGCGGAGAGCTTCGGAAATTTCTTCGGCGACGGATTCGATAAATGCCGTTTTTTCTTCGGCTACGGATTCTTCGCGGTGGTCGGCCAAAAGCAGGAAGGATAGCCTTTCCGCCAGGGCTTCTCCCCCTTCGAGCTGCCGCAAGCGGCGGAAGCTCCACTTATAATACGGCATGTAAGCCTTTTGCAGATGGAACCAGACTTTCATGGCGGCATTCACAAACTCATGACAGGCAAGCTGCGCGGCTTCCGTCTCTCCACGCTTCAGGCATCTGGGGAAATTATACTGGCCGGACTGTGCCATAAGAAGCAGATTCCCCGCCAGTCTCTTGAGACGGAACGGTTCGGGCATATTGCGGATTCGCTCACGGATGGTAGTAAACTCCCCGTAGTTATCCAGCCAGATTTCGCCGTTTACAGCCTCTGCAAGCGCGTAATCAGGCAGGGTAAGCCATGACTCGGGTGAGAGCTCTCCGTCGCTGCAGCCAATGGCAGAGGCGTAAAAATCAGCTGTACGGAAGACGCCGTTGCGATTCCCGCCAACCGGGGATAGTGTCGGACGTAAAACGCCCATAAACTCCTTCGGAAGGCCGGCATAGGCACGCTCCAGCAAGAAGGCCTGCCGTCTGTCAACGATATCTTCTCCCGGAAGGAAGAGGCAAAAGCCCGGTTCAAAATCATGGTCCTGCGAAAGCTCGTCGTCAAAACCGTAGCGGTCCGACCCGCTTCCGACAATGCCGGCCGCCAGATATGGCAGCAGTTCGGGAAAGTCCTTTTCCAGCATCGGCAGGCCGTATTCCCGAAAATAGGCCTTTGCCAGCTCAGAGCCTTTCACGGATTTCCCTCGCTCTCTTTCGGAACTTCTGTTCGGCCAGAAAATACCCGTAACGGCCGAAGACGGGAGCGCATTTTTCCAGGATAAAGGCGTAGTTCCCGTTTTGCGGCAGAGACTCGGTATCCAGCAGGCATTCGGCCGCATCAAGATAAGCGGCAACTGCCTCCTCGGCTTCGATTTCACCGAGGCGGAGCGTTTCCAAATCGGCCAGGTTGAGAAGCGTAATCGCCCTCTCCCCCTCCGAATCGTGAATGTTATCCAGAACAGCAAGAGCCTTGTTATAGAGCGCTTCGGCATCTTCGAAGCGGCAGAGGTCTGCAAGCGTCAGGCCCATGTTGTTGTAAAGCCCGGCCAGGCGGCCGTCGTCCGGACGCAGCTCTTTCGCATAGATTTCTCTGGCCTTTTCAAACAGAGCCAGGGATTCCTCGAGCATTCCGAAGGCCTTGCAGCCCGTGGCGGCGTTAAGTAGAATCGTCGCCCCGAAAACCTCGTCGGCAAACCCGGTGCTCTCTAATAGAGAAACGGCCATTTCGGCGGCGGTCAGGCATTCAGGACCCTGTCCCTGTTTACGGTAGAAGCCTATCTGCTCGCTGAGAAGGGCAAGCTTTGCCCGCAGGTCGTTTTCCCTCTCGGCCTCGGTCAGCCAGTAATGCAGCAGCTTCTCCAACTCGACGAACTCTTCCGTGTCGGCCAAACTGTCAATCTTATTATATATATGCGTGATATCAATCATTAATATTCTCCGAACTGCGTACTTACAGCCTTTCGATAATCCGGTACTTCTTCCCTTCGGTTACGAGAATCTGAACCGCGTCGAGGCCCAGAATGGCGCAGATGTCCTCCGCCATGTGGTCGGCTATCGCATCATCGAAATAGCTGAACTGAATCTGGAAACGGGTGGTTCTTTGGAATTCCCCGTTTTCAAACACGTAAACCTCGTCCGGCAGGACGTAGAAGCTGTCCACATAATGCCGGCAGATGTTCTGGACGACGTGAAGAAGTTTCCCCCTGGAAAACTCCTGTTTGTCTTCATCAAAGGAATAGTCAAAATAGAGGGAATAATTCGTTATGTTTTTAATTTCTGACTTCATCGGATGGCACCTCGGTTTTCGAAGTTTTGTTTGATTTATTAAGACGAATGGCCCAGAAGAGCAGCGCAGCGTTGCGAGCAATCAGAAGAATCGCCCCCAAGGTGGTGATTTCTTTGGTGAAATACCAGTTTAAGGCAGCAATGAGCACCATGCAGACCGTCATAAGCAGTACGGGAATCTTTTTATCGCTCCGTAGGGCGTAGAGCAGGATGATGACAAAGGAGATGATTTCCACAATGTCGTTCAGCACGGCAACCGCCGGGGCAAAGAACCAGACGCAGAGCTCAGCGCAGGTCATAAACGCAATGTTGGCAATCGTCACCAAGAAAGCCTGCTTCGGGCTTCTCTCCTTCCCTTTTATCTTGCGGTAGATAAAAAGCGAAAGCAGTAGAAGAGCATTGACAAGCAGGAACACAAGAACCGCCAGCAGCACCTTCACGAGCTGGGCAAGAGACAAATCGAGCATGTTCACCTTTTCCGCCCGGTTGATGACGGACATCGGGAGCCGGTCGGTAATGTTGTTCTCGCCGACCTTGACGCAGCCGTTCTCCTCGACGGAAATCACGTCATCGTCATCATCGAAGGTGAAGATGAAGGTGGTATTATTCCGGTCGGTTTTCACTTCCGAGTGGAAGACGACTTCCGGTACGACGCTGTCGCTGGAATACTTCGTGGCTATCACGGTGCCGGTTTCTGTGCGGGCCGGCTTGTAGCGGATGGTGAAGGAATCGTCCAGCGGAACATCGATGCAGACCTGAGTTTCGTCACGGTCGCAGGCCGGATAGACGCCGTTGTCCCTGCCTTCGGCATAATCCACAAAGCCGTTAGGCTTTATGGTCGCAACCAGGCCCTTACCGTTCCAGATTTCCACGGGAGCGGCGGTACTGAAGACCAGGTGAATGAATTCCAGGTCGTCAGAGAAGATGTCCTTACCGTCTTCGGAACCGAGAATCCAGGAGATATAGGTCGTCACCGTATGCTCTATCATCAGATTCTGTCCGGCCGTTTTGGTAACGTCCCAGCTGCCGTTTTCAATCTGCGATACATTGCCGTGCAGCAGATACATGCCGGCGAGGGTGTCGAGGTACTGAAGAAAGGCATCCAGCTCCTTCTTCTGGTAATCGTTGTTCGGGATAAAGTTGGGCATTGCCTCACGCAGAAGCTCGATGGCATTCAGCGTACCTTTGGAGGAAATGAGCTCCCGGAGCGGCTCCTGCAGATACATCTCGTAGGACTTGGATGTGGGCAAAAGCTCATAAATATAGTTCATAATGACGCGGTACTGGTCGTACAGCATCGGGTTGTTGCGAATTACTCCGTCAACAGCCGCGGAAGCAGCCGCATGGGCGCCGGTGGGATAGTCATAATCGCATTCCTGGGATAAGAGATACAAATCCGTACCGAATCGTTCGTAGCCCCAGTCGGGCAGCGGAACTTTGGGGACGATGTCGTCTTTACTCAGAATGCAGAAGATGTTGTCGTAGTTCCCCGGGTTTCTCGTGACACGGGGCGTGCCGAAGGAATAGCCGTAGACCTTGGAAAAGAGTCCGGAATCCGTCATGTCCGCAGCCACGATATAAGTCGGATCGTAGCCAT
>JAZUEY010000052.1:0-5061 GCA_045640405.1 Candidatus Limivicinus sp.
GGCCGCATCAAGTTCGTGCCCGAGAGATTCACCAAGACCTACATCAACTGGATGGAAAACGTGCACGATTGGTGCATTTCCCGTCAGCTCTGGTGGGGCCACCAGATTCCTGCCTGGTACTGCGACGACTGCGGCAAGATCACCGTCAGCCGTGAGGATGCCACCGAATGCCAGCACTGCCACAGCAAGAACATCCACCGCGATGAAGACGTGCTGGATACCTGGTTCTCTTCGGCCCTCTGGCCATTCTCCACGATGGGCTGGCCGGAAAAAACCCCCGAGCTGGATTACTGGTATCCCACTTCCGTCATGGTAACCGGATACGACATCATCTTCTTCTGGGTTGCGAGAATGATATTCTCCGCCATGGAGCAGCTGGACAAGGAGCCGTTCGAAACCGTGTTCATCCACGGCCTCGTGCGTGACTCGCTCGGCCGCAAGATGTCCAAGTCCCTCGGCAACGGTATTGATCCTCTCGAGATGATAGACAAGTTTGGCGCGGACGCTCTCCGCTTCAACCTGATAACCGGCAACTCTCCCGGAAACGATACCCGTTTCTATGTGGAGAAGTGCGAAGCCATGCGCAACTTCTGCAACAAGATCTGGAACGCATCCCGCTTCGTCATGATGAATCTTACTATTGACAAGAACGAGCTGCCCGAGCATCTCGAACTCGAGGACAAGTGGATTCTCAGCAAGCTCAACAACGTGGCCAGGGAAGTCTGCGACAATCTCGATTCCTTCGAGCTCGGCGTCGCTTCCGCCAAGATTTATGACTTTATCTGGGACAGCTACTGTGACTGGTACATAGAGCTCACCAAGTCCCGCATGAACGAGGACGCTCAGAAGGTGCTTCTGTATGTTCTTACCGAAATCCTGAAGCTCCTGCACCCCTTCATGCCCTTCATCACCGAAGAAATCTTCCAGGCCCTCCCGCACGACGGCGAAGCCCTGATGATTGCCGAGTATCCGAAGTTTAAGCCGGAACTTAATTTCCCGGAAGACGAGAAGAACTTTGAGATTGTGATGGAAGCCATCAAGGCCACGAGAGCCAGACGTGCCGAAATGAACGTTCCGCCTTCCCGCAAGGCACATCTTTACATCGTCACCGATAAGCAGGAGGCCTTCGAAGCCGGCACGGCCTACATTTCCAAGCTCGCCTATGCCGAAAGCGTTTCCATCTCCTCCGAGCTTCCCGCCGACAGCGATAAGATGGTATCCGTGGTTACGGACAACGCCCGTCTCTTCATGCCGATGAACGACCTGGTGGACATCGAAGCCGAAAAGCAGAGAATCGCCAAGGAAATCGAGAAGAACGAGAAGCTCCTGGCCGGGCAGAACGCCAAGCTCGCCAACGAGAACTTCGTCTCCCGTGCTCCCGAAGCCGTTGTCAACGTCGAGCGCGAGAAGAAGGCAAAGCTCGAAGCGCTTATCGCAAATCTAAAACTCAGTCTGGAGAACATGAATTAATGGAAGAAGTCGTTTCAAAAAACTTTATTGAGCAGTTCATTGAAGAAGATCTGAGCGAAGGGCAGAGATGCTACGGCATGCAGGTGCACACCCGCTTTCCGCCCGAACCGAACGGATATCTCCACATCGGCCACTGCAAGGCTCTGTCCATAGACTTTGGCATGGCGGAGGAATACAACGGCATCTGCAATCTCCGCTTTGACGATACAAATCCGGCCAAGGAAGACACGGAATTCGTGGAAGCCATTCAGGATGATATTCACTGGCTCGGTTTCGACTGGGAAGACCGTCTTTTCTACGGCTCCGATTATTTTGAAAAGACCTATGAATACGCCATCGAACTCATTAAAAAAGGCCTTGCCTATGTCTGCGAACTGACGCCCGACCAGTTTAAGGAATACCGCGGCGATACCACGAAGCCCGCCGTCTCTCCCTACAGAGACCGCCCCATCGAGGAAAACCTCGACCTCTTCGAGCGCATGAAGAACGGCGAATTTGCAGAAGGGCAGTATACGCTGCGCGCCAAGATTGACCTGGCCTCCGGCAACTTCAACATGCGTGACCCGGTTCTCTACCGCATCCGCTATATCGAGCATCACCGCCAGGGCACCAAGTGGTGCATCTTCCCGATGTACGATTTTGCCCATCCGATTCAGGATGCTCTCGAAGGCATCACGCACTCTCTCTGCTCTCTCGAATACGAGGCGCACAGACCCCTTTATGACTGGGTCGTCAGCAACGTCTCGATTCCTTACCACAAGCCGAGACAGATCGAGTTTGCCCGCCTCGGCATCAACTACACTGTCATGTCCAAGCGCAAGCTGCGCCTGCTCGTTGAAAACGGCCTGGTTTCCGGCTGGGACGATCCCCGCATGCCGACACTCTGCGGTCTGCGCCGCAGAGGCTATACACATGCCTCCATTCGCGATTTCTGCAAGCGTATAGGCGTTTCCAAGGTCGATTCGACCGTGGAGTGGGCTTTCCTCGAAAGTTGCCTCAGAGACGACCTGAACGCCAATTCCAGGCGTGTCATGGCCGTGCTCAACCCGGTTAAGCTGACGATTACCAACTATCCCGAAGGACAGACCGAAACCCTCGAAATCGAGAACAACCCGCTGGACGAAAACGCCGGTACCCGCCCCGTTTCCTTCTCCAAGCATCTGTTCGTCGAAGCCGATGACTTCCAGGAGGTCCCAGAGCCGAAGTATAAGAGACTGTATCCCGGCAACGAAGTCCGCTTGAAGGGTGCCTATCTCATAAACTGCACCGGCTGCGTCAAGGATGCGGACGGCAAGGTTACGGAAATCCTCTGCGAGTACCAGAGCGACTCCAAGGGAGGCAATCCCGCCGACGGGCACAAGGTCAAGGGTGCCACCATTCACTGGGTGGACGAGGCCACGGCCGTGGATGCCGAAGTCCGTCTCTACGATTATCTCTTCAACGACCCGGATCCGGACGGCCCGGACAAGAACTTCCTCGACTGCCTGAATCCCGAGAGCCTGAAGGTTCTCACAGGCTGCAAGCTCGAAGCCTCGCTGGCCGAGCTGCCGATGCCGGAAAAGGGCAAGGACTCCGAGGGCTTCCAGTTCATGCGCCAGGGTTATTTCTGCCTGGACAACAAGGATGCCGCCCCCGGCCATCTCGTGTTCAACCGCAGCGTGGCTCTGAAGGAATCATTCAAATAACATGTGAAAAGGGAGACACTTTCGTGTCTCCCTCTTTTTTTTATTGGTTTTCAGCGGATGACGTTGAAGTCTACGGCGCCGTTGACGCCGGCCACACGGCCGTTATCCGTCAGCTGCCACATGTCGTAGCGCCTGTCGAATGTCGGCAGATTGTTGTTTTCGGTAAAGCTGGCCATCCAGATGTTGTAGTTGGAAACGGAGCCGTAGTCTATCTGCTCCTCGAGGAAATTCTCCGTCATGTAGATGCCCGGCCGGTATCCGGAGTTTCGTATCGTCTCGCAGAAGGCCCGGACCACGTCCACGCGCTCGGCGGGGGACAGCAGGTCGGACCGGCCTTCCGGGTAATCGCCGGAGTATTCCATGTCGAGGTAAACCGGGAAGTCGAGCGAGGTGCCGCCCAGCCATTCGAGCACGATGGAGGCCTCCTCAATCGCTTCGGTCTTCGATACGGCTGTCGAGTAGAAGTAGACGCCTACCTTCAGCCCGGCTGCCTTGGCGCCTTTGATGTTGGCGTTGAAGCAGGTGTCCTGATAGATGGCGGCGCTGCCCCAGCCGCGGAAGCCCGCCCGGATGATGACAAAGTCCACCCCTGCGTTCTTGACGGCGTTCCAGTTAATCGTGCCGTTGTAGAAGGACACGTCGATGCCCACGGAGTTAGAGCGGATGCCCTCGTTGCTGAAGTGGTACAGCCTGCCGTCTATGTTCTTGAGCCCGGTCAGGCGCTCGCCGTTGGCGTAGTAGTAGATGCGGTCGCCCTCGGTCTGCCAGCCGGCCCTCGCGGCCTGTTCACGGGTAATCGGCGTGGCGTCGATGTACCAGTTGCCGGCCACGGTATTGTCCGCGTTGAAGAGCTCCACGGTTTCGTAGCATTTCTTCTCTTCGCTGAAGCGGAGTCCGCCCACGAGGATGCCGCCTTCTATGTTCGGCTTGACATCGCTGGATGTCCCGTCGCGGTAGAGCAGGAATCCGTCGTCGTCATAGTGGTATTCGTACTGATAGGTGAGATTGCCGTTCGCATCGCGGACGTAGTTGTCCGCCGACGGGCTTTCGGCCGAGACGGTCGCGTTCTGCTGCTCGGTGCTGATGTATTCCACCACGGTCTGCTCCTGCACTTCCGTCACGTTGGGCTTGATTTCGTCCAGGCCTTCGGAAATCGGCTTCACCTCGACGACTTCTTCCACGTTCTCTATCTTTTGGAAGTTCGCCGAGGAGAGCACGGTTCCGCTGACGCTCTCGGGCGTTTTGAAGCCCTCTTTTTCATGCATCGAAACCGTGTAGCTGCCGGGGGCGAGATTGATGAGATAGCAGGTGCCGTCCGTCTTGGAATCGAAGGTGCCGGTCCTTCCGTCCGGGTACAGAACGTCCAGCGTGAAGGTCTCGCCCTGCACGGGCTGGTCGTCCTCGCCGCGCACGAAGATGTACAGGTCCTTCTCCACGGAAAGCGTCGTCAGATGCACGCTGGCGTCCTTCCCGTTCTTCTTCGGGGCTTGGGTTGCCGCCGCGGGTTTCGGGGAGGACGGCGTTGCCGCCGCATCCTGGGATTGCACGGAAATCGTCGGTTTTATGCTGTTTTTCTGGTGTTCCCGGCTCCTTTCGGCGAAAAAAAGAGATTCCAGCTGAGGAATCAGAACCGCTGCGGCAATGATGATAGCAAGACACGGCAGACCTATCAGGACTGCCGCCTCGTGTTTTTTATCAAACAGAAATCCGAGTATTTTTTTGACGAGTTTTTTCATCTTTTTAAATATAATCTTTACCCAAAATTCTGTCAATGTTATAATCTTTCCTATGAATAAAGACGCCTTTAACAATCTGAACGATAAGCAGCTGGAAGCGGTCAACTGTACGGAAGGTCCGCTTCTTATTCTTGCCGGGGCCGGCAGCGGAAAGACTACCGTCCTCATCA
>JAZUEY010000053.1:0-3213 GCA_045640405.1 Candidatus Limivicinus sp.
CACTCCCTTATCATAAATTACGGCAAACCCCGCAAAGCCCGAACAAAACCGTTTCGGTTCTGTCTATGGAAAAATCTTTGTATTTCGATGCGCTTTGTACCAATGCGTCCGTGTCTTCTGCGGCCATATGAATGGTCTTTCCGCATCTTGTGCAGGTCATATGGATATGCGCTTTGCAATCTTCTATGCCTGTGTATTGATAGAAGGCTTCCCGGCTTCCGTTTTTCGCACAGCGCCGTACAAGCCCGGACGCTTCAAGCTCGGATAAATTGCGGTAGATGGCACTGATACTGACCGATTCACCGCCCAAAAGATCCTTGATTTCCTTTGCGGAAAACATTTCGTGCGGATGCTTAGTGAAAAGGGATTGCATCAGTTTTCGCTGCTCGGTCTTATATTTCACCATATCCGCACCTCCAATTTGCGACTTATTCGCAAATTATTATATTGGACTTCTGACCAAAAGTCAATTACTTCGTACTGAGTTCTATCGTCACTGCACCAATGTGCATGACTGATGTTGCGCCCGATGATACTGCTGGACCTGTACTCACCTCCGCGAATCCATTTTCACCGCTCATCTCTTTATAAACAGCTTCCCGCACCTTTTTCTAACGGTAATGGTATGCTTTTTCGCTGATCCCGTTTTCCAGACACCACTGCCGGACCGTCAATCCGCTTTCCTTCTGCGCTGTGATCATGTTCGCCCAGCTATTGATCCTGACTGCTGTCGTTTCCGCATTCATGTTGATATCCTCCCAAAATGTCTAACCGTGCTCGCAAACTCCAACAGTTTCGTGACAGTTTCCAAGCACTGCCTAATTTTGGTCAGATTATCCCATGATTTTTGGGACGTGACTAGTCACGGACTATTTACCACTTACCGAAAAAACACGGGCAGTGAAGCAACTGCATCGTGAAGATGCGGCAATTTCACAGCCCGTCGTTTTATTCTCGATGGAGCATTAAATTATAATTTCGTACTACTCTTTTCAAAGAGCCAACACATATAGGCAGCGATAAAGTTGTAAGCAATGAGTATGGCAGTGTTGAGTGGGAAATATGCAGATACGTATTCATGGAATGACCATCCCCCAAAATACGAGAAAAAGGTCACAAGGCGAATGAGACGGGGCAACATTTTCAGAACGGCTATTGTCAGGAAAAACACACTGCCATTACGAAAGAAACCTTGACGGTTTCTCCCTAAAACTATAATTAGCAGCCACTGAAGGACCGCGAGAAAAGCGCCCACCTCATAGCAGTGCCAAGAGATGATATCCAAAGTCCCTGACAATACGGTATCGATCAATGCTTCTAGAATCAAAACAAATATGATCATCTTTTGTTCCCTCGACCATCGGGATCGATATAGCAGATGAATGAGTCTCCTTCTTTCCAATCTACCAAATTATGATCATAAACATATACAATGCTGACTTCCGCTTTTCTCAAACCAGTTCTATGCCACTTAAGCTCAGCAACGAATCCGTTTAGGTCCGATGATTGTTCGGAAAACGCCATGATTATCTCAGGGTCATCCCAAAGCTTGCCCCATTGTCTGAATTTCACTTCATGCGAAAAGATACCCTCCTTGGAAAAACGAACGCTTCCTTGTTTTGCATCATCCACAAGAAAAACAATGCTTCCGTCTTCCGATGACCATACTTCTCCTGGCGTCGTGGGAACCAAGAATCGATTTCGGAGGCTTGATTGAAGGATAAGAGACCCACATAGCGTGACGATTGCGAAAACTACAACTAGAAGGAAAGACGCTGGTCTACCTCTGAAGGCATGCCCTGATTCAGAACGTTCAGAGAGATAGGGGTTGTTTTCTGTTATGTTAGATGACGCACCAATTGTGTTTCCCATGTCCGCCCCCCTCGGTTGTTTTTGTATCAAATATCAGAGTAACAAATTAATCTTTTCCACTCAAATGCAGAACGCCTCTGATTCTATTTTAGCAGAATCAGAGGCGTTTGTGTTTTGTTTGTGCATGAACAAAACTCGTTGCAATACAAAGATTATTTGTCATTCCTTCTTGAGATATTCTATTGTCAGGATGACGCATCCTAGCACAATGAAAATAATGGAAGCCCAAAAGGCAAATGAAACATCCGCCTCTGCAATGGCACTCAAAAACTTTCCTGGTGGCGTGCTCCAACCTGTGGTCATCATACTGCTTTCACTAATGCTAAAGGTCATCATCATAATGCTTCCGATCAACGAGATAAAGCCACCAATTAGTACTCTCTTCATAGTTATTAGCGGTCTATTATCCGCAAATTTGAAAGTGATAAATAAACGCTTTGCGCTGGTATTCCATTCGGATCCTTGCTTTCGGCGGTTCAGATCTCGGTTTCCCGTTTGGGGATTCCGCTTTCGCAGGGGACACAGGTCTGACACAGGCCGCAGCCGTAACGGGGCGCCAGCACCTGACCGGAGCGCGCCACGTTGACAGCGCATTTCGCGTGATCCTTTCCCGTATCCGGGTCGATGGCGCCGACCGGGCACCGACGCACGCAGGCGCCGCAGCGAATGCAGTAATCGTAGAGCCCGGCATAGGGACGCTCATCGGCAGGCAGTACAATGCCGAGGAGGATGCTGCCGAATCGGCCGGCCATGCCCTTCTTCGTGATGAGGCCCTTGGACAGACCGAAGGTGCCGAGCCCGCAGACATAGGCCGCGTGGCGTTCGGACCAGTTGCTGCCGAAGGTCTCCGGCGGAAGATCCGGATAGCCGGGCATGCCCTTGCCGCCCTTGACCGCCGCGAAGCGGGGATCGGCGGAGGGGATGCAACAGGGGATCCCTTCGCTGCGCAGCCAGTCTGCCAGCGCAGACAGATAGGTATTGATGAAATTTTGCCCCTCGATGCGGGCGTAGGACCAGAGGGAAGAGGAGACGCCGTTTTCGGTGCAGCGGTTGCTGTCCTTCACGGCGGCAGAAGCGGGGAAGAACAGAGAAACTACCGTGCCTGCGCCGTCCAGCCATTCCGCCGGCTCCATGAACCAGGGACCGATGACGCCAGGCTTTTTGTACTCCCGGAAAAGCGGATCGGCGGCGCTGCCGAAGCCGAGGAGCGGCGCTTCGAAAAAGGCTGTGCCGTTTTCCGGCATGCAGTTTCCGGGGATCTGTTCGAAAAGCTCCGCCGCGCGGCGGAGGATCTGACTCTTATCCATGTGCAGCCTCCGATGAATGATCTGTTTTCATTAT
>JAZUEY010000054.1:0-3180 GCA_045640405.1 Candidatus Limivicinus sp.
GGACCAGATCATAGCTGAAGCGGAAGTCCGCCTTCTCCTCTTCGCAGAGGCGGACGACCTCTTTTGCCAGCGCTTCCGCGCCTTTTCCGCCTTCGGCCCAGGCCGTGGAAAGAACGGCATTGACGCCGAGTTCGGCACACTTTTCGATGACAAAATCAATCTCCGCATCCGTATCCGTCGGGAAGCGGTTCACGGCCACAACACAGGGCAGACCGTAGACGTTCCCGATGTTGGAGACGTGCCGCAGCAGGTTGGGAATGCCCTTTTCGAGAGCTTCGAGGTTCTCCTCCGCCAGGTTCCCGATTTTGAGGCCGCCGTGCATCTTGAGGGCACGCACCGTGGCCACGACCACAACGGCATCCGGGGAAAGCCCTGCCATGCGGCATTTGATGTCCAGGAACTTTTCCGCGCCGAGGTCGGCACCGAAGCCTGCCTCCGTAACCGTATAGTCCCCCAGTTTCAATGCCATTTTTGTGGCAATGTCGCTGTTGCAGCCGTGGGCAATGTTGGCCAAGGGGCCGCCGTGCACAAAGGCCGGTGTCCCTTCGAGCGTCTGGACGAGGTTCGGCTTTATGGCATCCTTCAGCAGAACGGCCATGGCGCCGACCGCCTTCAGATCCCCGGCCGTGACCGGTCTGTCGTCATAGGTATAGCCCACGATGATGCGGGACAGGCGTTCCTTCAGGTCTGTTATGGACTCGGCCAGGCACAGAATGGCCATGATTTCGCTGGCAACGGTAATGTCGAATCCGTCTTCTCTCGGAACGCCGTTTGTCTTTCCGCCGAGGCCGTCCGTTATGAAGCGCAGCTGGCGGTCATTCATGTCCACGCAGCGCTTCCAGGTAATTTTTCTGACGTCGATTCCCAATGCGTTCCCCTGCTGGATGTGATTGTCCAGCATCGCCGCAAGAAGGTTGTTGGCCGCTCCTATTGCGTGGAAATCCCCCGTGAAGTGCAGGTTGATGTCTTCCATCGGAACGACCTGGGCATAGCCGCCGCCCGGGGCGCCGCCCTCCACGCCGAATACCGGGCCGAGAGAGGGCTCGCGAAGGGCCACCGTAACGTTTTTCCCGATACGATTGAGACCGTCGGCCAGGCCGATTGTTGTAGTTGTTTTGCCCTCGCCGGCGGGCGTCGGCGTTATGGCCGTTACCAGAATCAGTTTGCCCTGTTTTCTGTCTTGCTTCAGAAGGTCGAGACTGATTTTTGCTTTGTATCTGCCGTATTGCTCCAGATACTCTTCATAAATGCCGGCTTTGCCCGCGATTTCGGTTATGGGCTGCATTTTGCATTTCTGGGCTATTTCAATATCCGTAAGATAGGCCATTTTCAATCCTCCTCATTAACAGCGGATTTCATCAGTGATGGAAGAGCCTCATGTGTGTGAATGCCATGACCATATTATATTTGTTGCAGCAGTCGATGACAAGGTCGTCCCGAATGGAACCGCCCGGCTGGGCGATGATTTTTACGCCGCTGCGCCTGGCCCGCTCGATGTTGTCAAAGAACGGGAAGAACGCATCGGAACCGAGGGCGACGCCGTCAAAGCTGTCGAGCCAGGCGCGCATTTCCTCGGCCGTGAAGGGCTCCGGTCTCTCGGTAAAGTATTTCTGCCAGTTGCCCTCGGCGCAGACATCCTCTTCGTTCTTGTTGATATAACCGTCGATGACATTGTCGCGGTCGGCCCGCCCGAGTTCCGGCTTGAACGGCAGGCCGAGCACCTTGTCGCTCTGCCGCAGGAACCAGGTATCGGCCTTGCTGCCCGCGAGGCGCGTGCAGTGAATGCGGGACTGCTGCCCGGCACCGACGCCGATTGCCTGCCCGTCATAGGCATAGCATACGGAATTGGACTGGGTGTATTTCAGGGTAATCAGGGCAATCATCAGGTTGCGCTTTGCATCGGCCGGAAGCTCCCGGTTCTCGGTTACGATTTCCTTGAGGAGTTCTTCGTCGATTCGGAAGTTGTTGCGTCCCTGTTCGAAGGTGATGCCGAAGACCTGCTTGTGCTCGCTCTCCGCCGGCACATAGTCCGGGTCGATTTTCACGATGTTGTAGCTGCCGTTGCGCTTGGTGCGGAGAATCTCCAAGGCTTCCGGCGTATAGCCGGGGGCGATGACGCCGTCGGACACCTCGCGTTTGATGATTCTGGCGGTGGTAACGTCGCACACATCGGAGAGGGCAACCCAGTCGCCGAAGGAGCTCATGCGGTCCGTTCCGCGGGCGCGGGCATAGGCACAGGCCAGAGGAGAATCGTCCAGCCCCTCTATGTCGTCCACAAAGGCGGCCTTTTTCAGCCGGTCGGAAAGAGGCAGGCCGCAGGCGGCCGAGGTGGGGCTCACATGCTTAAAGGAGGCGGCACAGGGCAAGCCGGAGGCTTCCCGCAGCTCCTTTACCAGCTGCCAGGAGTTGAAGGCGTCCAGAAAGTTGATGTATCCCGGGCGGCCCGACAGGATCTCGACCGGCAGGTCCGACCCGTCGTCCATATAGATTCTGGCGGGTTTCTGGTTGGGGTTGCAGCCGTATTTGAGTTCGAATTCCTTCATTTTTTTACGCCTCCCTGTTTTTATTGATAAGGCGGCTTTCGCTTTCGCCGCTTTCAAGGTCCGTATATCTCACATAGAGGGATATTCGGTTGGCTTCGTCCAGATTGTCCCAGAGCCGGTTGGTAAAGGCATCGATATCCTGTGCCACGGCCATTCTCTCCGGCTCTCCCAGGAAGGTCGGAATCGGGGTTCCGTCGGTCACATAGGTGTGGAGGAAGTGGCCGAGGCCGGGTGCGGAAGGATAGGAGAAGAGATAGCGGCAGCACGCCGTTCCCCCGGCGTCGAGACTTTTGAGAATGCTCATCTCATACGTGAAGTCTCCGTTTTCAAAAGTCAGCAGGCCGCTGATGCGGGGTGTGTAGTTCGGTGCATCGGGCTCAAAAGAGCGGGACTGCAGAGAATCGGCAAAACGGATGCCGCTCTTCAGGCCTTCGCAGATGGTGTCGGTCTGGTCGCCGTTGGTAACGATGAGCTTATTCTCGAAACTGCGCACGGCACAGTAGATAATCAGGCTCGGGTCCTTCACTTTGCTCTCGTCGAAGGGCCTTGTATAAACCGCTCCGTCCTCCTCGAAAAACACGCGGTTGCGGCTGTTTTCGCTCCGGCCCATGATGAAATAGGCGGCAACCGCCTTTCC
>JAZUEY010000055.1:0-22063 GCA_045640405.1 Candidatus Limivicinus sp.
AAGGCGGAAGGCGAGGACTTTGCCTCTCCGAGAGCGAAGGCTGCCGCTGAGCGTGCCGGTGTGGATTGGCATGACGCTACCGCCACCGGAGCCGAAGGCAGAGTGATGGAGCGCGACATTGCCATTCTTGCCGCAAACAAGGGCAAGACGGTCATCGCCGCCAAGGAAGCTGCCGTGGAAGCCGAAGAAGAGTTTGAAGTCGTCAAGAACTCCGGCATCCGCAAGGTCATTGCACAGAACATGCACGATTCTCTCGCCGGAATGGCACAGCTCTCCATGACAGCCTATTTCGACTGCAAGGAACTCTTCGAATACCGCGCAAAGGTCAAGGCAATGGGCGAGAAGCTCGGCTACCCGAACATCTCCATCAACGATATGATTCTCTTTGCCGTATCCCGTGTCGTTCTCGACTATCCTCTTTTCAATGCTCATTTCAGTGATAAAGAAACCACACTCTGGAAGCACGTCCACGTCGGCGTTGCAACCAATACCGACCGCGGCCTGATGGTTCCCACTCTCAAATATGCAGACCTCAAGAGCCTGAACGAGATTTCCGAAGAAGCAAAAGCCCTTTCCAAGGCATGCCGTGAGAACACCATTTCTCCGGACCAGCTGAGCGGCGGTACAATCACCGTTACCAACCTCGGCAATAATGGCATCTCCACCTTCACGCCGGTTATCAACCCGCCTCAGACAGCCATCATCGGCGTATGCAGCCCCGAGTGGAGAGTACGGCCGGGTGCAAACGGCGAGATGGAAATGTACCACGCAATGGGTATTTCCCTCACCTTCGACCACAGAGCTGTTGACGGTGCACCGGCAGCCGAATTCCTGCACAACTTCTGCGAGCGCCTCGAGAACTTCTCCCTGCTCCTCGCTGAATAATATAAAGAGGTAATAACAATGGCAGATTTTGATGTAATAGTTCTGGGCGCAGGCCCCGGCGGCTATCTCGCCGCAGAAAGAGCCGGTCAGGCAGGCCTGAAGGCTCTCCTTATCGAAAAGCAGCACATAGGCGGGACCTGCCTGAACGAAGGCTGCATTCCCACCAAGACGCTGCTCCGCAGCGCAAAGCTTTACCACTCCGCTCTGCACGCTGAGCCCTATGCCGTTAAATGCGGTGAGGCCAGTATCGATCAGGCGGCCGTTGTAGCCAGAAAAAGAAACGTTACCGCAAACCTCGTTGCAGGCGTCAAGGGCGGTCTGAAGGCTTCCAAGGTTAAGACCATCGAAGGCGAAGGCACGGTTGAAGGCAGAGACAACGACGGCATCATCGTCAAGGTCAACGGCGAGACCTACCACGGCAAGAATCTGGTCGTCGCAACCGGTTCCCGCCCGATTGTCCCCGGTATTGAAGGCCTGGACGAGGCTTTAAAGAGCGGTTTTGTCGTAACCAGTACCGAACTTCTCGAACTGGAAAAGATTCCTTCCAAGCTCGTTGTTATCGGCGGCGGCGTAATCGGCCTTGAAATGGCAACCTATTATGCAATGGTCGGCTCCGAAATCGAAATCGTTGAAGCAGCCGCAAAGGTTGCCGGAACTCTCGACAAGGATGCAACCGATGTTATCGTCAAGGCCTGCGAAGACCTCGGCATGAAGTTCCACGTCAATACAAAGGCAGTCAAGTTTGGCAAGGACTCCGTTACCGTCGAAGCAGACGGCAAGCAGAGCGAAATCAAATGCGACAAGGCACTGCTCTGCATCGGCAGAAGAGCCAATGTTGACGGTTTCGGTCTTACCGAAAACCTGCATGTTCCTGTTGAGAACGGCGCCATCAAGGTTGACGAGTTCTGCATGAGCGGAATTCCCGGCGTATACGCCATAGGCGACTGCAACGGTCAGTCTATGCAGGCACATGTTGCCTACAGACAGGCAGAAGTTGCCATCAACCACATTGTCGGCAAGTTTGACCCGATGCGCTGGGCCTGCGTTCCCGGCCTGGTTCACACCGAACCTGAGGCAGCTTACGCCGGTATGACGCTTGACGAGGCAAAGGCAGCCGGCATCGATGCCGTGGCATCCAAAATCAGCATGAACTACTCCGGACTGTACATGGCAGAGAACGAGAACGGAACCGGCATCATCAAGCTGGTGTTCGACAAGAAAAAGAAGACAATGATCGGTGCAACCATCGTGGGCGGCCCGGCATCCGAGCTCATCACCATCTGCGGTATTATGATAGACAACGAGCTTCCCGTTGAGAGAATGAAGAGCTATGTATTCCCGCATCCGACCAACGGAGAAGCCATCAGAGAAGCCATATTTGCTGCAAAGCTTTAAGGAGATAAAAAATGTCAAAAGAACAGACTTACGTACCGGAAGAAATATTTGCGGAAACCGACATAAAGTTTAAAGACATTCCGGTTTTCAACTATAAAAAAACAGTTAAAGAAGAATTCGACAGCAAGAAGTTCAGCAAGGAAGACCTCCTTCAGATTTACCGCGACATGAAGTATGTCCGCGAATTCGAGAACATGCTGCTCAGCGTTCGTACAACAAAGACGTTCAAGGGAATCGATTACATGTACACCGGCCCTGCTCACCTCTACATTGGTGAAGAGGCAGCCGCTGTCGGCGAAGCTTATCTGCTTCAGCCGGAAGACTTTGTATTCGGTACCCACAGAAGCCACGGTGAAGTTATTGCTAAGGGCCTTTCCGCCATTGAAAAGCTTTCCGATGAAGATCTTGACAAGATTATGAAGGAAATCGAAGGCGGCCGCATTGCGGAAATCGTCAAGGCACACGCAGACGAGAAGGACACCCGCAAGCTCGCAGTCAAGTTCCTGTTCTACGGCCTCATGGCAGAGCTCTTTGGCCGTGAAACCGGTTTCTCCAAGGGCCTCGGCAACTCTATGCACCTCTTTGTTCTGCCCTTCGGTATTTACCCGAACAACGCTATAGTCGGCGGCTCCGGCCCGATTGCAGCCGGTGCAGCTCTCTACAAGAAAGTTAACAGAAAGCCCGGCGTTATCGTAGCCAACCTCGGCGACGGTTCCATCGGATGCGGCCCTGTTTACGAATCCATGAACTTCTCCGCTATGGACCAGTACACTTCTCTTTGGGAAGATGAATTCAAGGGCAACCTGCCTATTATTTATAATATAATGGATAACGGTTACGGCATGGGCGGCCGTACAAACGGTGAAACTATGGCATACCACAATGTCGCCCGTCTCGGCGCTGGTGTTACCGTTAACCAAATGCATGCAGAGCGTATCAACGGCATGAATCCTCTGGCTGTTATCGATGCTTATGAGCGCAAGCTGCCCCTGGCAAAGAGCGGCGAAGGCCCCATCCTCATGGATCTCGTAACCTACCGTTTCAGCGGCCACTCTCCTTCCGACCAGAACGCATACCGTTCCAGAGAAGAAATTGAAATGTGGCAGAAGATTGACTCCATCCCGACATTCAAAAATGAAATCCTTGCAGCCGGCATAGCCAGCGAGCAGGAATTCGAAGCTCTCGAGAAGGAAGTCGACGACAACATTTTCGAAGCCTTCAAGCTCGCAAGCGACCTTGAAGTTTCCCCGCGTATGGACTTTGAAAAGGAGCCGGACGCTATCTCCAAGTACATCTTCTCCAACCAGAAGATTGCAAAGATGGACGACCGCGAGCCTGACGTATTCGGCCCCAAGGAAGAGAACCCGCGCTGGCAGAAGATTCAGAAGAAGGCACACTTCGCATTCAAGGAAGACGGAAGCCCTGTTTCCGCAGCTACCGTTTATGCATACAGAGATGCTATCTTCGAGCCGATTATAGACAAATACTATGAGGATCCTACCCTCGTTTCCTACGGTGAAGACGTACGTGAATGGGGCGGTGCCTTCGGCGTTTACACAGACCTTTACAAGTCTATTCCGTTCCACAGACTGTTCAACAGCCCGATTTCCGAAGCAACCATCGTTTCCTCCGGTGTCGGTTACGCTATGCTCGGCGGCCGTGCCATCGTGGAACTCATGTATGCAGACTTCATGGGCAGAGCAGGCGATGAAATATTCAACCAGCTCGCCAAGTGGCAGGCAATGACCGCCGGCCAGATTAAGATGCCTGTTGTTCTCAGAGTTTCTGTCGGTGCTCTTTACGGTGCACAGCATTCTCAGGACTGGACCTCTCTGGCGACTCACGTTCCCGGCCTCAAGGTCGTATTCCCCGCAACGCCTTATGATGCAAAGGGCCTTATGACTGCAGCTCTGAACGGAACCGACCCCGTGATCTTCTTTGAGAGCCAGAGACTTTACGGCAAGGGTGAGGAATTCCACGCAGTTCCCGCAGAACCGTACGAGATAGAAATCGGCGAACCCGACATCAAGCGTGCCGGTTCCGACATTACCATTCTCACCGTCGGCGCAACGCTCTACAGTGCTATGGCAGCAGCCAAGGAACTGCAGGAGAAGTACGGCATTTCCGCTGAAATCATCGATGCAAGAAGCCTTGTTCCGTTCAACTATGAAAAGGTTGTTGAATCTGTCAAGAAGACAGGCCGCATTGTTCTCGCATCCGATGCCTGCGCAAGAGGCAGCCACCTGAACGATGTTGCAAGAAATATTACGGAGCTGTGCTTCAACTACCTCGATGCACCTCCGGTGCTCATCGGCGCACAGAACTGGATTACTCCCTGCGCGGAGCTCGAGAAAGAGTTCTTCCCGCAGGCCCAGTGGATTATCGACGCAATCGACCAGAAGATTATGCCTCTTGGCGTTGACAAACCGGCACACAACTTCACGACAGTCGACCAGATCAGCCGCGAAAAAGCCGGCGTGTAATGGCAAAAGAAGATTCCGCAATTGTATTTAAAATCCGCAGCCTTATACCCGAACTGAGCAGGTCCGAGGCACTGGTTGCAGAGTACATCGTCAGCCACACCGACGAGGTTATCAACCTCTCGGTCAGTGCGCTGGCCGATTGCTGCGGTGTATCCGAGCCGACGATTATCCGCGCTTGCAGGAACATCGGTTTTACCGGTTACCAGGCACTGAAGATTGCCCTGATTCAGGGAATGAGCGCTCCAATCAACTATTCCGGCGAGGAAGTCACGGCGGAAGATGACATGCAGCAGGCTGTGCAGAAGGTTTTCGGCGCAGCTTCGGATGCCATCAACCTCACGCGAGACAATCTGAATCTGGACGACATGCGGAATGCCGCAGAGGCACTGCTTAAGGCAAGAAAGATTCTCATTTTCGGAGTAGGCGGCAGCGCGGCGGTCGCGGCGGATGTGCAACACAAGTTCATGCGTCTCGGATTGAATGCCACGGCGTATTCGGATATGAATGTACAGACAATCGGAGCCGCTTATGCCGATGAGAATGACGTTGTTTTTGCAATCAGCCATTCCGGCTCATCAAAGGCTGTTGTGGACAATGCACATCTGGCCAAGAGCAACGGTGCCACGGTTATTTCCCTCAGCAGTATGGGGAAATCCCCGATTACCGAGATCGCAGACATATCGCTTTTTACCTCGGCCAACGAAACGAGATACAGAATTGTCGCCATTTCATCCAGAATTGCGGAACTCACAGTGATAGATTCACTTTATTCGTACATGTCCTTCAGAACAGGCAACGAAGAAAATCTGAAGGTAGAAAAAGTTATCGAAGACCAGATGTATTAATTAAAGAGGTATTAATATGACTTTTGAAGAAGCAAAAAAGATTGCTGCCCAAAATGTTAACAACCGCCCGAATTACCCCGGCAGACTATCCGGCAAGATAGCGATTGTCACCGGCGGAGCACAGGGCTTTGGCTTCGGCATTGCAAAGGCACTTGTTGCAGAGGGTGCACAGGTTGTCATTGCAAACCGCAGAGAGTCTCAGGGTGAGGCTGCCGTAAAGGAACTCGGAGACCACAGCGCTTTTGCACAGGGTGATGTTTCCGACCCCGAGAGCTGCAAAAACCTTATGATAAGAGCCGTTGAGCTTTTCGGCGGCATAGACATTTTCGTAGCCAATGCAGGCATTCTGAAAGCAGGCGCTCTGCCCGACATGACCCCGGAGGACTTCGAGGCTGTTACCAAGGTTGACTACAACGGTTATTTCTACTGCGCAAAGTATGTAAGCGAAATCATGAAGGCCGAGTATGAAGCCGACAACAGCAAGTTCTTTGACATCGTTCAGATTAACTCCAAGTCCGGTCTCGTTGGTTCCAAGGCAAACTTCGCCTATGCCGGCGCAAAATTCGGAGGCATCGGCCTGACGCAGAGCTTCGCTCTCGAACTCGTTCCCTGGAACATCAAGGTCAACTCCATCTGCCCGGGTAACTTCTATGACGGACCGCTGTGGTCCGACCCGGAGAAGGGACTTTTCGTGCAGTATCTGAACGCCGGCAAAGTTCCCGGCGCAAAGACTGTTCAGGATGTCAAGGACTACTATCTTTCCAAGAGCCCGATTCACAGAGGCTGCACACCCGAGGATGTTGCAAAAGCTCTCTTCTACTGCGTGGAACAGACCTTCGAAACAGGTCAGGCTATCCCTGTAACCGGCGGTCAGACGATGCTCAACTGATATGGATAGAGAAATAGAGTTTTTAAATGCGCCCACTGCCAAAGAGCGCTTAGAGAACCTCAAGACTCTGCTTGCAGAGGAAAAGGAAAAACCTGAGGTGCTGCCTCAGTTTGCCAACAATCATATTCACACGACTTTCTCATTTTCACCGTATTCCCCGACGGCGGCAGTCTGGGCTGCACGAAGAGCGGGCCTGCCTACGGCCGGAATCATGGATCATGATTCTATCAGCGGTGCGGCTGAATTCCGCGAGGCTGCAAAACTTGCCGGTGTCGGTTCAACCTGCGGAATCGAGATGAGAATTGATTACTCCGACTCCCCGTTCCCGGGCAGACGCCTGAACAATCCGGATCAGGACGGCGTGGCCTATATGACTTTCCACAGCATAAAGGCACGTTATTTTGACAGAGTTCGTGAATTCTTAAAGCCCCATGTAGAACTCAGAAACGAGAGAAACCGCAAGGAACTCGAAAACATCAACCGCGCGCTCAATCTGCACCTGGACTTCGACAGGGATGTTGTTCCGCTTTCCCAGTATGAAAACGGCGGAAGCATTACGGAAAGACATCTGTTCTATGCAACAGCCAAAGCTGTCATTCCCGACGGCAGTGAGGATGAACAGTACAAGCTGCTCGGAAAATACAAAAGCGGTCTGAACAAAGAGATTTTTATTCCTGCAAAGGAAGAACTCATTACGCTGAAAGAGGCAATAGCCTTTGCCAATGAGATAGATGCTTATCTCTGCTACGCCTATCTGGGCGATGTCGGCGCTTCTCCCACGGGAGACAAAGCCGCAGCCAAGTATGAGGATGATTATCTCGAAGAACTGATGGAATTTCTGTCCGATGCCGGCATAAAGGCTATCACCTATATGCCTTCCAGAAATACTGCTGAGCAACTTGACCGCCTGATGAAGCTGTGCGACAAGTACAACATGATGCAGATATCCGGAGAGGACATAAACCAGCCCAGCCAGAGCTTTATCTGCAAAGAACTCGCGGATCCGCGTTTTGCACATCTCGTGGATGCCGCCTGGAATCTTGTGAAGAGAGAAGAGGAAGGTTAATACTATGAAGACAAGAGCAGTCCGTTTATACGGCGAGCAGGATCTCCGCCTTGAGGAATTCGAACTTCCCGAAATCAAGGACGATGAAATCCTTGCCAGAGTCATATCCGACAGCCTTTGCCAGTCCAGCTATAAAGCTGCCATGCAGGGGAAAAACCACAAGCGCGTTCCCGACAATGTTGCAGAGAATCCTGTTATTATCGGGCATGAGTTCTGCGGTGAACTCGTGAAAATCGGCAGCAAGTGGGCAGACCAGTTCAAAGAAGGCGAAAAATTCATTATTCAGCCGGCACTGGCATACAAGGGAAGCCTCGACGCCCCCGGTTACTCCTATCAGTATGTCGGCGGTGACGCAACCTATGTCATCATGCCGCATGAAGTCATGGAAATGAACTGCCTGATTCCTTTTGAAGGCAACGGTTTCTTTGCCGGTTCGATGACAGAGCCTTATTCCTGCGTTATCGGAACATTCCACGCCATGTATCATACCAAGTACGGTTCCTATGTCCACAATATGGGTATTGTCGAGGGCGGCAACATGGTTATGCTCGCCGGCAACGGCTCCATGGGGCAGGCAGCCATTGACTATATCGTCCACTGTGACCGCAGACCGGGCCTCCTGGTAGTTACCGGACGCCGTCAGGAACAGCTGGACAGACTGGCCGAGCTGCTTACGGTTGAAGATGCTGCAAACAACGGTGTTAAGCTCGTTTATTTCAACACCTCTTGCGAAAATCCGAAGGGTGACCTTCTCGCACTGACCGATGGCCACGGATATGACGACGTTCTCGTCTTCACACCGGTTGCAGAGATGGTAGAGATGGGCGACCAGCTTCTGGCCAACGATGGTTGTCTCAACTTCTTCTCCGGCCCGAGCGACAAGGAATTCAAGGCGCTGTTCAATTTCTACAATGTACATTATGCATCTACTCACATCGTCGGGACATCCGGCGGCAACACGGATGACATGAAGGAAGCAGCCGCTATGATGAAGGAAGGCCGCCTTACACCGTCTATCATGGTTTCCCATGTCGGCGGACTCAATGCGGTTCCCGAAGCAACGCTGCATCTGCCGGAAATCCGCGGCGGCAAGAAACTCATCTACACCGGTGTGGATATGCCGCTTACAGCCATTTCCGATTTTGCCAAACTCGGAGAGAGTGACCCGTTCTTTGCAAAGCTCGACGAACTCTGCAAAAAGAACAGCGGTCTCTGGTCCGCTGAGGCAGAACAGTATCTGCTTGAAACCAAGGGCAGCTGCTGATTCAGAAAACAACATGAAAAAGCTCTCCGATATTTCGGAGAGCTTTTTGCGTCTTATTTTTTTAATGCTTTATAGAGTTGATCCTGAACCGGGAGACGTTTACGGCGTGGCACATTGTCATCCAGGAACTGCTTGAATTCTACCTTCTGTTCGGCACTCAGTTTGGGAACAAGGGGAATGGCAAGCCCCTGAACAGCCGTCAGCATGAACTTGGCGGCATCGGGAGCCTCGTACGAGGAATCCGCATGCAGGAGAAGACGGACGGTTTCATAGGCATCGAAATCTCCGGACTCGATAAGTTCCTTCAGACTGTCGTAAAACTTCATATGGCAGGGGGAATCCCCAATTCCGCCTCTGAGACCGAAGACACCGGCAAGGGGCTTGGAGGACCGGATGGCTTCCTTTACTTCTTCGATATAATCTTCTATTAAGTTGTTAATTCTTTCAGTACTCATATAAATAATATAAAATTAAAGGAAAGGATTGTCAAATATAAAAGGGCAATTATAGAAAATGAAGGGAAGGTATGGTATAATCTCCGAACAAAGGAAGTGACCGATATGACCGTTAACAAAATCAATAATATAAACCTTGAAGAGCTTATTTCAATGGGCAGTTTTGCATGTGAATGCGGGAAAGTGCATTCACCGGGCGTGTCCAAAGTTATTGTGGAAAAGGGTGCAGTGAATTCCCTGCCGGCTCTGCTGGAGGAAATAGGCGCCAAGAAGCCGTTCCTTCTTTCCGGACATGACACCTTTGAAGCGGCAGGCGCCAGCGTTACAGCAGTGCTGGAGCAAAACGAAATAGACTATGCAAAATATGTGTTTCCGGTATCTCCCGTCAGACCGACGGAGTATACGGTCGGCTCCGCCTTCATGCACTTTGACTATTCCTGCGACGCCATCATCGGCATCGGTTCGGGGGTCATCAATGATACAGGCAAGATGCTGGCAAGAGCTACCGGGCTGAAATATATAATTGTTGCGACAGCTCCTTCCATGGACGGGTTCGTTTCCGGTACGTCCTCCATGGACAGAGACGGACTCAAGGTTTCTCTCTACAGCACGGCTGCCTGGGCCGTTGTAGGGGATCTGGACATTCTCTGCCAAGCCCCTATGCATATGCTTGTATCCGGCGTCGGAGATATGCTGGCAAAGATAACAAGCCTTCGGGAGTGGAAACTGGCGGAGATCATCGTGGGAGAGGATTACTGCCCGGTGACAGCCGCCCTGGTGCAGAAGGCACTGGACAAGGTTATGAGCAGCACCGAAGGTTTGCTGAAGCGTGAACCGGAGGCCGTGGCCTCCGTCATGGAAGGCCTTGTAATAGCCGGTATTGCCATGAATTACGCGGGTGTATCAAGACCGGCATCCGGAATGGAGCACTATTTCTCTCACATATGGGATATGCGTTCTCTTGCCTTTGAAGATGCACAGTTCGAGCAGCACGGCATACAGGCCGGGCTCGGAACACTCTACACTCTCATGGCATACGAAGAACTGATTAACAAAGGCTATAAGCCCGACAGAGAAAAGGCACTGAATTTCGTAAAGAACTTCTCCCTGGACGATTGGAACGGGCAGCTGCGCAGCTTTGTGGGACCCGGCGCAGAGGCAATGATTGAAGGAGAGAACAGAGAGCACAAATACGATGCTGCCAAGCATGCCAAACGTTTGGAGATTATCATCGACAGATGGGATGAGATTACGGAAGTCATCAAGACTTTGCCGCCATCTGCTGAAATCAGGAAGCTGATGGAATCGATTGACTTCCCGACCTCCGCCGCATGTATCGGCTATGCCAATGACGGCGTCAAAACCACGTTTACGATGACCAAGGATATCAGAGACAAATACGTCGGGACAAGACTGTATTGGGATCTCGGTATTCTGGATGAAATAGCGGAAGTATTTGATTGAATCTGATTTTTTGAGGAGCTTGCCGTGGAACTGATAAAGGCTGTGCTACCCGTTATTACCATGCTGCTTGTCGGTATGCTGATGCGGGAAAAGAAACTGATATCGCAAAGCGGAATAGCCGGTCTGCAGGCGCTGGTTATGAACGTAACCCTGCCGGCGGCACTTTTCGGGAATTTTTACAAAACCTCGGTAAGTGCAAAGGAACTTGTCCTGCCGCTGACGATGTTCGTGGCTGTGGCGGGCGGAATATTCCTCGGTAAGGCCCTCTGCAGACTGTTCCGGCAGAAAAACGGATATCTGCCTTTCATGCTGACGGGTTATGAAGCCGGCATGCTGGGCTTTGCCCTGATGACGATTCTGGCCGGAAACATAACAAGCTTTGCCATGCTGGATATAGGCCAGGATTTTGCCATATTCACAGTATACCTCGCCATGCTGAAGGCAACGGGAGGAGAAAAACAGAGTTTGAAGGATGCCCTGAAAGGCATGGCCAAAACCCCGGTGCTCATAGCGATTATCGCGGGAGTAATTCTCGGCATGTCGGGGCTGGGCGGCAGAATTGCCGCAGGGCCGGCGGGGCCTGTCGTCGATACCCTTTGCAGCTTCGTTTCCGCACCGACCAGTGCGGTTATCCTGGTTGTCATCGGGTACCGGATGTACTTTAAAGGGCTTGCATGGGGCAGAGTACTGAAGGCCTGCGCGATTCGCCTGCTGGAGCAGGGAATCTTTGCTGCAATTGTTCTGATAGTTTACAGCCTTCTCGGGGGAACCTTTACGAGCAGACTTGTTCTGCAGTCGGCAATTCTGATGTTTATCCTGCCGCCCCCCTACATTCTGCCGCTGTACATAGAGGGAGAAGAGAATAAAGAGTTCTACTCTTCGGCACTTTCGGTATATACCCTGTTTACAATCATCGGCTTCATCATTATGGTGGCCGTATCACTTGCATAAAGGAAACGATATGAGCGGATATTTTGAAAAAAGAAAAGAAGAACTGGCCGAGCAGAGAAAGAGAAACCCGGAGAATAAACCCACGCAGAGCTCCGTTGTCATCAGAATGGTGGCAGGCGGATACCTGCTGTATCTCGTATATCAGATGTTTAAGGAAGGGGCCCTCTCCGAAACAGGCGGTCAGCTTGCACTGATGATAGGCGGGATGCTTGTGCTCGGGGGCTTCGGTATATTCTTTTTCATAGACGGGTTGAAGAGATATCTGAAGCACGATTACTTCAATCCCGTAAGCGACGATTTCCGTAAAACCGAAGACGAAAGCGAAGAAGAGACCGAAGAAGAATCCGAAGAAACGGAAGAAGAAAACGAAAAGGATGAGCCGTGAAGCTCATCCTTTTACTTTTGCTATTTCTTCAAGAGACGGGACGGAGGTCATGCCGCCGTGTTTCGTTGTAGAAAGACCGGCTGCGGCCGTTGCAAAGCTTACAACTTCCCGCAACTCTTCCGCCGTCACTTTGGCAGGCGGTTTCCCGAGAGATAGCAGCTTCCACATGGCGGAACCGCCGAAAATGTCACCGGCACCGACGGTGTCGATAACCTTGATACCGGAAAGCGAGGGAACGAAGCCGCCGGTATGTCGGCTTTTATAGAAACAGCCTTTCGCACCGCAGGTAGCATAAACAAGCGAAGCACCGGTATCGGATAGAATCTTCTCGGCACCGGCCTCGGGGCTGAGACCGAAGAGAAAATCGATTTCCTCATCCCCTATTTTAATAACATCTGCAACGGAAAGCCCCCAAAACATCTGGGCTTTGCAGTCATCCAAATCGGCCCAGAGAGTCTTACGGAGATTGGGGTCGAAGCTGATTAAAATGCCCTTTGCTTTTGCATATTCAACGAGTTTTTTGATGGCGGTTCGGGCGGGTTCATCCGTCATGGAGACGGTGGAAAAATGCAGCACATCGGCATTTTCAAGAATGGAAAGATTGATTTCATCAAACGAAAGCTCCACATCGGCGGCATGCATGAAGGAAAAATCCCTGTCGCCGCTTGCATCAAGAGTGACAAACCCGAGCGTAGTAAACGTATCTCCCGAAACGACGACACCACCGGTCCCGATGCCGTTTTCCCGCAGGGTTTTCAAAAGAAGATGACCGAATGTATCATCCCCTATTTTGCCTATAAATTCAGCTTCGGAGCCGAACTTTCTCATGGCGGCAAGAAAATTGCCGACATCTCCTCCCGGTTGGGCCTGAATGGAAGGATACCCGAATTCATCCACGCCGAGGGGGTTGAAGTCTATTAAAATATCACCGACGGAAACAGCTTTCATAGTGTATTCTCCTTTGATGAAATAATAACATCAAAGCAAATGGCAGGCAATATTCTGTTGAAGGAGAATAGTGAAAGTGATAAAATCAAGAAAATGAAAAACAGAAAAACAATACAATACTGTCTGCTTGCGGCAGCCCTTATTTTCGCTTTGATGCTTGGCGGATGCGGAAGAAAAAACAGCTTTATTTGCCCGTTTTCGGACGTAAGCTGGTCCGTAACACCCGACAAACTGGTGTCGGACATGGGCGGGCCAAGAGAAGTATACGCCTCGGTGTACGGTGGAGATACCTATGTATACGACGGAGATTATCTGGGTAATCACGGCAGTGTCAAATATATGTTTTCCGAAGAAGGCCGGCTTGCCAGCATGGCCTGGAGCCTGTCCGATACCGATGCCGCGGAGATAGAGAGAGTATTTAACCTTATTAACAGCAGCGAGACAAAGCTGCGCGGCGAGAACGCTTTCCGTTCCGAGAATGATGCCGCAAACGGAAGCGTGTGGTATCTGGACAGCGGCGATGTGCTCGTTTCCAAAATAAGCGTCAACGAAAGCAGTGCCCTGCAGTACGCATACATATTAAGAGAGTATTCGAAGAGGTAAAGAAATGAAGAATCAAATCCTCGGCATAGACATAGGCACTTCCGCGTGCAAGATAGCCGTCTTTGATGAAGACGGAAGAGTTATTGCCAGTACAAATAAAGAGTATAAAGTATACTATCCCAATCCCGGTTGGGTAGAACAGGATGCCGAGGAGTGGTGGGAGGCCGTCTGCTGCGGAATCAAAGAGGTACTTTTGAATCCGGCCGTTGATACTTCCTCTATATGCTGCATAGGCATTGACGGGCAGAGCTGGTCTGCCATTCCGGTAGACAAAGACGGAAACGTCCTGGCCAGAACCCCCATCTGGATGGATACCAGAGCCAGAGACATCTGCGGCGCCGTTAAGAACCGCCTCGGAGAAGATACCATATTCGAAGTGGCCGGGAATGATTTTCTGCCCTCCTATACGGCACCGAAAATCATTTGGTTCCGGGAAAACTGCCCGGAACTATATAAAAAGACAAGTAAATTTCTCCAGAGCAACAGCTATATAGCCTACAAACTGACAGGCGTATTCAGCCAGGACAAATCCCAGCTTTACGGGCTGCAGTTTTATAACCTTCATAAAATGGAGTATGACGAAGCACTGGCGGCAGAACTCGGCATAAGCACCGACCTGATTCCGGAAATCTGCAACTGCGATGCCGTCATTGGCAAGGTTACGAAGGAAGCTGCAGCGATTACCGGAATCAAGGAAGGAACACCCGTTGTGTCAGGAGGTCTGGATGCTGCATGCGGAACGTTGGGAGCCGGAGTATACAAACCGGGTCAGACGCAGGAACAGGGCGGCCAGGCAGGCGGCATGTCAATCTGCACGGCGGATGCTCTCGCCCACAAGCAGCTGATACTTAGCCCGCATGTTGTTCCGGAACTGTTTCTGTTGCAGGGTGGCACTGTCGGGGGCGGCGGTGCTCTGAAGTGGTTCCGCAGCGAGCTGTGCCCCGACATGAGCTTTGACGACATCACGGCAGAGGCGGCAAAAGTGCCGGTCGGAGCCGAAGGTGTTGTATTCCTGCCGTACATGGCCGGAGAGCGTTCACCTATCTGGGATCCCGACGCGAAAGGCGTGTTTTACGGGTTGAGCTACAGCAAGACGAGGGGACATATGGCAAGAGCGGTGCTGGAAGGAGTCGCCTATGCTCTTGAGCATAATCTCCGGGTTGCAAAGGAAACCGGTGCGGAGGTTGACACGCTCAATGCGATGGGCGGAGCGGCCAATTCGGTACTCTGGACCCAGATAAAAGCCGATGTGACGGGTAAGACAATCTGTGTACCCGCATCCGACACAGCAACGACGCTTGGCGCTGCCATTCTGGCAGGGATCGGTTGCGGCCTCTATAAGAGCTATGAGGAAGCTGTAAACAGAAGCATCCAGATAACAAGAGTACAGGAACCATCGGCAGAGAACCACGAAATTTATGCGAAAAATATGGATTTGTATCTTCAGCTTTACGAGGATATGAAACACACATTTTCTGAATACAACACACTTTAAAAGGAGGAAAAATAAATGGCATTAAAACCGGAACAAGTACCGCAGATAACGCTGAACAACGGAATGAAGATTCCCTGCGTCGGCATAGGTACATTCGGCTCTGACAGAGTCAGCGCGGAAGACGTTTCCAATGCCGTGGCAGGGGCCATCCGCTGCGGGTACAGGCTTGTGGACTGTGCAGCCTGCTATGGCAACGAAAAAGAAATCGGAGAAGTTTTTAAGGCCGCTTTTGACGAAGGAGTTGTTAAAAGAGAAGATCTCTTCGTCATGACAAAGGTCTGGAACGACATGCACCGCGAGGTTGAAAAATCCTGCGATAAGAGTATCGCTGACCTGCAGTGCGAATACATCGACATTCTCTTTATCCACTGGCCGTTCCCCAACTATCATGCACCCGGGTGCGACGTCGATTCCAGGAATCCCGACTCCAAGCCCTTCTCGGTTGCGGAATTTATGGACACCTACCGCCAGATTGAAGAGCTTGTCAGAAAGGGCAAGGTCAAAGCCATCGGCATTTCCAATATGACCATTCCCAAGATGGAGCAGGTTATCGACAAATTCGAGATAAAACCCGTTGTATGCGAACTGGAGCTGCATCCCTGCTTCCAGCAGCAGGAGCTGTTTGACTATTTCGTGGCACATGACATTCAGCCTGTCGGCTTTATGCCTCTCGGCTCGCCGAGAAGACCCGAGAGAGACATAGTGCCGACCGACATCGAAGACATGAAGATGCCGGAACTCGTAGAAATAGCAAAAGCTCACAACGTGCATCCGGCAACTATCTGCCTCAAATGGGCTTTCCAGAGAGGACAGCTGCCGATTCCGTTCTCCATTCACAACTATGAGGGCAATCTGGACTGCACGGTTACGGAGCCCCTCACAGATGAAGAAATGGCAACCATCGCGACACTGGAGAGAGACAACCGTCTCGTCAAGGGTCAGGTATTTCTATGGCCCGGCGCAAACGACTGGCACGATCTCTGGGATGAGGAAGGCGTCATTGTAGACTGCCCCGATGCAGAATAAATGAATGCACTGAGACAGATGCTGAAAGAAAGGCAGTCCGGCAATATTTTTGCCGGAATGCCTTCTTATTGTACAGCCAACGAATTGGTTATCGAGGCCTGTATCAAACAGGCCATGCGTTATGACATTCCGGTGCTGATAGAGGCTACGGCCAATCAGGTCAACCAGTTCGGCGGATATACCGGAATGCTGCCGGCCGATTTCCGGGATTTCGTGTATGAAATCGCCGACAGAGCAGGATGCAGCCGGAAGATGATTGTCCTGGGCGGAGACCATCTCGGCCCGCTGACATGGCAGAACGAAACCGAAGAGTCCGCAATGGCCAAATCCGAAGAACTCGTAAAGCTCTTCGTTTCGGCCGGATATAAAAAAATCCATCTTGATACAAGCATGCGCCTTGCGGATGACGACCCCAATGTTCCGCTGAGCGATGAAACGGTTGCGAGAAGAGGGGCCATCCTGTATAAGGCTTGTGAGGAAGCCTATCAGGAACTGCTGCGGAACAATCCGCAGGAAGAGCGGCCTGTTTATATCATCGGCTCGGAAGTTCCCATCCCCGGCGGAGCACAGCAGGCGGAAGACAGCGTGGCTGTTACTAAGCCCGAGTCGGTAGACAAGACCTATGCGGCCTATAAAAAGGAATTTGAAAGCCGCGGACTGGGAGATGCTTTCGAGAATATCATAGGCATTGTGGTGCAGCCGGGCGTTGAATTCGGGGACGAGGATATAATTCATTATAATCGTGAAAAAGCGGCCGAACTGACGGAACATATGAGTGCTTACGATGCTCTTGTTCTGGAAGGTCACTCGACGGATTATCAGTCACCCCGAAAACTCAAGCAGATGGTGGAAGACGGCATTGCCATTCTGAAAGTCGGACCGGCGCTGACGTTTGCTCTGAGAGAAGGCCTTTTCGCGCTCTCTACCATAGAACGAGAGCTGGTGCCGGAAGGAGACAGAGCCTGTTTCCCGGAGACACTTGAGCGCATTATGCTGGAGAACCCCGGCAACTGGCAGAAGCACTACCACGGGAACGAAGAAGAGCTTCGTATAAAGCGCGCATACAGTTTTTCCGATCGTTGCAGGTATTATTTTGCCAATCCTGAGATAAAGGAAACCATCGAAAAACTATTTGAGAATCTGGAAAGCGTTCATATTCCTCTCGGTATGCTGGCGCAGTTTCTGCCCGTTCAGTACGCAAAGGTCAGGGACGGAGTACTTGATATGAATCCGAGAAATCTGGCGGAAGACTGTGTGGTTCATTTGATAGAGGACTACAACTACGCAACCATGCCGGATTACAAAATCGGGGATGCCTTTGCATATTGAAGCTTGCGAGAAACGGGAAAATCCTTTATACTTAATAATACGCAACTTTGAAAAAAGACAAATGATAGTAGAGGATGGTGTGAATTTGAATAAAATCAAAGAAAATCCGTTCGTCAAGAAAGTCGGTATGAACAGAATCGTTCTCGTGCTGGTTCTGCTTTTGATGTACCTGTTCTTCTGCCTTATGACAAAGGGGAAGTTTCTGGGGATAAACCGCATCGTCAATGCAATGAACTATGCATACTTTCTTGGCTTCCTTTCACTTGGCGTTACATTCGTAATTGCCACAGGCGGTATCGACTTTTCCATAGGGCCGGTTATGTTCTGCTGTGCCCTGATGTCCGGTTACTGCCTCAATTCCTACGGCCTTCCCATGTGGCTCTGCCTGATTATCAGCATTGCCATAGGAACCTGCTTCGGAATATTCAACGGCTGGCTCGTATCCTATCTCGATGTGGCGCCGTTCATCGTTTCCATGGCTAGCATGAACATCGCAAAGGGCCTTGCCTCCGTTTTCACGAAGACGCAGTCCGTCAGCTGGCCTCAGCTGGCAGATGGCGGCTGGTACCGCAATCTTGTTAAGTTCAATGGTTTCCCGACCGGTCTGCTGTTCCTGCTCGGTATCGCCCTGATCTGCGGAATTCTAATGAGCAGAACAAGAATAGGCCGCTACA
Organism: Candidatus Limivicinus sp.; assembly: GCA_045640405.1. GTDB lineage: Bacteria > Bacillota > Clostridia > Oscillospirales > Oscillospiraceae > Limivicinus. The sequence continues at coordinate 18,158 of JAZUEY010000055.1, forward strand.
TTCTCTGCCTGGGGAGCAACTCGGAAGCAGCGAGACTGTCCGGCATCAACGTCAACAAATGGCGCATGCTGGCCTATATCATCTGCGGTACCCTCGTCGGTATAGCGGCCATCTTCTTTGTAGGTGCTTATACCACGGTTCAGCCCGGTTACGGCGACCAGTATAACAACGAAGCAATCGCAGGCGCCGTTATGGGAGGCACTTCAATGGTCGGCGGTATCGCCTCGATTGCAGGTACCATCCTCGGCGTGTTTGTTATTTCCCTGCTGCAGGAAGGCATTCTGGCAGTAGGCCTTACAAAGGACTACCAGCTTATCCTTACCGGTATCATCGTTATTGTTGCCGTATACCTTGACATCGCTGCAAGGCGCAGAAAGAACTGAGGAGGGCGAAAATGGGAAATACAATTCTTGAACTGAAGAACATTGATAAATCCTTCCCCGGTGTACATGCGCTGAACAATGTCTGTTTTGACGTTCGCGAAGGCGAAGTTCATGCGCTGATGGGCGAAAACGGTGCCGGAAAATCCACACTTATGAAAGTGTTGACCGGTATCTATACAAAGGATTCCGGAACGATTGTCTACAACGGCAAGGAAGTGGAATTCCACAATGCCAGAGAGGCACAGGATGCAGGCGTCATCATCGTTCACCAGGAACTGAACATGATGGGCCATCTCACGGTTGCCCAGAACATCTTCGTCGGCAGAGAACCCATGAAGGGTATCAAAATTGACGACAAAAAGATGATTGAAGACTCCAAAAAGCTTTTCAAGGAGCTCAACATCGACATAGACCCGACCGAGACGATGAGCAAGCTCACCGTCGGCAAACAGCAGATGTGTGAAATTGCCAAGGCTATTTCGCACGAAGCCAAGGTCATCATTTTCGACGAACCGTCTTCCGCTCTTACGGATGCGGAAATCGAAGAACTCTTCAAGATTATTCGCGACCTGAGAGAGCAGGGGCTCGGTATCGTCTATATCTCCCACAGAATGGATGAAATCAAGCAGATTACGGACAGAGTAACCGTCATGCGTGACGGCTGCTACGTCGGTACACTGGTTACGGCGGACTGCTCAAAGGAAGACATCATTAACATGATGGTCGGCCGTGTCATTTACGAAGAGCCGAAGGCACACAGCATGGTGGCCGAGGACGCTCCGGTTGTGCTGAAGGTTGACCATCTGAATGCCGGCCGAATGGTTCAGGACGTCAGCTTTGAGCTTCGCAAGGGAGAAATTCTTGGCTTCGCGGGGCTGATGGGCGCCGGCCGTACCGAAACGGCTCGTGCCATATTCGGCGCTGACCCGAAGGAGAGCGGAGACATCTACGTGAACGGCAAGCCGGTTGAAATCAAGAGCCCGCTGGATGCCGTCAAGAACAGCATCGGTTATCTCTCCGAGGACAGAAGACGTTTCGGCATTGTCGTTCAGAAAACGGTTGCCGAAAACTCCACCATGGCCAGCCTGGAAAGATACGTCAAAGGCATTTTCATTAACAAGAAGGCCGAAAAAGAAGTTGCTCAGGATTACGTGAAGCAGCTGAACATCAAAACTCCGACGATAGACCAGCTCGTTGTCAACCTTTCCGGCGGAAACCAGCAGAAGGTCGTTCTGGCAAAATGGCTCGTGAGAGACTGCGACATTCTGATTTTCGACGAGCCTACAAGAGGTATCGACGTCGGCGCGAAGAGCGAAATCTACAAGCTGATGAACAAGCTGGCAGAAGAAGGAAAGTCTATCATTATGATTTCCTCCGAGCTGCAGGAGATTCTCCGAATGAGCGACAGAGTCCTGGTTATGTGCGAAGGCAAGAAGACCGGTGAGCTTCCCATTGAAGAAGCTACGCAGGAGGCCATCATGAATCTTGCAACACGCGACATAGAACTTTAAGGAGGCGGAGAAATGAAAACAAAGACAAGAAAACCCCTAAGCCAGAAGGTTATTGTTCTCATAGTTGTTATTGCTCTGTATGCTTTCTTCTATGCAATGAGTGAAAACTTCAGAAAATATACAACAGCCCTCAGCATTCTCGACTACTCCTACTATATAGTTCTCATGGCAATCGGTGTCACATTCCCGCTGATTACGGGCGGCGTTGACCTCTCCATAGGAACCGGCCTTATCTGCTACTCCCTTGCAGGCGGCTATCTGGTTGTACACATGGGCTGGCCCACATGGGCAGGCTTGCTGATTACAATTCTTTTCGGCGTAGCCATCGGCGCCTTGAACGGTGTGCTTGTTTCCATCATGGATTTGCCACCCTTCCTTGCAACACTGTGTACCTGCATGATTACCCGCGGCCTGGGCTCCATCTGCGCTCATAACTACGGAATTTCATGGCCAATAGCATCCGCTCCCGGCGGAGGATTCAGAAACCTGTTTAAACTTACTTTAAACGGCACCAAATATCCGCTTGGTTTCCTCTGGATACTGATTATAGTGTTCATTATGGCGTTTGTTCTGAACCACACTAAAATGGGACGCTATACTCTTGCCATAGGTTCAAACAAGGAAGCAGCCAGACTTTCCGGTATCAACGTAAAGTTTTACCATGCAATGGCTTATGTCATTTCCGGCTTCTTCGCAGGTCTGGCAGCTGTTGCCTACTCCGCCATATTTGCAACCGTTCAGCCCGGTTCCGGCGCAGGTTTTGAATTGGAAGCCATCGGCGGCGCCATCATTGGCGGCGTATCCGCAAGCGGCGGTGCCGGCAGCATAGAAGGTGCCTTGATAGGCGTTTTCGTCATCTGCCTCCTGAAAACCGGTCTGCCGTTCATCGGACTGCAGGCAAACTGGCAGCAGATTATTACAGGTCTTGTCTTGATTGGTGCCACTCTTGTTGACATCCTTAAAAACAGGGCTTCAAAAACTTGACAACTGTGATATAATACGTTTTACGTAAATGACTGCTTTTGCAGATCATATAATAAACATGGAGGAAAAAACATGAAAAAGTTCTTAGCACTCGCACTTGCACTGTGCATGGCATTTGCACTTTGCGCATGCGGCCAGCAGGCAGCTCCCGCAGCAGCTCCTGCAGCAGAACCCGCAGCAGCTCCTGCAGCAGAACCCGCAGCAGAAGCAGCTCCTCTGCACTTCGAAATGCTCGTAAAGAGCTTCCAGTCTTCTTACTGGCAGGCAGCCGTTAAGGGCATTGAGCAGGAAGCAGCAGAAAAGGGCGTTGAAGTTCACTGTGACGGCCCTGTCAACGAGTCTGATATCGCTGACCAGGTCAACATGCTGAACAGCGCAATCGCCAACAAGCCCGATGGAATCGGCCTTGCTCCGAACGATCCGGCTTCCGTTCTCGATTGCCTCCAGGCAGCTATGGATGCAGGTATCCCCGTTGTCGTATTTGACTCCGGTGTTCCTCAGGCACCCGCAGGCTCCGTATACTCCACCGTTGCTACCAACAACTATGCAGCAGGCGCAACCGCAGCTGACAATCTCTATCCTGCAGTAAAGGATAAGATTGGCGTTAACGGTCCTGTTCGCGTTGGCGAAGTCAACCAGGAAGCTACTTCCGAATCCATCACCAGCCGTGGCCTTGGCTTCATCGACAAGTTCGCTGAGCTCGCTGCAGCAGACGGATTCAAAGTTGCTGTTATCGGCAATGAGTTCTATGTAAACGGCACCAAGGCAGAAGTCGTTGACGAAGCCGAAGCCGACATCATCATTGAAGTTGCAGTTCCTGCACAGACCACTGTTGAGCTCTGCGCAACCGAAGCTTCCAACATCATGAACAAGAATGACCTCATCTGCATCTTCGGTTCCAACCAGGTCGCAGCAGAAGGCATCCTCACTGCTAACGAAAACCTCAGCGTTCTCGGTTCCGATCCTGCAACATCTGTTCTCGCAGCAGGCTTCGATGCAGGCTCCGTTATCAAGGCAGCTGTTCGTGA
>JAZUEY010000056.1:0-7467 GCA_045640405.1 Candidatus Limivicinus sp.
CCTCCGACTTAATGGTTCAGTTGCTCAAATAGCTACTGATTTTCAACCGGGAGACGATTTAACAATCAAGGTAACTCTGTACAACGATGTAGATACGGCGACGGACTGGTACATTGACAACTCGGTTGTGGATCCTTTTGAAGAAGGATATGCCCAGGACGGTTCCTATACCTATGAACTGACCTATGACGGTTCCACGGATGTTTTCAAAAGCTCTAACATTGGCGGTGAAGAAAGACCCGGCATTCAGAATGCCATAAACAGCCTGAGCCAGTACGTGTATCTTGGCAAAATCCCTGCACACGATAATCGTGATGTCGTTCTGCACATGGCCATAGACGGCGAAACACAGAACAATGACTACCAGAGAACGCTGGCACAGCTGCAGATGTCCTTTGCCGTGGAAAAGACCAGCGACATTCCCAGAATCCCGAAGACATCCGATAAAGGCGACTTCATCATCTGGGGAACCGCCACAGTTCTTTGTGCCGCACTGGCAACCCTGATTGTTGTAAAAGACAGGAAAAAGGACGGTGACAAAGCATGAAAAAGACGAAAAAAGCAGTTCTTTTACTCCTGCTTGTCAGTGTATTCATGACAGTCTTTAGTTCATTTGCATCTGCGGAAGACACTGACTATCTTGGCAAACTAGCTCCCAAAACATATACAATTAATGTATATGCTGGAAAAAGAGGCACCTTCGATACGAGTAACGTAAATAAAAACGTATTCTCCTATGAAGTAGGATATAATGAAATCGTTAGTTTTAATGATGCTTTGGGTGATTTCGACGCCGATGGTTTTTACAGCAATGTAATCATCAACAATAACGAAACCGACAGCAAGTATTATGCTAAGGGTGTCCGGCCTGCAGGTTTCGACAATAAAGATGAGAACGAAGCTAAGTATCAGTCAAACATCAATGTTACGGTTAATGAAGATGCCGACTACGTCGTTGTATACGCAGTCAAGGGCGATATGGTCAAATACACTGTCCGATATGTAACGGCCGATACGAAGACGGAGCTTGCTACGGAAACCGTAGGTTATGCCAATAAGGGATTTGTTGTCGTCGGCAGCAAGAACATTGACGGTTATCTGCCGCAGGCATACAACCTCGGTCTGACCATAGGCGATGATGAATCCAAGAACATTCTGACGTTCGAATATTCTCCGATTCCGCCCGAGACGGAGCCCCAGCAGGGTCAACCCGTACAGGAGCCCAATGCCAACGTGGAAGGCGACTACAATATCGAGCAGATTCCGCAGCCGGCCGAGTTCATCAACCTGGATGAGCAAGAAGTGCCTCTTGCCAATCTCGATGCCAATAAGGACAGAGACTGGAAAGCACTGGCGAAGCCTCTGATTATCGGCGGCGTCATCCTTCTCATAGGCCTCTTTGCCCTGATGATTCTGCTTGATTCCAAGAAAAAGAAAGAGGAAAAGGAAGTTTGAAAGCAACCGCTAAAGTGAGCAAGGCGCTCAGCCTTCTCATCATTATTGCAGTCCTGCTGGTCTATATTCCTCTCACGGTTCCGCGTCTTTTAGGATTTGATTCCTATGCAGTCATAAGCGGAAGCATGGAGCCCACCATAAAAGTGGGCTCCGTTGCTTATGCCAAGCCAACCGTGCCGGAGGAACTCCAAGAGGGGGACATTATCATCTTCTTCCCGGACGGGGCTGCCACGCCGGTTACGCACCGCGTCGTGGAAAACGTGAAAGCGTCGCGCGAAATCGTGACAAAGGGCGATGCCAACACGGACGTGGATCTCAGACCCGTGGACTATGACAACGTGCAGGGGAAAATTGAATTTTCGATTCCGTATCTGGGCTTCGTCAGCGAAGTGGCGGGCTCCGGCTACGGCAAGATAGCCGCGGTCATATTCCTGTTCTGCGCGGTCCTTCTCGGCATGCTCTCCACCAGGTTGAGCGAAGCGGCGGAGAAACAGGAGAAGGAGAACGCCGAGTCGGGAGAAAAGAAAAAGAACGGCTTTTCCGTCTTCGTCTATGCGCTGTTTGCCGTATTGGTGATGGCCTGTGCCTTTGCCGGATACCGGACCTTCTCTTCCATGAACGCCCGCATACAGGCCCAGAACGCCTATGAAGAGGCTGCCAAGCAGCAGGCGATGGTGGAAGTGGAGATAACGCCGGAGCCGGACGACGGTCTCAGCGAGTTCGACAAGCGGCCGAAGACGAAGGCTCCGAACATCAAGATGGAAATACCGGAAATCGACTTTGCCGCCCTCAAACAGGACGGCTACGATGCGATTGCCTGGATATACATTCCGGATACCAAAATCAGCTACCCGGTGTTCCAGAGCATCGATAACGACTTCTATCTGCATCATTCCGGCCAGGGCTATTACAGCGAAAGCGGCGCCATCTTCCTGGACTGCCGCAATTACGAGGACTTTAACGACACCCACAGCATTCTCTACGGGCATCACATGGCGGACGGAAGCATGTTCGCCGGCCTCCGGAACTACCGGACCGAAGGCTATTACGACAGCCACCGTTACGGCATGCTGATTACGCCGGAGGGGAACCACCTGATTGAGTTCTACGCCGGCTATGTTGCCAACGTAAAGCAGAAGGCCTGGGACGTCGAATTCGGCGGGGAGGAAGGCTATGCCGCCTGGATAGAAGAGGAGTGCTCCTATTCCTGCTTCTACAGCAACCTGGAGCCGAAGACGGGCGACAGGACGATAACGCTCTCCACCTGCTCCTATGAGTTCGATGATGCCAAGTTTGTTATGCACGGCATCCTCTACTGATTCTCTTTATTGTTGAAAAATCGGTCCAAATAGGATAAACTCAAGCTATGAAGTCTGCTTCCCGTTCAAAATATGACAGGAATCCTCTCGGCCGCTTCCGGTTTCTTAAAGCGGTCCTGGTGATTGTTGTCCTTCTTGTGCTGGCGTATGAATTTATTATCGGCTTCGGCACGGTCTCGGGGCATTCAATGGAACCCTCGGTTCCTTCGGGCAGCTTCATCGTTTATTCCCGCCTTTACAGGAACTACGCCAGGGGAGACATCATCGGCGTCAAGATGCCGAACGGCGAGCTCCTGGTGAAGCGCATCATTGCCCTCGGCGGCGATGAGGTGGATATCCGGGACGGCGAAGTCTTTGTGAACGGGGAGAGCGAAAGCACGGCCTATGTGCATGAGGGCACGCTTCCGAAAAAACAGTCGGTCGAATACCCGATGACGGTAGATGCCGACAAGGTCTTCATCCTCGGCGACAACCGCGAGGCATCCGTGGATTCCCGGACCTACGGCCTGTTTTCAACCACTCAGATTTGCGGCAAGGTAATACTCATTAAATGAAGAAAAAAATAAACCTGTTTTCCTATAAGCATCCGGATTTCGGCGTGATGGGGCTGATGAAGTACATCGCAATCGCCAACGCCGTGTTCTGGATTATCAACTTTATACAGCCCAGATTCATCAGTTATCTGGCATTCAACCCGTACTATATCTTCCGGGGGCAGATTTGGAGGCTTATCTCCTTCGTGTTCATCCCCCCGAGCACCTCGATACTCGGCATCATCGCCATTTACTTTTACTATGTAATCGGCAACATTCTGGAAATGAACTGGGGAACGGCCAAGTTCAACCTCTTCACCCTTTCCGGTATCCTGATGACGATGCTTTACGGCTTCCTGTGCTACTTCGTTCTGCACATCGGCATCAGCCTGACGGCGGAATACGTTTTCCTCTCGATGTTCTTTGCCTTTGCGCTGCTGTTTCCGGACACCCAGGTGCTCTACATGTTCCTGATTCCGATAAAAATGAAGTGGCTGGCCCTGCTGGACCTGGTGTTCTTCATAGCGGGCATCTTTACGAGCCCCTTCCCGGTGAACCTCCTGCCGCTGATAGCCATCATCAATGTGATGCTTTTCTGCGATATAGACGATATAAAAAGACTCTTCAGAAGCTGAAGAGTCTTTTTTATATTCTGAATTATTTTGTATTACTGTTCGTAGCCCATCGGGTTTTTGCTCTGCCAGTTCCAGCTGTCGCGGCACATGTCTTCCAGATTGTACCGGGCCTTCCACTTGAGCAGCTGGGCCGACTTGTCGGGGTCGGCATAGACCGTGGCCACGTCGCCGGGGCGGCGGGGAGCTATCTCATAGGGTATCTTCTGGCCGGAAACCTTCTCGAAGGTCTTCACCATGTCGAGAACGGAATAGCCGTGGCCGGTGCCGAGATTGAAGACGTTTTCACCCTGGTGGTTCTGCATGTAGTCGATGGCGGCCACGTGACCGGCAGCGAGGTCCAGCACGTGGATGTAGTCGCGGACGCCGGTTCCGTCCGGCGTGTCGTAGTCATCGCCGAAGACGTTGAGGTGATTCAGCCTGCCGACGGCCACCTGCGAAATGTAGGGCATCAGGTTGTTGGGAATGCCGCGCGGGTCCTCTCCGATCAGCCCGGAAGGATGGGCACCGATGGGATTGAAGTAGCGCAGCAGAGAGACGGACCAGCCCTCGTAGGCCTTGGCGCTGTCGCGCAGAATCTGCTCGGACATGTATTTCGTCCAGCCGTAGGGGTTTGTGCAGGAACCGGTGACGGAAGTCTCCTTGAGAGGCATTTCGTTGCCGGCGGAGTAGACCGTTGCCGAGGAGGAGAAGACGATGTTCTTCACCTCGTGGTCGCGCATGGCCTCGCAGAGGGTGACGGTGGAGAACAGGTTGTTGTTATAATACTCCAGCGGCATGACAACGGATTCACCGACGGCCTTAAGACCGGCGAAGTGAATGACGGCGTTGATGTCGTGCTTTTCGAAAATACGGTCGAGAGCGGCTCTGTCGCGCACGTCGTTTTCATAGAAGGTGAGATTCTTTCCCGTGATGTCGCGCACTCTCTCCAGCGATTTTTCACTGGAATTGACAAGATTATCGATGACGACGACACCGTAGCCCGCATTGAGAAGCTCAACGCAGGTGTGGCTGCCTATATATCCGGCCCCGCCGGTTACAAGAATATCCATAATAATTTGTCTCCTTGATAATTTCGATTATTAGATAGGGGTTAGCAGTGAGGGGCAAGCAGCGAGGGAAGGAAGGTTCGCGAGGTCGCGAACCAATGATTTGGATAAAAAACAGCTTATTATTCGAAATCCAATGAAACCGACTCTTCGGTTTCTACAATCACTCACTGCTCACTGCTCAACGCTCGCCGCTTAAACTCACCAATTTTCAGGATAGATGCCGCAACGTTTCATTTCCTGTATCGCCTCCGTGACGACCGGCAGGTCCTCGCGGTAGGTCATGCCGTACCAGACTTCGCTGCAGTTCAGCAGACGGACACGGCAGGAACCGTCCTTGATGGCGTCGTTGACGACGAAGGGAAGAAAGTACTCGCACTTTTCGGGATTGACGGGAAGGTTCCCGTCCAGCCAGGCGGGGAATTCTTCCACCAGCTTGTCAAGAAAGCCGTTGCGGAAAGCCCAGCAGTTCATCGAGACGAGCGTGTCACCGGGAAGATCTTCCCAGTTCTCGCCGTTGTCCTCCGTGAAGCAGATTTTGCTGCCGTGCTTTTCAATGCGGGTCCTCTCGACCACGTCGGTCAGAAAACCGTCTTTGCCGGAGCAGACACCGCGGGCCACATAGCCGTTTTCCGTTACGGTGTTTTTCAGCAGATAGGCCACCATCGCGTGCTCGGTTTCGGGCCCTTCCTCCGCAAGGAAGTCATAGAGCGCCTGGTAGGCGCCGGGACCGTAAAAATCGTCGGCATTGATGACGGCAAAGGGCCCGTCCACAACGCCTTTGCAGCAGGAAACCGCGTGCCCGGTACCCCAGGGCTTGATGCGACCTTCGGGGACGGAGTAGCCGGACGGGAGCCTGTCCAGCTCCTGATAGACGTAGCTGACGTCGAAAAACTTTTCTGCCTTGGCGCCGATGCGGGCCTTGAAGTCTTCCTCAATCTCGTGCTTGATGATGAAGGCCACTTTTTTGAACCCGGCCCGGTGGGCATCATACATAGAAAAGTCGATAATCGGGTGACCGCAGTCATCCACGGCGGTAATCTGTTTCAGACCGCCGAAACGGCTGCCGAGACCGGCAGCCAGAATAACCAGAGTAGGCTCTTTCACTGCATCGCCTTTCTGCAATAATAATTGAATGTTTTTTCCCGGATCAGGGAAGTCGGGTCCATGTGGCCCGGATATACGTCAAATTCGCCTTCTACGGAGCAGATTTTCTTTAAGGAGGCCAGTTCCTGCAGCATGTCTCCGCCCGGGAGGTCCGTTCTGCCGCAGGAGCCCTTGAAGAGGGTATCTCCGGTGAAGAGGGCATCCTCCACCTTGATGGTGACGCCGCCGGGCGTGTGGCCGGGGGTGGCAAGAATTTCAAACCGGAAGCCGGCATAGTCCAGAACATCGCCCTCGTCATAGCTTCGCGTGTTCTCGACGCCGTCGTCCCGGCTGTTGAGATAGACGGGAACATCGAAGGCGTAGCGGACGCCCTCCACACCGCCTATGTGGTCAAAATGACCGTGGGTGATGAAGATGGCCACGGGCTTCAGTTTATTCTCCTCGATATAATCGAGAATCGTGTTGCTCTCGTCGCCCGGGTCGATGATGATGCATTCCAGGCTGTCCTCGTTGGTAACAATGTAGCAGTTGGTCTCCAGCTGACCGACAGGAAGTGTTTTGATTAACATGGTTTCTCTCCCTCAAAGTTCCGCAGTATCCAGAAGTATGGTGACGGGCCCGTCATTTTCGGAATCTACCATCATTTCGGCTCCGAATTCGCCGGTTTCCACCTTGAAGCCGTTTTCACGGCACTTGGCTATCACAAGCTCGTAAAGAGGAACGGCCGTATCCGGTCTGGCAGCTCTTGTAAAGCCGGGCCGGCGGGATTTGCAGTCAGCAAACAGGGTGAACTGGCTGATAATCAGGATTTCGCTGCAGCCGGCGTCGTGCGCGTTCAGGTTCATTTTGCCGTTTTCGTCTTCGAATATCCGCAGCCCGTTTATTTTGTCGGCTATCTTCAGCGCCTCGGCTTCGGTGTCGTTTTCGTGGACGCCGAGGAGCACGAGAAAGCCCTTGCTTATTTTTCCTTTCAGCTCTCCGCCTATGGTGACGGAGGCGTGATTAACTCTTGTCAGTACGGCTCTCATCGATGATTACCTTATCTCCGTTTCTTATGACTCCGGTTACGCTGGGAACCGAAAGAATGCGGCTCATGATATAGTGCAGGTCGTTGCTGCTGCGCACTTCCAGCGTGACCGTAACAAGCGCCTTGCCGGCGCCCAGGTCTCTGGCCGTGAGAGAGCGCACCTTGGCATTGATGGAGGTGAGAACCGAAGCAATGTCCAGCACCAGGCCGGCGCGGTCCTTGGCCGAAATGATGATTGTGGTCGCGTAGCTCTCGGATATGGAGCTGGCCCAGCTGACGGGTATCCAGCGCCCTTCGTTATCCGGGTTGAGACGGGACTGAATGTAGTTGCCGCAGTCGGTCCGG
>JAZUEY010000057.1:0-15690 GCA_045640405.1 Candidatus Limivicinus sp.
CTCGTCGTCATCACGGCACCGGGCCCGGGCTCCGGCAAGATGGCCACCTGCCTTTCCCAGCTCTATCATGTGCACAAGCGCGGGGTCAATGCCCGCTATGCCAAGTTCGAGACCTTCCCGGTCTGGAACCTGCCCCTCAAACACCCCGTCAACCTGGCCTACGAGGCCGCCACGGCGGACCTGGACGATGTCAACATGATTGACCCGTATCATCTCGATGCCTACGGCATCACCGCCGTCAACTACAACCGCGATGTCGAAATCTTCCCGGTTCTCGAGGCGATGTTCCGCGAGATTTACGGGGAGAGCCCCTATAAATCTCCTACCGACATGGGCGTCAACATGATAGGCTCCTGCATGTTGGACGACGCTGTCTGCTGTGACGCCGCCAAGCAGGAAATCCTCCGCCGCTATTACGCGGCCGCCTGTGCGCATCTGCAGGGTCTCAGCGAAGGCAATGACCTGCATAAAATAGAGCTCATCATGAACTCCATCGGCCTCTCGCCGGCCGATCGGCCCGTAGTCGGTGCCGCCCTGGCCCGCTCCGAGGAAACCGGTGCCCCGGCCGTCGCCATCGAGCTGCCGGACGGGACGATTGTCACCGGCAAGACCACCGAGCTTCTCGGTGCCGCCTCCGCCTGCCTGATGAAGGCCATGAAGGCCCTCGCCGGCATCCGGAAAAAGACGCTGCTGATTCCGCCTTCCATGATCAAGCCCATTCAGCATCTCAAGCTCGAGCATCTCGGTTCCCGCAACCCCCGCCTGCATACGGACGAGCTTCTGATTGCCCTCTCCGCCTGTGCGGTGACCAATCCGGTGGCCGAAGAGGCCATCGACCAGCTGAATCTTCTTGACGGCTGCGAGGCGCACTCCTCCGTCATTCTCAGCCATCAGGACGAAGAGCTTTTCCGCAAGCTCGGTGTCAACATCACCTTCGAGCCGAAGTACCAGTCCGAGCGCCTCTATCACAACTGATAGGCAGAATAGACAAAAATCAAAGCCAAATAACATTAAAACGCCGAAATTCCCCGGCGTTTTTTTCTTTAAATTGACTTTGCCCGCCGACTTCGTTAAAATTATGATTATCTATAATATATAAAAGAAAAGAGGGATAGTGCTTGAAGGATCTGAAGTATCTTCAGTATTTCGAGGATCTGCTGCAAACCGCCGATAACGAGCTCGTCGAGCAGGCCAAGAAGGACGGCAAAATCTGTGCCGCCTTTGTCTGCGAGAACACGCCCGAGCCTCTGTTCAACCTCGGCAATGCATTCTCAATCCGCCTCATAGCCCCCAACACCGGCTCCATGGACATCGCCACCTATTACATGACGAATCTTCTCTGCGAGCCGAGCCGCGCGCTTCTCGAGCGCGCCATCGAGGGCGGCTTTAACTTTGCCGACTGTCTGATTGCGCCCGACGGGTGCACGATGATGAACCGCGGTGTCGAAAACATCGAGCTTCTCGGGGCGATGGGCAAGGGCAACGACAAGTTCTTCCATCAGAACATGGAAATCCCGCTCAAGGCGGACGAAAACGGTGTGGAGCTTTTGGTTCTCCAGTGCCAAAACCACATCCTGAATCCTCTGCACGAGGCCTACGGTATCGACATTTCCGATGCCGCCATCCGCGAGGCCGTCAGGGAGCACAACAAGGTCTGCGAACTCATCCAGGCCCTCGGCGAATTCCGCAAAGAGGAAAACCCGAGAATCACCGGTTATGAATTCGCCGTCTTCTGCCTGGCCACTTACGCCTGCCCCAAGTATCTCATTCTCGACAAGCTCGAAGCCACGGTTAAAGAAGTGGCCAAGAGAAAGCCCGAGGAGAAGAAGGCCAGGGCGCGCCTCATGCTGGTCGGTTCCGAAAACGACGATGTGGGCTTCATCAAGCTCGTGGAAGACGTCGGCGCCGTCGTTGTGGCCGACCGGTTCTGCTTCGGCTCGATGCCCGGCAGAGAGCCCATCGAGCTCAACGATGACGAAGATGCGCTCACGCAGGTCTGCCGCCACTATGTCTATCACGGCCAGTGCCCGCGCCAGATGAACCAGGACAAGGTTTATTCCCGCAAGCAGTACATCGCCGAAAAGGCGAAGGAATACGGAGCCGACGGTGTCGTCTTCTACCAGGTCAAGTTCTGTGACCCCTGGGCGTACGAGCGTCTGATGGGTTCCACGATGCTCCACGAAGACTACGGTTACCCCGTCCTCTCCGTCGACAAGCCCTACAACGTCGCCTCTGCAGCCGGCCAGATGCGTACCCGTATCCAGGCCTTTGTAGAGAGCCTTGAAATCAAGAAGATTCAGGGAGGTGCAAAATAATGGCCAAGGAATACAAAACCTTATATAACACCAAGACCAAGAAGGGCGACAAGCAGTACGGCGTCCTCTTTGATGACGGCAAGGTCCGCAAACGCCGCGAGTGGCGCGGTGTCAAGGACACGGCCTACGACTTCGGCCGCTGGCTCTATCTCTGGGGCATCATGCTCCAGGCCGGAACCTCCCCCGGTTTTGTCCGCGGTCTGTTCCGCTACCGCTGGGCTTCCGTCTATCTCCTCGTTCCCCACATGCTCGACAAGTTCACCATGGGCATGCGCGACGAGACGCTGCGCATCACCCACACCGCCATGGACTATGTCGTGTATGACGTGGCCCTCTCCATAAGACGCTGCTTCCGCGGCGACAGACGCCTCTGGAACGATAAGAAGTTCTCCGAAAAGTGCGTCCTCTGCGATGAAAACGCCATGACCACCTTCATGATGGGCTTCCCCCAGCTCTATGCCATCCTCCGCGAAGTTCCCACGATGTTCTCCGCCAACCTGCTCCGCCAGGACTGCGTGGAACATTATCTGGACGTGGCCCAGCAGGCCGGCATCCCCGGCGACGTCTGCCCGATGCCCGAAGCCGAAGCCGGCATCTCCATCGATGACGACTTCCCCGTTCTCGGCAAGTGCGCCGTGCAGGTCAACACCACCTGTGACGGTTCCCTCATGGGCAACGGCCTCATAGCCAAGCGCCTTGAGAGGGAATACGGCATCCCCACCTTCCAGCTGGCCGCCCCGATGCGCCACAAGTCCGAAGACGTGCAGAAGTACGCCGCCGAAGACATGAAGGCCGCCATCAAGTTCGTCGAAGAACAAATGGGCGTCGAGTGGGACTGGAAGAATTATTTCGAATGCGCCAAGCGCGTCAACGAGACGACCCGCAAGCGTCTGGAGTGGCTTGAAGTCAACAGCACCGAGTATCCCCAGTTCTTCGGTGCGGTCTTCTCCCTCTTCAATGATACCGACTATATGGGCAACTGCGGCCGCAGCCCCGATTTCCCCGCCGTAGAAGACAAGATTATGAAGCTTGTCCGCCAGGGCTACGAGCGCAAGACGATGATGGCCCCCGAGTACCGCCACCGCTGCGTGGTCTGGGGCGTCCAGCCGCAGTATGTCATCGACATGCTTTACTGGATGGTCAACTGCTGGGGCGTCGTTCCCCTTACCGACATGCTCTCCATGGTCATCGATAAGGAAATCGCCGAAGAAGACACCCCCGAGAACCGCGAGCAGGCCTATTACGACATGGCCTATCTCAACGAGAACATGATCATGCGCAACCACACCCACGGCGGCTTCGAAGTCCTTGTCGACGAGCTCTGGGAGACCGTTGAGCGCATGAATGCCGACATGGTCATGATGTGGGAGCACATGAGCTGCAAGGCTCTCTGCGGCATGCACGGCCAGTTCGAAGAGCAGGCCAGAGCCAAGGGCATCCACCTCGTCTGGGTCAGCCACGACCTCTGCGACCCGCGTGTCTTCACCCGCCAGGCCATTCGTGACCAGTTCAGCCAGTACATGCGCACCGTCATGCAGGAAGAGCCTCTGGATCCCACCATCGAGTTCCTGCCCGACGAACATGCATTCTGATAGAAGGAGTCTCCTATGAAAAAATTTCTGAAGATTTTTGCAATCGCCCTCCCGGCCTTGTTTGCCGTCCTGTTTACGGTCTATTTCTTCAATCTCGACATGAAGTTCGTAGCCAAGTTTGTCGAGCCCCTGCTGGACAAGCACTACGACCGCATCGAGCGCAAACAATATGTATAAAAAAACAGCCCTCACGGGCTGTTTTTTTGATGAATGGGTAAGGGGTAATGGGTAAGGATTGTGGAAGGTTTGCTTCGCAAACCGGCGATTCAATATAATCACGCGGCAGCTCTGCTGCCTACCTCAATCATTCGTCATTCTTCATTCATCATTCGTCATTCACCGCGGAGCTCAGCTGCGCTTCGTCTCTCCGGAGTTTCTCGCAAATCTATCCGGCATGATATCACAAATGTGTTTGTTATAATGCCGCAAATGTGTTCGGCAGGAATTGACTCCATATACTTTTTTGTGATATATTACCCACAAAGGAGGCCTAAGTATGGCTAATAGTTATATAAAGAGAATATGTGACGAAGAGCTCGAATTGAAGCTTGAGGCATTTGGGGCAGTACACATAGTAGGCCCAAAGTGGTGTGGAAAGACAACAACAGCCAAGCAATTTGCTAAAAGCTTTATTGAAATGCAGGATCCTGATAAACGTGAAATGTATATGGAAACCGCAAAAGTACAACCATCCAACTTACTTATAGGTAAAAATCCCCGGTTAATTGATGAATGGCAAGTTGCTCCGAATCTTTGGGATGCTGTGCGTGTTTCTGTTGATCGTCGAAATGAAGATGGCTTATACATATTAACAGGCTCAAATTCAATTGATAAAAGCGGAATTATGCATACGGGTACGGGCAGAATCGATACTCTTGCAATGTATCCTATGAGTTTATATGAAACCGGAGAATCAAACGGCACCGTTTCGCTGATTGAATTATTCAATAATCCCGCAGCATTAGATAATGGCTGCAAATCAAATTTGTCAATTAATGATTTGATATTTGCCGCATGCAGGGGCGGATGGCCATCCTCATTATCGAAGAAGAGTGAAAGGGCAAAATTATTGGTTGCGCAAAGCTATTTTGAAAGCTTATGCCGAGAGGATATGACCAATGTGGATGGGGTTAAAAGAAACGAAACGACATCTCGACTACTGCTTAGATCCTATGCAAGGAATATTTCAACGGCTGCTGCCAACAAGTCAATAATAAATGACATCAGGTCAAATACGGATATAGCAGACTCAACATTTTATGATTACGTAAATGTCCTGAAAAAATTATATGTAATCCAGGATGTAGAAGCTTGGTGTCCGGCAATTCGTTCTAAAACTGCAATTCAGGCAACAGATAAGCGGGAGTTCGTTGATCCATCTCTTGTGGTAGCCGCTTTAGGTGTTGACCCGGGTTATTTCAATCTCGATTTTAAGACCTTTGGATTCATCTTTGAAACGCTTTGTATCCGGGATTTGAAGGTTTATTCATTATCTCAAAACGGAAGAGTATCCTATTATCGTGATAGATATGGGCTCGAAGCCGATTGTGTTCTGCATTTACGTGATGGAAGATATGCTTTGCTGGAATTTAAGCTCGGCAGTAAAGACATTGAGGAAGGTTCAAGGCATTTATGTGAAATAGAATCTCTAATTAAGAAGCATAATGAGGTTGAAAAGCAGGTCCCAATCAGACTTCCTGATTTAAAAATTGTTATTACCGGAACACAATATGGTTACAAGCGTCCCGATGGCGTATATGTTGTTCCCATTGGTTGCCTGAAAAATTAATCTTATATGACAAAAAACAGCCCTCACGGGCTGTTTTTTTAGTTAAGAGTGCGCTATGCGGCCTTGCGACTCGCTAAGAGCCTGCTTCGCAGGTTGCTCGCTTGCAGGGCACTGCGGTGCTCCTCGCGCAGCCGCTCTGCCGTCGCCGATGGCTCGGCAATTGCGGGCGCTACAGGCAAGAGTGAAGAGTTGTGGTAAACCCCCGGCTGCTACGCAGCCAGCCCCCTTACAAGGGGGCATTTTAATGCTCCGAACTACGAACTGCGAACTGCGAACTTGGAAAGGAACTTTCCAATCTCTTCCGTCGTCACATTCCCGACGGTGTTCTTCACCGAGCCGTTGTTCTCCCAGCGCGGCAGCGCCTTTTCGATTTCGTCTTGCGTCAGCGTCACTTTCACGCCGCGCAGGCAGTCTTCGCAAAGCGCCAGCAGTTCTTCCCTCGAACATTCGCAGCGACGGAAAAACTCCCCGCTGGTTTCCGGGCAGACGCTTTCGGCATGTTCCAGCAGTTCCGGGAACAGCTCCGCGCAGGCAAAGCCGTGCGGCAGGCCGTAGTTCTCCGTCAGGTAGTATCCCACGTTGTGCGGAAAGCATGTCCCCGTCACGCTGATGGCAAGCCCGCCGAGCAGGGAAGCGTCATACAGCGCCGCCCTCTGCTCGAGGCTCAGTTCCTTCCCTTCGGCCGCGGCCTTCAGAGGCGCAACGAGCTTCCGGATTCCCTCGGCCGCAAAGCCGCGGGATATGTCGTTCGCCTTTTTGTTGAACCAGCTCTCGCTGCAGTGCGTCAGCACGTCGATTCCCGTCGAGAGCGTCACCGCCTGCGGCAGGCTCATCGTATACCGCGCATCGCCGAAAGCGGCTGTGGCATACATCCGGTCATCGTGGATGCTGTGCTTTCTGCCTTTGGCGTCCGTCAGCACGGCCACGTTGGTCACTTCGCTGCCGGTTCCCGCTGTCGTGCCCACAAGGACAATCGGCAGGGCCGTCGTCCAGTCCAGGGCGTAGAAGCCTTCCTCGTCCAGCTCCGGCTTCGCCGCGAAAACGGCTGCCGCCTTGGCCGCATCCAGGGCGGAACCCCCGCCGATGCCGAGGATGAACGCCGCTCCGCTCTCCGCCGCCTGCCGGCCCGCTTCCATGCAGCTTTGGACCGTCGGGTTCGGCCCGATTCCGTCATAAAGGCTGTACGGGATGTTCTCTTTATCCAGCACGCCCAGCACATCGTCCAGGGCTCCGCTCCGCCTGGCGGCGCTTTTCCCCGTCACGAGCAGGCAGCGGTCGCCAAAGCTTTTCAGCAGCGCCGCGTGCTTTTCGATGCAGTTTTCTCCGGTATGCAGCCGGACCGGCATGTAAAAATTCATAAATCTCTTACCGGTTCTTCATCACGGTCTTCATGCGCAGGCCGTGGTCGAGTATCGATTTCCGCAGTCGCAGATTCTGCGGCGTCACTTCCAGAAGCTCATCGTCCGCCAGAAATTCCAGGCACTGTTCCAGGCTCATCTGCTTCGGCGGAATCAGGCGCAGCGCCTCGTCCGAGCCGGAGGCACGGGTGTTCGTCAGGTGCTTCGTGCGGCAGACGTTCACGGGGATGTCCTCCATCTTCGGGCATTCGCCCACAATCATGCCGCCGTAAACCTGCGTACCCGGTGTGATGAACATCACGCCGCGCTCCTGCGCGTTCCAGATGCCGTAGGCAACCGCCTCTCCGGTCTCGTGCGCAATCAGGGAACCGGTGCGCCGGCGCAGAAGGTCGCCCTTGAAGGGCTGGTAGTTTTCGAAAACGGAGGCCATGATGCCCTCGCCCTTGGTATCGGTCAGAAATTCGTTCCGATAGCCGAAGAGGCCTCTCGACGGAACGAGGAATTCCATCTTCATGCGGCTTCCGACCGGCGTCATCTCCAGGAACTCGCCCTTCCGGGCGCCGAGCTTTTCCATCACGGAGCCCATGGAATCCTGCGGTACGTCCACCACCACGCGCTCAATCGGTTCGCAGGTCTGCCCGTCTATCTCCTTGTAGAGCACGCGCGGGGGAGAAACCTGGAACTCGTAGCCTTCGCGGCGCATGGTCTCGATGAGAATCGAAAGGCTCATCTCGCCCCGTCCGGCCACGTTGAAGGAGTCGGTCGAATTTTCCACATCGGTCACCCGCAGCGAAACGTCTTTCAGCGTCTCCCTGTGCAGGCGCTCGGAAATCTGCCTCGAGGTCACGAACTTGCCCTCGCGGCCCGCAAACGGGCTGTCGTTCACGGAGAAGGTCATCTCCACGGTCGGCGCGCCGATCTTAACAAAGGGCAGAGCCTCGCTGCAGCCCTTGGCGCAGATGGTATCGCCTATCGTAATGTCGCCCATGCCGCTCATCGCTATGATGTTTCCGGCCGAGGCCTCGGTCACCGGCACGCGGTTCAGCCCGTCAAACTGGTACAGCGATACGGCCTTGGCCTTCAGCGGCGCGGCGTCGGGATTGTGCCAGTTGCAGACTTCGATTTCGTCGTTCTGCCGGATGATGCCGCGTTCGATGCGGCCTATGGCGATGCGGCCTACATATTCGTTGTAGTCCACGCTGGATACCAGCATCTGGAAGGGCTTCGTCTCGTCCGTATCCGGTGCCGGGATATACTCCATAATCGTCTCGAAGAGCGGCTTCAAATCCGTTCCGACCACGTCGGGGGAATAGCTCGCCGTGCCCTGTCTGCCGGAGCAGAAGAGCATCGGGGAATCCAGCTGCTCGTCCGTCGCGTTCAGGTCTATCAGCAGTTCGAGAATCTCGTCGATGACGTCGTGGATTCTCTGGTCCGGCCTGTCAATCTTGTTCACGACGACGATGACTCGGTGCCCCAGTTCCAGCGCCCTTGAAAGGACGAACCTTGTCTGCGGCATCGGGCCCTCCGCGGCATCCACCAGCAGGATGACGCCGTTCACCATCTTCAGGATGCGTTCCACCTCGCCGCCGAAATCGGCGTGCCCCGGTGTGTCCACGATGTTGATTTTGGTGTCCCCGTACCACACGGCCGTGTTCTTGGCCATGATGGTAATGCCTCTTTCGCGTTCGAGGTCATTGGAGTCCATCACGCGTTCCACCACTTCCTGGTTCTCGCGGTAGACGCCGGACTGTTTTAACATTTCATCGACCAGGGTTGTTTTTCCGTGGTCTACGTGTGCAATTATTGCTACATTTCTTAATTTATCCATAAAAATCACCTTGCGAATTTTAGCACTTGCAAGACCAAAAATCAACATTTATAATAATGTGGTTATGAAGTACAATTTCTTCGCCTACATTTCCAGAATGCGGTACATCGGCCGCTGGTCCCTGATGCGCAATGCCCTGCCCGAAAACATCCAGGAACACAGCCACATGGTCGCCGTCATCGCGCACGCCCTGGCCGTCATCCGGCGGGATGTCTTTCACGTCCCCTGCAACCCGGAGGAATACGCCACCGCCGCCCTGTATCACGACTGCAGCGAGATCCTGACGGGGGACCTGCCCACGCCCATCAAGTACCACAGCGAAGATATCAACTCCGCCTACAGGCAGGTTGAGGCGCTTGCCTGCAACCGGCTTCTCGATACTCTCCCCGCGGAAATCCGCCCCTCCTTCGCCCCGTACATCGGCGGCGAAAAGGAAGACTCTTTGCATGACCTTGTCAAGGCGGCCGACAGGCTCTCCGCCTACATCAAGTGCATCGAAGAGCGCAAGGCCGGCAACAGCGATTTTCTCTCCGCCGAAAGGGAGAAGCAGAAGCTTCTTTCCGAGTGTGGCCTGCCCGAGGTCAGCTACTTTATGGAGCACTTCATGCCCGCCTTTGAACTCACTCTCGATGAAATGGGAACCATAGAATAACATGGAACAAGCCAAGATAGACAGAATAAACGCCCTCGCCCACATCGCCAAAGAGCGCGCCCTCACGCCGGAGGAAGAGGCCGAGAGGGCCGTCCTGCGCCGTGAATATATCGAGGACTGGAAGCGCAGTACCATCGATGTCCTCGAAAACACCTATATTGTGGACGAAAACGGGAACAAGCGCCCGCTTGCCCAAAAGAGGAACAGCCAATGAACAATTCCGAACAAATCAAAAAGAGAGTGGTCCGCTTTGTCGGCGGCCTCGCTTTTGCCATCGTTTTTATCATTTTCGCCATCATCAGCGTCTCCGTGGCCCCGCACTCCAGTGACATCGGCGATGATTATGACATGTATGTCACGCACCACCGCGGTGTCGAGCGCGAGAAAAAGGTGATTGTGGACGATTCCACGGCCTTCGACACCGCCGCCGTCGGCACGGGCAATTCGGCTCCCGCCGAGGAAGCCCCGGCCGAAAATCCGGAGGTCGCCGCCGAACCGGTGGCCGAAGGCCCCTCCCTCCCGAATATCGACATCAACTCCTGGGAGTACATGCTGGTCAACACCGTCAGCACCCTGGATGCGAGCTACGAGCCCCCCGAGATTGTCTACCTCAACATGACCGCCGATGACCGCAACCAGCCCACCGCCTATGACGGGAACCGCCTCCCGGTCGACAGCCGCATTGCCGATGCCCTGCTGGATATGGCCGAGGGCTGCAAGACCGCCGGCCTCCCGGTCTTCCTCTCTTCGAGCTACCGCTCCTACAGCGAGCAGGATGCCCTTCTGCAGAGGAAAATCGGCCAAGGCTACGATTACGACACGGCCATTACGATTGTCGCCGCCCCCGGCACCAGCGAACACCAGACCGGTCTCTGCTGTGACATAACCGACCGTTACCGGGAGCTCAAGGATTCCTCCCTCGAGGAAACCGATACCTATAAATGGCTGGCCGCCCACTGCACGGACTATGGCTTCATTGTCCGCTATCCGGCCAACAAGAGCGGCGGCGCCGATTCCGTCACCGGTGTCATCTACGAGCCCTGGCACTTCCGCTATGTCGGTGTCGAGGTTGCCAAGTACATCACCGAAAACGATCTCTCCCTGGAGGAATTTGTTGCCCTTTATGCTTAAAAGAATTTGCAGTTTAATACTGGTCCTGCTGCTGGTCGCCGCGCTCGGCGCCTCCGCCTTTGCCGAGGACGCCCTCCCGGATATAGACATTCACGATTCTCTCTACATGCTGGCCTCCACCAAGCACGGCGTCGGCCCCTACTGTGCCGCCAACTTCGGCTCCTTGGGTCTCTGGGACGGCCAGGGCTTTGACGCCCGCATGTTTGATGACATGATTGCCATGATTAGCGACTGCCGCTCGGCCGGCAACAGCTGCTTCATCAACCTCGGTTACCGGGATTGGGGCTATAACGTCGCCCGTGTCGATACGATGCTGGCCTCCGGCCGGTATGAGGACGTGCAGGATTTCTGCAGTCGGGACTGGCTCATCCCCGGCTGCAACGAGCACCAGATTGGTCTCGGCATCGACATCACGCAGGACCCGGCCTACAGCAACGAGGGTTTTGATTATAACGACGATGCCCAATATTCCGATGCCTGGGCCTGGATGCAGGAGCACTGCTCCGAATACGGTTTCATTGTCCGCTACCCGGAAGGGAAGGAAGACCTCTACGGCGTCCCCTGCCACCCCACGCATCTGCGCTACGTCGGCCACGAAGCCGCGCAATACATAACCGACCACGGTTTGTGTCTGGAAGAATTCATTGCGTTGTATGAATAAAAAATAAAACCGATGCAAATGCATCGGTTTTATTTTTTATGATGAATGAAGAATGAATAATAACGAATGATTGCGGAGGAAAAGCTCCGCTTTTCTTGTATTTTAATAGTAATCCCTGGCAGCTCCGCTGCCTACCGCAACTCTTAACTCTTAACTCTTATCTCTTCACTGCGAAACTCCGCCCTGCGGAGTTTCGCTATATAAACTTCCCCAGCATGGCCAGCAGTTTGCGGATTTCTATCGGCTTTGCCAGGTGCCCGTTCATGCCGGCATTGATGGCGTTCTGCTTGTCTTCCTCGAAAGCATTCGCCGTCATCGCCACAATGGGAATCGTGGACGCATAGGTCCCGGGGAGATTTCGTATCGCTTTCGTGGCTTCGTAACCGTTCATGCGCGGCATCTGGATGTCCATCAGGATGATGTCATACTGGCCGACTTCGGCATTGCGCATCTTTTCCACGGCGATGTCACCGTCTTCGGCCGTGTCGACAAGCATGCCTTCTTCCGTAAGGATGTCTTCCGCGATTTCACGGTTGAGCTCGTTGTCTTCCACCAGGAGGACTTTCTTGCCCTTGAGCAGGTTTACATCGATTTCCGCATCGAGCAGAGCGGACTCGCTCGAAACAGCGTTCGGGTCGGCGCCTTCCATTTCAAGGTGAATGGTGGTTTTCGTTCCCTCGCCGAGTTTGCTCTGTATGGCAATGGTGCCGCCGAGGAGGTCAATCAGTCTCTTGGTAATGGCCATGCCGAGGCCCGTGCCCTGGATGCCGGAAACCGTGGACGTCTTTTCTCTGGCGAACTCCTCGAAGATATGCTCGAGGAATTCCTCGCTCATGCCGATTCCGTTGTCTTCGATGACAAAGTCGTATCCGAAGGCGTTTTCGCGGCTCGCGGGCGTTTCTTTGGCCGTGAAGCTTATCTTTCCGCCCTCCGGGGTATACTTGACGGAGTTGCTGAGAACATTGGTAAAGATTCGGTTCAGATGCAGGTGGTCGGCCAGGGCATATTTATGCTCGATACCGCTGAAGTCGAATTCGTAATCCAGCTTCTTGTCCGTAGACTGTTTGATGATTTCCATCAGCTCGCTGCCCGATTCGACAAGGTCCGCCGGCTCGAATTCGCATTTCACCGCGCCGGATTCGATGCGCGACATGTCCAGAACATCGTTGATAAGCGACAGCAGCTGCCGGCTGCTGGTTCCCACCTTCTTCAGGCTGTTTACAACGGTGTCCTTTTCATCGATGTGGGAGAGCGCCATGTTGTTGAAGCCGATAATGGCGTTCATCGGCGTACGGATGTCGTGCGACATGTTGAAAAGGAAGGCCGTCTTCGCCCGGTTGGCGCTCTCCGCCTGAGCCAGGGCGTTGTTCAGCGCCTCGTGCTGCTCTTCGATGGTTTCCAGATGCTTGGTGCGTTCCACCGCATACGCAAGCTCGTCTCTCTGCCGTCTCGACCGCGCCATCAGCATCAGAACCGCCGCAACCACGGCGGCCACCGCGCCGAGCAGGGCATAGGTCACGTTCATGATGCTTTGCGTGGTCTCGGCAAACACCTTCAGAGGAACGACGGAAACCAGATACCAGTCGGTGTCCTCGACGTCCGATACAACCGAGATGTAATCCTGTCCGTCCAGCGTATACACGTCGGTGCAGCTGCCCGTCTCCCGGGCTTCGGCCAGCACCGCCGCGGCGGAGTCGTGGTCTCGGATGGCGGCGCCTTCCATGTCCTCGAAGAAGTTGTCGTAGGTCAGGAAGTTGTGGCTTTTACTCACGTTGACGATGTAGTTGCCGTCTTCGTCCACAATGGAGCTGTAGCCCAGGCCGTTATAGCTGTCAATCTTCAGCTCGCCGGCCAGCGTTTCTATGTTCATCGTTGCTACGAGGTTCCTAAAGTGCACGCCCCCGATGCTGAAGTCCGTCGGCACCGCAAAGAGCAGCAGTTCCCGGCGCATTTCCATCATGCTGTTCGGCCGGTTGTAGCGGACGGCGAATCGGCCGTCATGGGCGTTGCAAAGCGCATCGACCTCCGCCTGGTAGGCAGCCAGGCCGGTGTTTTTGTAAACCGTGCCCTTGTCGTCCACCAGAGACAGTTCCTTGGCCCCCGGGACGGAGGCCAGCCTGTCCTGCAGCAGCGTCTGCGCGGCCTGGATGTCCTCCGCTTTTGCGTTCTCCAGGCTTTTCTCGATGCCTTCCAGCACTTCGTAGCGCAGATTCAGGCTGTTCAGAACCGCGTGCTTGTCGTGTTCGGCTATCTCCGAAATTATCCCGATGTTTTCGTTAACGATGTAGTTGGATACCGCTCTCGCAACGAGAACGGCCGCCAGAACCAGCACGATGACAATCGCGGCAATGCCCGGGATGTATTTTTTATTTAAGCTTCTTTTTTCTTTATCGGCTTTCATGCGGGATTCCTCCCAGTCTTACTCGTGGAGCTTTCTCTCGACGGAGGTGATGGCGGCGTTGCAGCCCGCATCCAGCCCGGCGGCTGCCTGTGCGGCGGTCTCATCGCCGGCCAGCAGTGCCTGGATGTGCGGCCAGAAGGCGGCACGCACGCCGGCCCAGTTCGGGTTGTTCGCCGTGAAGTCCACGGTGTATTTTTCGTTGCTCAGGAATTCATTGGACATGAAGATCTGGTCGGCATACTTGTCGGCCACCTGCTTGGAGCAGGGCACGCCGCCGGTGCTGTATTCCAGCCACTCGGGGTTCTCGTAGATGAACTTCAAAAAGTCCTTGGTCACTTCCACGCGCTTCTCGTCGCCGTTGTCAAAGGCCATGAAACCGGTGAGCCAGTTGCTGTTGACGCCGCCGGCATCCGCGCCCGGGAAGTTGACGTAGCCGAGGTTCATCGTCTCGGAATACATAGCCAGCGCCGTGTTGTAGACGTAGATGGCCAACTGGTTGTTCACGAAGAGCTCCTGGCAGTCGTTGATGCTGATGTTCTCGCAGTTCTGCGGATAGTAGCCCTTGTCGTAGTTGTCCTTGAGCCACTGGAGGGCGGCAATGCCCTCGGGGGTATTCAGGTTGAACAGGCCCTCCTCGTTGAAGAACTTGCTGCCCTGGCAGCGGAGCTGAATCATCGTGTGGGTGTAGCCCTGGTTGTTCACGGCGTACATCATCATCGGGTAGGTTCCGGCGGGGAGCTTTTCCTGCAGGGTCGAAAGAATCGTCTCCCACTCGTCCAGGCTCCAGCCGTGAATGGCGTTGTCGTCATAGCAGAACTCGTCCAGCCCGCACTGGCGGAACAAATCCTTGTTGTAGGAAAGGACGTTCTGCAGGGCCAGGAAGGGCATCAGATAGGTCTTGCCGTTGTAGCCCTTGGACTGTGCCCAGGAGCTTTCGCTGAAGTCCGCCTTGATGGCATCGGTGATGATGTCGTCCAGAGGCACGGCATAGCCGTCATAGATGTAGCCGGAAATCGTGAAGTACCCGCCGAGCATCAGGTCGGCGCCTTCGGGCTTGCCGTAGCAGTCCACAATGTTCTGCTGATAATCCGTCTGCTCGAATACGGTGATGTCGGCCGAGACATCGTATTTGTCATACTGGGCCGCAAAAGCGTCCCAGGCTTTTGTCATAAATACGCCGGATTCGTCGCACTCCGGGTCATTCTTCGCCGGAAGCGTCAGAACCGGCAGCTTGATGTTGATGCTGACAGCCTCTTTCGGCTTCTCTCCGCAACCCGTCAGGACCGTGCAGGCCATAACGAGCACAAGAATAATCGCAACAAACTTTTTCATGGGGTTTCTCCTTTCGAGGATACAGTTTTCGCATAATACTATAATAGAGTATTATACTCCACCCCCCCCCACAGATTTCAAGGATTCTTTTATACTTTAAAGAAACCGGAGGCGGCTCTCGCCCCTCCGGTTTCAGATTATCTCTTATCTCTTCTCTTTTCTCTATTCTCTCTTCTCTAAGCTCTAAGCTCCAAGCTTCTATTCCAAATCCTTGGCAGCTCCGCTGCCTACCGCAACTCTTAACTCTTCACTCTTCACTCTTCACTCTTAACTCTTCACTGCGAAGCTCCGCTTCGCCTCATACATCTCCTTCTCCGCCTCTGCCACCAGTGCCAGCACCTCTTCTCCCTTGCCGAAGGCGCTGCCGACGGCAGCGATGCCGTTCCGCTCGGCGACGGCCTTTTGCAGTCTCTCGAACGAGGCGGCAAACGCCTCTTTTTCTTCGTCAAGGCGCAGGACGACGAATTCGTCCCCGCTGATGCGGAATATGTCCGCCGCCGGGAAGTTCTCCCGCAGCACTTCGGCAAAGCTCTGCAGCAGCGCATCCCCGGCCGCATGGCCGAGCGTGTCGTTCGTGACCTTCAGTCCGTTTACGTCGCAGAAGATGGCGCCCACGCCCGGGCAGTTCGCT
>JAZUEY010000058.1:0-32940 GCA_045640405.1 Candidatus Limivicinus sp.
TTTATCTGTTTCATCGTACTGCCGTCGTAAGCCAGCACGGGCAGGAAGTTTATAAACTCCGCAACCTTCTTTTCCGGGTTGTCTCCGGATGTGTCGAGACGACAGGAATAGTCCGAAATCTGACGCAGTGCACGGTCTAACGCAAAGTCAAAGACATAGCACTCCTGTTTCATGATTTGGTCATTGTTTTCATCGTCTTTAATGACCCAGGGAGACTGTACACGGAAGGCCGTCTGGAAATAAGTTTCGGGAGATTTGAGATTACGCAGCATGAATACACCGGTCCAGGGTTTCACCGTAACACCGGTAGTGAGTTTGCCGCAGCTGAGAGTAATCGACTTTGTGCTGAGTGGGTTTCCCATTGCTGTGCGGACCGGCGTAAGTGCATCAAGGCCAATGCCCGCTTTGGTACCGGCACAGACAATAATCCTGTAATCGTGGTAAAAAGAATTCTGCCGTTCGGCCAATAGATTTGCCATTGCATAACAGCTCGCGACATTGGGCAAAAACCAGAGAGTATGCGAAAGCACGCTCAGAAGCCTTGTATCCGAGTACGGCATAGGCGGTCTTTTATCCTGTCCGAGTTTCAGGTCATCCTTGTTGGCGGGCAGATAAGAGCCGCGAATCAGGTCCAGCCATTTCTGAACTTCGTTCTCATAAACGAATTTTGCGCTTTCCGGTTTCCCCTTTTCTTCCATCTTTGCGGAGAAGAACACATTCAAATCAAATTCGTTGTATTCTCCGTCCATTGCGATGCTTCGGATGCTATCCGGAATGCGGTAAGTAAGCATGACCATTTGCGGCAGAGCAAGATAGGGGTTATTGGGTCCTGTCCAGTTTTCCTTTGCCCTCTGTTCATCGGAATAGGTCCAGTTATATATCTGGTCTTCAATGAATTCCCCGGAGTTGATAGCTCGGAACGGCGTACCGGAGAGGAACAGATAATGATTGGTAGTAATAGGCAGCCAGGTTTCGTTATAGGCATTTCCTGCCTCTTCCAGGCTGTACTTCTCGGTATCAAAATCAGCCTCGGCCTCATCGTCCGGATTCTCAAAGAGTTTTTTGGCATTTTCGCGCCATGCGCCGAAGTGGTATTCGTCAAAGATGACGATATCCCAGTTGGAGGCGTGAATAAACTCGTTCTTGGCCTTGATGCCGCCGGCTTCGTTGGTACCCAGCAAATCCTGGAAGGAACCGAAAACGACTATCGGCTTCTTCTTGTCGGCATTGGCAAATGCCTGGTCAATGTTTATGCCGTTACCGTGGGCATCTTTATTGGAAATGAACTGCCAGCCTTCAAAATCCACATGGGAATTTAAATCTGCCGCCCAGGCAGATTCAACAGCCGGTTTAAATGTAAGGATTAACACACGGGTGAAACCCATGCGTTTGCAGAGTTCATAGGATGCAAAGGTCTTTCCGAATCGCATTTTTGCATTCCATAGGAACTTAGGCACCCTGTCTGGTTCATCGAACTTCGCCTGCATATAGTAGGCTATCGTGCGCTTGACGGCTTCTTTCTGCTCCGGGCGCATGCCGAAGGTCCACGTGCGGTTTCCAGAATAGTCTTTGCCGGAACGCAGCGTCATACAGGCGGCCTTCACGTCCTCCGGTTTGCAGTTATACCATTCGTTATCATCGGGAATATCGAGTTTTACGAAACCACGGCTTTCAAGAATACGGTGTACGTCATGATCCGTAAAACAGGAACCGTCGGGCCGCATGGCGGATTCAACGAGAAGCGTCCGATGTGGAATGTGCGTAGCGCCAATCTGCTCGTTGATTCGAGTCTCGACATCCCGCTCCGTATAACCGACTTTGATATAGCCTTTATTGGAAGCCACTCCGGGCAAATCATAGGCATAAATTGTTGGGACAACAGCCGGCCGCGGAGCAAAAAACTCCTGATTACTCATTAGAATCACCATTTGGCATCGGTTTAATAGTCGCTTCTATGTAATCAATCTCATCCATTGATAAATCGTACTTTGAATAAAGTTCATCGTCTGTCCAAGGTTTAGAAAAATCCTGAATAGGAACAAATGAATATGAAGATTTAGACATGTTCATTGATGCAAGCATTTGCATTAAAAGTACTCGTACAAATTTCGTGTTCAAATATGAGATAAGGTTATCCGCGCATGCCTCACTATCAAAAGAGCCAATTACTAAATATGACTCTGTACACGCAGACGTCGGAGGTAGTTTCTCAACTACTGATAAGACTCTCATCATGCCGTCTTTATCTGGTACACCCGCATGTTCAAAACTTACTTTGGAAGCTATTACTTTCCACTTGTCGAGTAAGTTCTCCCCGGCTGTTATTTTGCTCCGAGAAATTGTACCCAATCCGCTACTGCTCCTTAATACAATGTCTCCATTTGTATCAAATGGCGTATTCGATTCAAGGCCGAACGGCTTTCTGCTTGATACCAATCCGTTCATAAAGGCTTTTTCCTTTGAAGTAACCTTACGTACTATACTTAAAGCATCATTATTGCGGATAAATGTTTCATATTCTGAAAGGCTACGTTCAGAACTTGTTGTTCTGCCTCCCTTTAATGCATTGATAACTTTACAAGCTCCGCTATGCTTTTTGTCCCATAAAAAGTAACAGATACCACCTGGGATATCTACACCGCCAGGGAAGCAGTCTTTTGAATCAGAATAGTCATAAATCAATGCTATTCTATCATCACCTAACATAGATAATCTAAAATCGTCGAGCCCTTTCCCACCGTTAAACCATCTAGATGGTATTATCATTGTTAAATAACTAGGTTGTAGTTTAATAGCTTGAGATACAAATTTCTGATATATCGGAGCCGCGCTTTTCCCTGCTCCACCACCACCATCACTCATCTGATACGGTGGATTGCCAATTATTACATCAAACTTCACTTTGAATAATTCCTCCGGGTTGTTTACATGAATCCATTCGTAAGCATGCGTTTCTAAATCTTCGCTGCGTTCATATTGTTCTTTGTTTGCTCCGCACCAAACGCATCTGCCGTCTTTCCACTTGTGGTTGGTGCGTTTATAGCGGATGTTTCCCTGCGCGTCGTCAAACTTAGAGACCGAATACTCGCTGTTGGGGTACTTGCTGCAGTAGACGCTGCGGCGGGAAAGCAGACTCGTCATCTCCGTAATGGCGATGCCATACAGTTGCTTATGGAATATGTGGTCCAAACGTTCCTGCAAATCAGGTATCTGCGATTCCAGCCCTTTGTTCAGGCGCTTTGCAATTTCCCGGAGGAAAACACCCGTCTTGCAGGCGGGATCCAGAAATGTGGTGTTCGGGTCGCTGAACAGCTCCTGCGGAAGCATGTCCAGCATCTGATTGACAATCTCCGGCGGGGTGAAGACCTCGTCGTTACTCAAGTTGGCCAGACAGGTCAACACATCCGGCGTATATACTTTATCGAACAGTCCTGTTTCAGCCATTTTCTGCCAGCCTCCTGTAATTGATTAAGGGGTATTCCTTCACGGGTTTGGGTATCGTTTCTTTTGTTACCGGGTCAATCATCCAGAAATCGGTACTCATGGCATCATCACCGAAAATGCTGAATTGGGAGTCATACATGCTTTCGTCTTCGTTTTCTTTTAAAAGCACATCAAAGCGGAAATCTCTGCGAAGGATTCTCTGGTCGTTAAAAGGCATGCTCCACTCGGGAAAAATAATCGGTTCCTCGGTGTCTTGCTGGTCTTCGTCAACTTTCATCAGAGAAAGGGCATTGCCGCATACGATATTCTTCTCCAGAATGTATTTGGCTGCCGCTCTTGCATCGTCGCTACAGTCTTTTTTGCATGCTTTTGTATATGCCTCATCCCATTGCGCAAAAAGGCGTTTTCTGCAGTTCGCGGCATTGTCGGCAAGAATATCCACGCCGTATATGCTGCTCAGGGCAAGAATCGCATAACGTTCGTAATCATATGAACTGTTGCCATATCTCTTTTTCACCGTAGCCAGCTTGCGGGCAAGTATCTCTGTCAGAAAATTGCCGTCTCCGCAGGCAGGTTCCAGGAAGGTGGAGTCGATGCGATCACATTCCTGTGCAACCAGGTCGCACATAGCCTTTACTTCTCGCTCGGCAGTGAATACCTCGCCGTGTTCCGCAACTCGTTCTTTGGATTTGACCTGTGTAGATGCCATAGGTGTCCTCAACTGATAAGATTCTTGCGGATTTGCATCCGAAGTAATATAAATCTTATCACTTTAAGGCGTATGTAACAAGAATATTCGTACTTTCAGTCTCAACTCGTAAGATTCTCTATACTCTTGTTATGGAGGAATTCTTATGATTGGTGAAAGACTTTCAGATGTAAGAAAAGATTACGGTGATACCCAGGAAGCATTGGCCGAAAAGCTTGCTGTTTCCCTTGCAACTGTCAGAAGTTGGGAGCAGGAAAAAAGTTCTCCGTCGCACGAGATGCTTGTTAAGATTTGCAGAATGTATAGCGTTACGGCAGATTATCTGCTTGGGCTGACAGAGAATGACCCTCTCATACAGGCCCGAACTCGCAGCGAATTCTCCGAAGCCGACCAGGCATTAATTAAAGATTTTGAAGACTTCCTTTCGTGGAGGCATAAAAAATAGGCACCGAAATAATCGGTGCCTTTTTGATTCCGGAGATGTCTCCAAACCGGAGCCAAGTTGGAGACAAAACGGAGCCAAAGTGGAGCCACAGGATAGTATAGGATAGGTAAGGTTAGATTAGTGTAGGATAGGACAGATTAGGAAAGAGAAGATAAGAAAAGAATAGTGAGAGTGAGAGTCAGAGACAGAGACACACGGGCACGAGACCCCGACCCGGACACATGCGAAAAAAATTTTTTTTGACCCCCCAAAGTGGTAAATCTATTTACAGGCCTTTGTTTTATCCTATTTTTGAAAATAAAAGCGGAACTGCTTCCGCGGAAGGATGGGATAACAAATGGCAGAAAGAAGAATGTTTGCAAAATCGGTTGTTGAAAGTGATTTGTTTCACGACATGCCGATGTCGGCACAAAGTCTCTATTACAGTTTTGGGATGAATGCGGATGATGACGGCTTCGTGGGCAATCCGAAAAGTATCATGCGCTCAATCGGGGCATCCGAAGAGGACATCAAAATAATGGCCGCCAAAGGCTTTATCGTTCTCTTTGAAAGCGGAATTGTCCTGATAAGGCATTGGAAAATAAACAACCGCATTAAAAGCGACCGGTACCGCGAAACAAAATATCTCGCCGAAAAGGCTCTGTTTTTTGAGGATGCTTCCGGTGCTTACCTTGAAAACGGGGCAATCGCCGAATCAAGCTCTATTTTAGCCGCCGGACCTTCCGACAACGCCGAAAAAACAGAGCTGCTTGCATAGCATTTGTGTTCAACATGCGCATATTATGATATACTGCAGTCATTGAATCACGGAGGTTGGGATGAGCAGAGAAACCGGTCAAAAACTGAAAATGCTGTATCTGAAGGACTATCTTCTTCGGTATTCGGACGAAAAGCACCCGGTTACCAAGGCGCAGATTCTGGAAATGCTCGCCGAGCACGAAATCACCGTGACGCGGCAGACCCTGCATACCGACCTGATGGCCCTCTCGGAGGAATACGGGCTGGACATTGTGGAACAGGGCAACAGCCTTTTCGTGGCCGGCCGGGATTTTGAGACCGAAGAGGTCCGCATGCTTGTGGACATGGTGCAGACCTCCAACTTCATTACAAAAAAGAAAACCGGAGAACTGATTGAAAAGCTCCAGGGCCTGACGAGCATCCATGAGGCCAAAAGCCTGAACCGGCAGGTATACGTGCGTAACCGTGTAAAGACGATGAACGAAAACGTCTACCGCAATCTCGACAGGATTTCCGCCGCGATTGCCGACAACCGCAAGGTGCGCTTTCAGTACTACCGATACAACGTGAACAAGGAAAGAGATTACCGCCACGGCGGAAAGGAGCATCTCGTCAGCCCCTTTGCCCTGATTTACGTCGATCAGAACTATTATCTGCTCGGCTACGACCCGCTCGGCAGCAGGGAAAGACTTCGCCACTACCGGATAGACCGGATGGCAAATCTCGCCGTCTCGAAGGCGAAGCGTGAGGGCTTCGAGCTCTTTGAAAAGGAAGACATGTCGAAATACACCACGAAGGTGTTTTACATGTTCACCGGAGACGATACGCTCGTTACGATGCGCTTTGCCAACCACCTGACCGACCCGGTTATAGACCGCTTCGGCGAAGAGGTGATGATGCATCCGGACGGGCCGGACCGTTTCACGGTATCCACCGAGGTTGTGGTAAGCCCGCAGTTCTATGCCTGGATGTCCGCCTACGGAGCCGAGGCCGAAATTCTCGCGCCGGAATCCGTCCGCGAGGGAATGAAAAAGCACATGCAGGACATACTGTCCGTTTATGATAAAGGGAATCATTAAAATGGAAAGATTAGACGAAGCCGTTGCCTTTGCAGCGCAGAAGCATGCCGGGCAGGTCCGGAAAGGTTCCGGCACCCCTTATATTGTGCATCCCGTGGAAGTTCTGGAAATCGTGTGCCGGATTACAAAGGATGAGGATGCCCGCATTGCGGCCGTTCTGCACGACACGGTAGAAGACACCGGCACCGGTGCCGACGTGATAGAAGAAAAATTCGGCCGCCGCGTGGCAGAGCTCGTAACGCATGAAAGCGAAGACAAGCGCATCGGCACGCCCAAGTCCGAAACCTGGAGGGCCCGAAAGCAGGAGACGCTGGATTCTCTGGCCGCCTGTGCGGATGCCGACGTCAAATACATTGCCTTTGCGGATAAGCTTTCGAATCTTCGGTCCTTAAAGCATGATTATGATGATATTGGGGACGAGCTCTGGAACCGTTTCAACCAGAAGGACCCCGGTGAGAACGCCTGGTACTATAAAAGCATTCTCGCGCTCTGCCCCGAGGTAAAGGAAGCCTGCCCCAATCTTTATAACGAATATCTCTCCCTGCTGGAGGCCGTGTTCGGCCCCTAGCCGGCTTAAAGCGCCGGGGCTTTCCCGGTTGCTATCTCTTCCCTTTTAGGCTAAAATGGGAACATTGTTTCTATCGGAGGAATTTCATGGATAACAGGCCCGTAGGTTTTTTTGATTCCGGTCTCGGCGGTCTTACCGCGCTGGCCGCCTTCAAAGAGCTGCTTCCGGCTGAAAACATCATATATTTCGGGGATACCGCCAATTGTCCTTACGGTGTAAAGACGCTGGACGAGCTGAACCGTCTGGCTGAAAACAATCTGCGTTTTCTGGCATCGTTCGGCTGCAAGGCGGTCCTTGCCGCCTGCGGCACGGTTGCCTCCAACTCGATGGCCGTTCTGAATTCGTTTCCCCTGCCGGTATTCAACGTGCTGACCTCGTCGACGGAAAAGATGGCCTCGATTCCCGGTGATGCACCGCTCGCCGTTCTGGCCACGGATGCCAGCATCCGGGCCGGTGCCTTCAAAAACGGGATTTCCGCTCTCTGCGGCGGAAAAAGGGAAGTCCTCGGCATTGCCTGCCAGGACTTTGTAGAGCTGTGCGAAAACGGGCATACGGATAAAAAGGACCCGCTGCTGGCAGCGGCGGTTGAAAAATATCTCTCTCCTCTGAAAAGCACCGGTGTGGAGGCCGTTCTTCTCGGCTGCACGCATTTCGGCATCATAGAAGACGCCATAAAAGCTTTTCTCGGCGATGGCGTGCAGATTGTTTCCGCCTCCGGCTGCGGTGCCGAAGCTCTGGCCGGCTACATCCGGGCAAACGGTCTGGAAGGCAGCGGCGGTTCGGAGCGGTACTTTACCAGCGGAGATACCAAAGCCTTTGACGAAATGGCCTCCGTTATTCTGAAGGACGAATATCGCGCCCGTGCCGAACATACCGACAGGGCGCAAGACGGATACCGGCCGTGAACGGCGAAACGCTTCTTTATGCCGCCAACGTCGGTCCGCTGAATGATTCCGCGCTTTTCGAGGCGGCGCTCGCCGCGGTGAGTGCCGAGCGCCGGGAGAAAACAATGCGCTATGCCTTCCGGGCCGACCAAAATCTTTCGCTCGGTGCGGAACTTCTCCTGCGAAAGGCGCTGCGGGACTTCGGGCTGAAGAATTACGAGCCTTCTTTCCGGACCGGCGAGTACGGCAAGCCCTATCTCGTCGGAGAAGAGATGCCTTTTTTCAGCCTCTCTCACGCGGGCAGCTGGGTTCTCTGTGCCGTTTCCCCCAATGAATGCGGCTGTGACATAGAGAAAATCCGCGATATCGACCGAAACCTTGCAAGGCGTTTCTTCTGCCCCGGTGAAACGCTCGCCATTGAGCAGGAAGCCGGCGAGGCTCAAAAAGCAGACATGTTTTTCCGTCTCTGGACTTTGAAGGAGAGCTACATGAAGGCAACCGCTCTCGGAATGAGCCTGCCTTTCGATGCCTTCAAAATTTCTCTGGCCGGCGGTGTTCCCGTTCTGCTCGGGGAATCCGCAAAAGACTACCATTTCGAAGAATACGGCGAAATTCAAGGCTATAAAACAGCGCTCTGTACAACCGGCAACGGCGGCAGAGCGGAGCTGAACATCAAAGATATACTGTAATAACGAGAGCCTGTCGAATTGACAGGCTCTCATTGCACATTTCGACTTCGTCGAAATATTTCACATGACAGTCGGGGACAGTCCCTATTGTCATAAGTGCGTGACCGCCTGACCATCGGCGCACATGGTTGGGCGCTCACTCGTTAGTCATTTTTCTTTGAAAAATGAGGGAACAGAATATAGAGCGTCCTCGGAGCCAACTTATACAATCTTCAATATACCCGCTTGACATATACACGCTTAGCAGATATAATGTTGCCATGATAAGAAGCTTTGCTGACAGAGAGACAGAGAAAGTATATAACCAGATATTCTCAAAAAAGCTCCCTGAGTCCATTCAAAAGGTTGCACTGCGAAAGCTGATTATGATAGACAATGCAGCGAATTTAGGAGATTTGCGCGTGCCTCCCAATAACCGTCTGGAAGCTTTGAGCGGTGACCGCGAGGGGCAATACAGCATTCGAATCAATGATCAGTATCGAGTGTGTTTCAAATGGAAGGATAATGATTTCTACGATGTTGAAATCGTAGATTACCATTGAAAGGTAGGTATGTAATGGAAATGAAGATTGAAGCCCCAACTATAGGCGAAATCCTGCAAGAGGAATTCATGGAACCTCTTGGTGTGTCAGCATACGCTCTTTCCAAAGCTATCAATGTGCCTACATCAAGAATACAGGATATTCTTCATAACAGACGTAAGATTACTGCGGATACATCACTTCGTCTGGCAAAGTATTTCGGAGTATCTGACAGATATTTTCTCAATATGCAGAACGATATTGACGTAAGAGAGTTAAAGCAGAAAATGATCATAGAATTATCTGCAATCCCTGTGCTGATGCAGGCATAACATAAAATAGCGCAAAATCAGCAGTTCTTTGCAGCCTCGTGCAGTGTTTTGCAGTGCCGTTCATCTTTGTGCAGGCTCACATCTACTGCCTGCTGTTCCCTAACGGGAAGCGATACATCAGCCGCCCTGAGCTGATAATAAAAGACATACTGTAATAAAACCCCGATGCGCAATTGCATCGGGGTTTTCGTTATCGGATCTGGCCGTTGCCGCGGATGACGTATTTATACGTTGTGAGCTCTTCCAGCCCCATCGGGCCTCTTGCGTGGAGCTTCTGGGTGGAGATGCCCATTTCGCAGCCCAGCCCGAATTCGCCGCCGTCGGTAAAGCGGGTGGATGCGTTCACATAGACGGCGGAACTGTCCACACAGGAGATGAAGGCATCGGCTGCCGCCGCATCTTCGGTGATAATGCCGTCGCTGTGGCCGGTGGAGTGGGCGGCGATGTGGTTGATGGCCTCTTCAACGCCGTCCACGATACCGACGGCGAGAATGTAATTCAGGAATTCGGTATCGAAGTCCTCCGCGGAAGCCTTTGTGCCCTCGATGATTTCGGCGGCGCGTTCGTCCAGACGCAGCTCGACGGGGGGCTTCCCGGCGGCAAGGCGCTCATCGACGAGCCTTGCCTTCAGGGCCGGCAGGAACTCGGCCGCAACATCCTTATGCACCAGCAGCACTTCCTCGGCGTTGCAGACGGAGGGCCGGCTGGTCTTGGCGTTTTCAATGATATTCAGGGCATTGGCGAGATTGGCGGATTTGTCCACAAAGATGTGGCAGATGCCGGTACCCGTCTGGATGCAGGGGACCTTTGCATTATCCAGGCAGGCCTTGATGAGGCCTCTGCCTCCGCGCGGAATGAGCAGATCGATATCGCCGACTGCCTTCATCAGCTCGTTGGCACTCTCTCTTGTGGTGTCCTCCACCAGCTGTACAAGCTCTGCGGGCAGACCCTCGGAGAGGAGCCCTTCCTGCATGGCATCGACAATAGCCTTTGCCGAGCGGTAGGCTTCCTTACCTCCGCGCAGAACGCAGGCGCTGCCGGCCTTGATGGCCAGAACCGCCGCGTCGGAGGTTACATTCGGCCGACTCTCGTAAATAATGGCAATAACGCCCATTGCCACGCTCATTCTGTCGATGACAAGGCCGTTCGGGCGCTCCACGCGCCGGATTACCCGGCCGACGGGATCCGGCAGTTCCGCCACCTGGCGTATGCCTTCCGCCATTCCGGCAATGCGCTCGTCGGTCAGCGTCAGGCGGTCTATCATAACCTCGTTTATGCT
Source organism: Candidatus Limivicinus sp. (assembly GCA_045640405.1). GTDB lineage: Bacteria > Bacillota > Clostridia > Oscillospirales > Oscillospiraceae > Limivicinus. Next base: position 10,689 of record JAZUEY010000058.1, read on the forward strand.
GCCCCTGGCCGCTTCCACATCGAGAGCGTTGGCCGCGAGAATGTCTCCGCTGCGTCTGAGAAGGGCTTCTGCCATAGAAAGCAGCGCTCTGTTTTTCTTTTCACTGTCTGCGCCGGCCAGGGCGGGAGCCGCCTTTTTGGCCGCAATGAGTATTTCCTGAGTTGTCATATCATTCACCCCGCAATAAATCTTGTGCCAACCTGTTTGCCTTCTATGATGTCATAAAGGACTTCCGGGTTGTTCCCGTTGGTAATAATCATATCGATGCCGGCTTCATTGGCGATGGAAGCCGCGTGCAGTTTGGTCGTCATTCCGCCGGTGCCCAGGGCGCTGCCTTTTCCTCCGGCAAGAGCCACAATCTCCGGCGTAATGCCGTGTACTTCCTTCAGAAGCTGCGCATCCGGATCGGTTCTCGGGTCAGCCGTATACAGCCCGTCGATATCCGAGAGCAGAATCAGCAGGTCCGCTCCGGCGCTCACGGTAACGATGGCGCTGAGCGTATCGTTATCGCCTATCGTCAGCTCTTCCGTGGCCACGGTGTCGTTCTCGTTGATAATCGGGAGAACACCGAGCTCCAAAAGGCGGAAGATGGTGTTGTGGAAGTTCGTGCGGCGTTCCTCGTTCTCCACATCGTATGCGGAGAGGAGAATCTGCGCCACCACATGATTGTGCTCGGAGAACTCCCTGTCATAGGTATACATCAGTTCGCACTGGCCGACGGCCGCTATTGCCTGCTTGGAAGGGATGTCCGACGGTCTCCCCTTCAAGGAGAGTTTGCCAACCCCCATTCCGACAGCTCCGGATGTGACCAGAATGATTTCGTGGCCGGCATTTTTGATATCGCTCAGCACGCGGCATAGCTGTTCGACACGGCGTATGTTCAGGTTTCCCGTGCTGTGGGTCAGCGTGGAGGTTCCGACTTTTACAACAATTCTCATTTTTTCTTCTCTCTGTTGTCTGTTCTTTATTTCGCGGCGGATTCAAACACACCGCCGAGTTCGTTTGCTATGTTCTGCAATTTTTCGTTCCCGATGGCCGAGCGCGCAGCTTCCATCTTCGAGGAAGCATTTTCCTCCCCTGCATAGTACAGGAAGGCCGCATCGTAGAAATCCACCAGATTCTTCATGTCGGAAGTATCCTGCTGCGGGGTGCGGCTTTGCGTTTCGTTCCGGAAAATACCGTCGGCCAGTTCCGGCATGTCCCGTCTTTCGGCGCTTCGCATCAGATCGCTGTACTCGTATGTATACCCGGACGTCAACGCATTGCTCAGCCGTATGGTAAACGCCAGCACATTGACGGCAAGCAGAATGACAAGAATCAGTACAACAACGGATGTGGGAGCTTTCAAGCTCTGTATTTTATGCATAGTATCCGAGGCTCCTTCCTATCACAAACAGGATGCTCTGGCTTTCCAGTTCGGGAAGGCGGTCCAGGTCTTCGTCGCTCAGCCCGCAGTAACTCTTCAGAGCCGAGCGGAGATATCCGTCCATCTTCTGCATGGTCTGCAGGTGTTCGGCGGAGAATCGCTCCGGCCGCCAGGTACCTTCTTTTTCGGCGTAAGTTGCATAGAACTCGCCGACACAGCGTGCAACATCCTGCAGCAGTTCGCCTTCCGTCCTGTAGGACTGCACGTCGTCGTTCAAGAGATAATACAGGCTGTCTTCGGCCTTGCACAGGCTCCTTGCCATCTCTGCCACCGCGTCATAGTGCCGGGTGGCCTCTTCGGAATACAGGTTGAGGTCCAGATAATACTCCGACATCGCCCGGAAGTTCTCTTCCTTTTCGAACTCGGCCATTTTTCGGGCGTATTCCCCCGCCTTTGCATGCGTCCGCATGTCCTCGAAAGTATACCGGACATCGTCCATCGCCAGGCTGCCTATGAGAACAAGAACATTGAGCAGAACAAGGATGACTATCGTTATGATTCTTTTGTGCTTCCCGCTCTGCTTTTCCACATTGCCGAGCACCTCGCTCTTTGTGGCGCTGTAGTCGGCACTGAACTTTTTCATATCCTCAATGTGCTTTCTTGCCGGCTCATTGAGGGCTCCGCAGTACGGGCAGAATTCATCGTTCAGCGAAACGGCGGCTCCGCACCATTTGCATTTCATGTTCTGCCCTCCTTTATCAGTTTCTCTGCGAGTTCGTCGCAGACGGAGATTTTCACATAATCATCGCTTACGGCCTCGTCCAGAAAGGCGGCCGCCGTCTCTTCGCTCCAGCCGAGTTTATCCCGGAAGAGCCCATCCGCCGGAGCGCCGAATTCCCGTGCCTTTAAGGCTTCCTCTTCGGAAAGGCCGTAGCGGCCGTTATATTTCTGCGCCTCCGTCAGCCTTTTGAGGACATCCTCCCGGGTGCCGTATTTCAGCAGGGCGGCATAATAGAGGCTGTCGCTGAGAGAGAACTTATCTATGCGGCACTCCGCCCAATTCTCCAGATTCGCCTGCAGGGTATTATAAGGCATCCAGTAATCGAAAACGAAGTTGTAATGCGGCCAGTTATAGAGAGAATAGTCGCTGTCGGAAAGGAAGAGCCTTTCTTCCTCTTTTATAATCTTTTCAAACTCACCGGCGGCATACCATGTATCCAGTACGGCGAATTCCTCGTTTTCCCACTCGCTCTGCCGGATGTTTTCCGCCTCGGTACGCCGTTTTGAAACAGCGGAAATGCCCACGGCCAGCGCCGAAATGAGCATAACGGCCGCCAGAACCGCCAGGGCTATTTTGCCGATGCGCCCGACGGAACTCCCTATGTCTTTTTTGTAAGCCTGTTCGGCCTCTTCATCGACACTGTCAAGCCTCTGCCGGATTTGCTCGAGATGCTCAAGATAGAGTTTTTCGTCGGCGGCTTCATTCACGGTGCCGCAGTAAGGGCACTTCTGCGCCCAGTCGGCATACTCGCCGCCGCATGACGGACAGTTCATCCCAGTCCTCCGGATAGAATATTCTATTTTATTATACACGTTTTATTTCATCTGTGCCACCATGTATAATAGTAAAGAGCCGCGTTTTGTCCGTTTGCGTAAATTTTACGTCATGATTGGTGTAAGATCTTTCTGCGAAGGAGGTATTCTGTGAAAGATAATGAAATAATTGACTTATATTTCGAGCGCAATCAGGCTGCCATTTCCGAAACGGCCGATAAATACGGAGCGTATCTCAATGCCATAGCTTTGAATATCCTGCATTGTGAGGAAGACGCGGAAGAAACCGTTTCCGATACTTATTTTCGGGCGTGGAACGCAATGCCGCCCACAAGGCCGAACGTTCTGCGGCATTTCCTGTCACGCATCACGAGGAATCTTTCCTTTGACCGTCTAAGGCACAATTCCGGAAAATACAGCCATAGGCAGACGCTTGAACTGTTGGATGAATTCGACGAATGCATTCCGGACCGTGCCGGTAGTGCGGAAGATGCACTGGAAGCCCGGGAACTGGGAAGGCTGCTCAACAGCTTTCTCTCGCAGCAGGAGAAAACGGATGCCCGTCTGTTTGTTCTGCGTTACTACTATGCCCTGTCCATCAGCGCCATAGCCGAAAGAACCGCCTTGACGGAGCGGCAGGTCAAATACCGGCTTTCCTGCACAAGGCATTCGCTGAAGAATTACTTGGAAACGGAGGGAATGATTCCATGAACCGCGACAATCTGATAGATGCTTTCCAATTATTGGATGACAGATACCTCAACCTTGCGGAAGAATGTTCTGCAACCGGTCCCGTTCATCTTAAAAAGCAGGCGAGAAAAGTGACGCGAACGGCACTGATTGCCGCCGCAATCGCAGTGACCCTGATTGTCTCGGCATTTGCCATCGGCTATTTCACCATGAGCGGAAGAAAGGCATACGATGATGAAAAGTACCGTACTGTCTGGAATGATTCCGAAACCGGCTTTCATGAATGGACCGACCTGACCTATGTTATGAAGTTTGAAGGCCCGGAGGAATGCTATGGCGCGAAATTCAAAGAAGGCTGGCTTCCTTTTGAGCCAAGCAAAGAACGAAATGCCTGGGCTTGTGACGATGACGGCTGGCGTACAAATCTCGTGTCCGAAATGGCACCCGAAGTAGATTCCGCAAGCGATAATTATCAGCCGTACAGAGTTGAACTTTTCTATGCTCCGCAGTTTCTGAATGACGGTGCCCTGCTGATGCTGGACCAGACTCCCGGTGAAATCACGCAGGAACAGTGGAGTAACGAGCAGGTGCAGAAGTTTGAAGCCACCAGACATCAGGATGCCGTTGATATTGAAGAACTGGATATTCATATTCCGGAAAAAGACATGCATTACTATTTTGTCATCCGTTTCAGCCCCGAAAAAGGTTATATCGTTGTAACATCCGGAACATCCGACATGGAGACAATAGAACATATCGCGAAAGAACTCCAGATAAAACAGACGGACGAAATCATCAGAAGCCGGGATTTTCAGAACAACTGCACATTCATAGATGTCGGTCAGGGGTAATATTTGTCTTTACCGTTCTTTTGCTTTATAATAAGCATATGAAATACTATTCCATCGAAAAACTGGATTGTACGGGGCTTGTAAAAACCGTGTGCACCTACAAGGAAGTCGGCAAATGGAAATACGGCGAAGAAGGTGCGCTGAGCAATTATGAAGAACTCGGCCGGGAGCTCGGCATCACGCCGGACGATATGGTGCGTCCCTCGCAGACCCACACGACCGTCGTCCGGGCCGTTACGCATGCCAACGGCGGCAACGGCGTTGTCCGCCTGCCGGACGAGGGAGACTGCGACGGGCTGATTACCAACGAAAAAGGGTTGCTGCTCTGCACACGCGAAGCGGACTGCGTGCCCGTTTTTATGCTGGATCCCGTGAACCGGGCCATCGGCATGATTCACAGCGGCTGGAAAGGCACCGCCGGGCTTATTTCCATCAAGGCCATTAAGTTGATGGAGCAGAACTACGACACGAAGAAGGAAGATCTGCTGATTGCCTTCGGCCCGAGCATCTGCAGAAACTGCTATCAGGTCGGTGATGATCTGATACCGCCTTTTCTGGAAAATTTCAGCGAGGAAGAGGTCGCCGCCCTGTTCATGCCGGACGGAAGCGGAAAATACAAGCTGGACGTGGCCGGAGCGGTAAAGACGAGTCTCCTTCGCTTTGGCATTCCGGAGGAAAATATCTTTTCCTGCCCAATCTGTACTTATCACGACGGGCTCTTCCCCTCCTACCGGCTTGACAAAAGCTACATTTCCCACATGCTGACAGGCATCATGCTGCTGTAAAGCCATGAAGAAACCGGGACACGGCAAAACGCCGTGTCCCGGTTTCTTTATAAGCATTATTCCGCTTTGATGTTGATGTATTCGGCCTTGAGCTTCGAGTAAATGATTTTCTGCTCCTCGTAAAGGCTTGTGTAACCCGAGAGCATGTAGGCTATGAAACAGGCCGAAGCGAAATACACGATGTATTCCGAGCCGAAAAGCTCCGTTGCCAGAATGACGGAGGTCAGCGGGCAGTTGACGGCACCGCAGAAGGTTGCCGCGAGACCGATGGCCGCCGCAAAACCGGCCGGAATGCCAAGAAGCGGACCGATAACGCAGCCGAAGGTGGCACCTATGAAGAATGTGGGTACGATTTCTCCGCCCTTGAAGCCGCAGCCGAGAGTAATGGCCGTGAAAAGCATCTTCCATGCAAAGGCAGGAATATCCGCCTCGCCCTGCTCGACAGCCCTGACGATGACATCCACACCGCCGCCGTTGTAGTCGTTATTCCCGACAAGAACCGTAAGAGCGACAAGGACAAGACCGCCGAGGAAAGCACGAAGGAAAGGATTTCCGACCGTTCTCGAGGCAATCTTCCCGCTGGCATGCATGATACGGCAGAAAACAACGCTGAGTGCGGCACAGAGGACGGCCAGAACAACCACCTTCAGAAGCAGCGGCATGCCGCGCTCCGCCGCAACCATTGCAAACCTCGTCGGTGCAATGCCGCAGAGCCGCGTGATGCCGAAGGCCACAAGCGATGCCACACCGCAGGGCACGAGCCCCGAATAGTGGATGATACCGACCGAACAGACCTCCAGGGCAAATACAATTGCCGCAATGGGTGTGCCGAAAAGGGCCGAGAACACGGCGGACATGCCGGCGAGCACAGCCAGCCGCTCCTCTTTCTCATCCAGCTTTACAATCTTGCCGACGTTGCAGCCGATGCTGCCGCCAATCTGAAGGGCGGCACCTTCACGGCCGGCCGAGCCGCCGAAAAGATGCGTCAGCACGGTGGCGCCGAAAATTGCAGGCGTCAGCGCATAGGGAACATTTCTGCCAAGAAGTATGGCATCAATGATGCCGTTGGTGTTCTCCCCTTCCAGGTTCAGCACCTTGTACATGCCGGCAATAATCAGGCCGGCAAGCGGCAGAAAATAAACCAGCCAGGGGGCCGCATTTCGCGCATCCGTCGCCATAACGACGCTCGAGTAGAACAGCGAACCCACGAATCCGCCCACTATGCCGATAAGGGCCGCTATACCCACCCATTTCCCGAAGAACCGGATGAATTCCCAGGCGTTGGCCGCGCGGTATTTTACTGTTGATTCAAGCTTGCTCTTCAACAATCGGTTTGCAGACGTCTATCCATTCGACCGGAGCCAGAAGCGTCTCCAGCTCCTCGGGGGAAAGAGAAATGGTGGCCTCCGGGGCTCCCGCCGCGGAGTGAACAATCGGGAAACGCTTAAGCTGAACATCGAGATAGGGCTTTACGTTTTCGTTGACACCGAAGGCACAAACGCCGCCGGGCTCATGACCGATTATGTTCTGCACATCGTCCCAGGGGACCATTTTGCATTTCTTGTGGAAAAAGGCCTTGTATTTGGCATTGTCTATCTTGGTATCGCCCGTTGTAACAATGACGATGGGCTGCTCATCAACCAGAAAAGACATTGTCTTTGCGATTTCCGCTTCGCTGGCGCCGACAATGCGGGCAGCATTCTGCACGGTATCGCAGGGTTCGTCGTGAATGTCGATTTTGTTCCCGTAGCCGCGGGGTTCCAGATACTCTTTTGCTTTTGCTACTGACATGTTTATGCTCCTGTAGTTGATATTTTTACAAATGTTTATTTTACTCCTTCGCCGTTTGTAAAACAAGGAAAAGAAAACCGCAGGTACCGGAAAAGCGGTACCTGCGGAATGCATTTTTTGAATCGGGCCTCAGCTGTTTGCCTTCTTGGCTTCGAGGTTCCTGATAACGAACAGTGCTGCAACAATGAGGACGGCACCGAAGACCAGGCTTATGACGGCATTCTGAACGAAGCCGGCAAAGATGTAGGTTACAAAGCTGACGATGGCAACCGTGCTTGCATACGGAAGCTGGGTTGAAACGTGCTCCAGGTGATTGACCTGGGCACCGGCGCTGGACATAATCGTGGTATCGGAAATCGGGCTAACGTGGTCGCCGTAGACAGCGCCTGCGCAGCATGCGGAGATGCCGATGATGAGTAGCGGGCTGGTCGGATCAAAGATGGCGACAACGATAGGAATGAGGATACCGAAAGTGCCCCAGGAAGTACCGCTTGCGAAAGCGAGAACACAGGCAACGATGAAGATGACGGCCGGGAGCATGCTGAACAGAGAACCGGCTGCACCCTGAACGAGGTCATGTACGAATTCGGCAGCGCCGAGGGAAGAAGTCATAGACTTGAGGGAAACGGCAAGCGTGAGAATGAGAATCGGAGGAATCATGGCGATGAAACCCTGCGGTACGCATTCCATGGCTTCCTTGAAACTCATAACCTTGCGGCAGAGCATGTAGATAACCGTGATGACCAGCGTGATGATGCCGCCCCAGGGGAGAGCTACGAAAGCGTCTGTGTTGCCGAAGGCGTCGATGAATGTTTCGCCTGCCCAGAAACCGCCGACATAAAGCATGCCGAGCGTGCAGAAGATGATAAGCACAACAACCGGGAAAATCAGGTCAATGACTTTGCCCTTTTCGTTTGTCTCGGTCTTGGTTTCGGATTCACCGAGAGCACCGAGGTTGCCGTCAAGCTGGGCTGCCATTTCGGCGACCTTCATTGGGCCGTAGTCGAACTTCATAAGGCAAAGTGCAATGATGAAGACGAATGTGAGAAGAGAATAGAAGTTGTAGGGAATCGCCTTGATGAAGAGCTGGATGCCGGAAATGCCGGTATTCAAATCGCTTGCGACGCCGGAAACAGCAGCTGCCCAGGAAGAAATCGGGGCAATCATGCAGACCGGAGCGGCGGTGGCATCAATGAGCCATGCGAGCTTTGCTCTTGAAATCTTATGCGTATCCGTTACGGGGCGCATGACCGCGCCGACCGTGAGGCAGTTGAAATAGTCGTCAATGAAAATCAGGACACCGAGCAGGAAGGTTGCGAGCATCGCACCGACACGGGTCTTGACGTGTTCCTTTGCCCAGCGGCCGAAGGCTGCGCTGCCGCCGCTCTTGTTGACCAGAGCTACGATGACTCCCAGAAGAACCAGGAAGAGGAAGATACCGGCATTGTCGGCAATGGCCGCTACGAGACCGTCGTTCACAATGGTGTCGAGGGTTGCCACGGGATTGAAGTTTGCCACGAAGAGAGCGCCGAGGACTACACCGAGGAACAGAGAGGAATAGGCCTCCTTGATAATCAGGGCCAGGATTATCGCAAAAAGCGGGGGAATGAGGGCCCAGAAGGTTCCGTACATACTATGTACCTCCTAATAAAAAAATCGTGAACAGAGCAGATACTGTTCACGACTTGTATAATACAAAGGGAAAGTCACGACAGCGCTCCGCATCCGGAAGATGCGACAGTCCACAAGATGTTGTCTCATGGCCCAGGCGAACCGGAAAGGGAACTCCGGAACCCTTCGGCGGACACCCCTTTCATTCCAACGCTTCCCTGCGCTTTTTTCGGAACTACTCTTGGCTACCGCGCCTCTATCAAACTCTATTCGGTTGTAAAAATTATAACCGCTTACAAAAAAATGTCAACAGAAAAACGCGATGAATGCATCAATCTTTTTGCCGTACTCCTCCGGGGAAAGCCAAATGCATTCCATGTGAGCCCCCTGCTCCACCCAGAGGTGGTCCTTATACGTCGGGCAGATTCGAAAAAGCTCCTTTCCCATGGAGAACGGAACCTTTTTGTCCTGCATGCCGTGGACGAAAAGGACCGGCACCTTTGCATGTTTCAGATGCGGCTTCACACGCGTCATGCCGAGACTGAGCTTGAAATCCGTTTTAACCAAATTCATGATATTCAGCGGCTGGTACAGAAGACCGAGCTGCGGTTTGAGAATGCCCGGTGCCCCGGAAAAACCGCAGTCGTCTATGATAAACTTCACGGTGTTGGGGACTCTGTCGCTCATAAGAAGGACCGCTCCGCCTCCGAGCGAAAAACCGTGCAGAATGATTTTAACATCCTCTCCGAATTCAAGGCTGAGCATTTCCAGCCACAGGAATGCCGCCCGGCTTTCGGTATAGCCGAAGCCTATGAGTTCTCCTTCGCTCTGCCCGGCAGCCGGATTATCCACCGCAAAAATGTCTATTCCGCGGGAATGATACAATTCTTTGAAAATTCCGGCCGTTTCGCTGTGGTTGGACCGGTAGCCGTGAATGATGAGGGCGATCGTATCCGAAGGCTTTTCGCCCGCCGGATAATAGAAGCCCTTGAGCTTCAGCCCCTCCGGGGTTGTAAGCGTATAGACTTTGCAGTTTGAACGCTCGAGCCGGATTCTAGCCGTATCGCGGGTAAAGTAATAATCCCGGCTATGCGTTTTCTTATCGAGAAGGGCACCGAGAGGCCCGGCCTCTCTGCCGAAAACATACTGATAAATCATACCGCGTCAGCCCACGCTCACAAGGCTGCCGACCGTTGCCAGAAGCGTGCACACGGCAACCAGAATCTGAAACGGAAGCGAACCGAAATTTCCGAGAAGCTCGGATTTGCCGACGCGTTTTCTGGAAAGCGCATAGGCAACGATAATGCCGAGACCCGTAACCACCTGAATGATGCCGGCGAATCTCGTAAGCGTAACAAAACCAAAAATGGAAAACATGGCAAGAAGCAGGCACGGCAGCGATGCGGCAAGCCAGCTCAGGCGCAGGCCCCATTTGGTCTGTTCACTGATAATGTCTCGCAGATTGAGAGTGTTTGCCCAGAAGGAAGTTGCCAAGGCCAGAAGCGTAAATACATAACCGACCACACTCACCCAGCCGCCGAGCGACTTGGCAAGGTCTACAAGCGCACCGTCTTCCGTAATATTCTCTGCGCCCGCTCCTATCAGCGTGGTGATGGTAACGAAGAAGATGAGAAGCGCGTTGATGGCAAGCCCGCAGATGATGGCACCCCTTATTTTTTTGGTATCGCCGCCGAGACCCTTTACCACCTGCGGCGTACTCATGACCGCCGAGAGGGAAAAGCTGACGGAACCGAAAAGGGCCAGCGCGTTGTTCAGTCCCCTCCAACCGGAAGGCATGGCATGCGTACGGCCGGAAAGCGCGGAAACGAAAAGAATGCCCACAACGGCGACCATTGCCAGAACGGCATACTTTTCGCAGATGCCCACGAGCTTCATGCCGACGAAGACGACGCCGGCCCCTATGACATAGAACAGCAGCATGCCGAGAACATCCGGCAGGTTGAACCAGGAACGGAATACGGCAGCGGCCCCCGTCAGAAATGCCGTGACGTTGACGATGACCGAGGCGCCGAGCAGACCGAACGCCAGCCATGTAAAAATCTTCTTGAACTTGCCCGAAAACAGTTCTCTGTCAAAGCAGGTGACGAACTGCGCTCCGTCGTTATTGAGCGACAGCTCGGCTATCAGAAGGTGGAGAACTATATTGAAGAGAAAGCAGAACAGGAGAACCAGGACAATCTCCCGTATGCTGTTGTGTGCGGCGAGATAAGGAACCGCGAGTATACCGGCGCCGACACCGTGGCCGACGATGATTCCGGCAGCTTCCAGGAAGGAAAGCTTTGCTTCGGATTTCATAATGAACCTCTCCGTAATTGCTTTATTATTTTTATAATAGTATAATTATATCACCTTTTTTCCGGTGGAGGAAGATATGAAAATCATCATAGCCGGTGCCGGCAGAGTAGGCGGAGCCGTTGCTTCCGTACTCTCGGCTGATGCACACGACATCACTTTGATAGAGCGTGATCCGGACATCATTTCCGTGGTATCCGGCCAGCAGGATGTTATCTGCATCGAGGGCAGTGCCACATCCTCATCGGTCCTGCGGGAAGCCGGTGCAGACCGGGCGGATCTTCTGATTGCCGTGACCGAAAAGGATGAGACCAACATGCTCTGCGGCATTTCTGCCAAAAAAATGGGTACAAAGCATGTTCTGGCCAGAGTACGCGACCCGGAGTATCACAGCAACCGTGATTTTCTGCGCGATGCGCTCGGAATAGACTCTCTCGTGAACCCGGAATATGAATGTGCGGCGGAAATATCCAGAATTCTGCGCTTCCACGGTGCAACAAGGGTCGATACTTTTTCCAAAGGCACCCTCGAGATAGCCGAGTGCAGGGTTTTCGAAGGTGACAAGATTGACGGCGTACCGGTTAAGGACATCCGCAGGCTCTTCGGTGCCAAGGTCCTGATTTCCCTCGTTGAAAGGGAAGACGGCGCTTTCATTCCCAACGGCGACTTCATGATCAAAAGCGGCGACACGCTCAGCGTCACCGGTACGAACGCAGAACTGAAAAAATTCTTTACCGCGCTCCATCCCGAACAGAAAAACGTGCGAAAAGCTCTGATTATGGGTGGCGGCAGAATCAGCGTCTATCTCGCAAAGATTCTGCATGAATGCGATATCGACGTCACCGTCATCGAAAAGGATTACGAGCGCTGCCGTGAGCTGTGCGACATCATTCCGGATGCCCACGTTCTTTACGGAGATGCCACCTACAGCAGTGTCTTCGGCGAAGAAGGCATTGATGAAAGAGACGCTTTCATTGCTCTTACCGGCGATGACGGAGACAATATCATCACTTCCGTATATGCCAAGTCTCTGGGGGCCGGCACCGTCATTACAAAGGTGATGCACGATCACTTTGCCGAAGTCACCGCAAGTTCGGATATCGACAGTGTCGTCACCATCCGCGAAATCGTAGCGAGGCACATTGCCTCCTACGTCAGAGCGCTTGAAAACTCCAAGGATTCAAGCAGCATAGAAACTATGATTCCGCTGGCCGGCGGGCTTGCCGAGGCCGTTGAAATAAAAATAGGCGAAATCGACCGACATACCGGCATCATGCTCAAAAATCTGCATTTCAAGCCGGGCGTCATCATTGCTGCGCTTATCCGCGGTTCGGAATGCATCATCCCCGACGGCGGCAGTTCCATTCTTCTCGGCGATCATGCCGTAATCGTCAGTGCATCCGGCACCGTCAAGTGCTTTTCCGACATATTTGCCGACTGATGAATACCCGATACATCTGCCGGATTGCCGGCACATCTCTGTTGATTCTGGCGGGGCTTATGCTGTTCCCGCTTATTACGGCTCTGGTTTACGGTGAAAGTGTTCTTCCTTTTGTCCTTACAGCCCTGGTTGCAGCGCTCTGCGGCGGAGCCCTCTTCTCCGTCAGGCAGATTTCTTCCAAGATTTACGCCAAGGAAGGTTTTGCGGCCGTCAGCCTTATCTGGATTCTTCTCTCCGTTTTCGGGGCTCTGCCGTTCGTGATAAGCGGCGACATTCCGAACTATATCGATGCACTGTTTGAAACCGTATCCGGCTTCACCACAACCGGCGCCACCATCCTCACGGATGTCGAGGCCATGTCCAGAGGCTGTCTGTTCTGGCGTTCTTTCACACACTGGATAGGCGGGCTCGGAATCCTGGTATTTGTCATGGCCGTTCTGCCTCTCAGCGGAGAGCATTCCATGCACATCATGCGGGCGGAAGTCCCCGGGCCCGTGGTCGGCAAGCTTGTCCCCCGCGCCAGAGACACAGCCAGAATTCTTTATATCATATACGCGGTTATGACCGCTGTTGAGACCGTTCTGCTTATGCTTGGCGGAATGGATTTCTTTGATGCGCTGCTGCATGCCTTCGGCACGGCAGGCACGGGCGGCTTTTCCACCCGAAACGCCAGTATCGGCGCCTTTGACAGTGCCTATATCGAGATTGTCATCGGCGTGTTTCTCATTCTGTTCGGCATCAACTTCAACCTCTATTATCTTTTGCTGAAGGGCAAAATCCGAACGGCTCTGAAAAGCACCGAGCTCTATGTCTATCTGGCCATTATCACCGTCAGTGTTGTCGCCATCGGAATCGGAGCCGGAGGCAGTCACGCCTTTCGCGATGCTTTCTTCACCGTTACCTCGATTATCTCCACCGCGGGCTATGTGACGGTTGATTATTCGTTCTGGCCGAAGTATGCGCTAGGAATCGTTCTGTTTCTCACGTTTGTGGGGAGCTGTGCCGGCAGTACCGGCGGCGGGCTGAAAGTTTCCCGCTTTATTCTGCTTGTCAAGGATGTACGCAATGACATCCACGGTATGATTTCTCCGAGAAGAATATCTCGAGTCCGAATGGACGGAAAATGCGTGCCCGATAACGTTGTAACAACCGTAAGCTCCTTTTTCTTCCTTTATATTGTCATCATTGCCGCGGTTACTTTTATCGTATCTTTTGACGGCTATGATTTTCTTACCAGTTTCTCGGCCTCTCTCACCTGCATTTCCAATGTCGGTCCGGGGCTCGGGCTCTGCGGTCCTGCCGGCAACTTTGCCGTATTCTCCGCTCTTTCCAAAGTGGCTCTCACGCTGACGATGCTTATGGGAAGGCTTGAAATATACCCCGTACTCATTCTTTTCGGCACCGTTTTACGCCGCAGATGATTTGACTTTTTATTTCATTCTTGTTATATTGTGCTTGCTTAATGTTGCAGAAGCAGCAGCGGGAGAACCGTTTTTTGGGGCGCATTCCTTTTTCAGGATAGAGGACCTTTCCCTCGAGCCCGACAGCTAATCTCGTCAGCGTGGAAGGCCGGCGTTTGTGCGCCGTTTTGCGCTGTGCTTTTGCACGGCGTTTTTTTATTTTTTGCGAGGTACTGTTTTGAAAAAGAGTCTTAAAGAAATCGTCATCGGGCCGGCTCTTGAAGATGCCCAACTGGAAGGCGAAAAATTCAAAGTAGTCTGGGGTCTTCCCATTTATTCAAGTGACACGATTTCATCGGTCGCCTATGCCGGAGAGGAAGTTCTGCTGGTTCTGTTCCCCGTGATGGGAATGCTGGCCACCGGCATGCTGATAAAAGTCATGTGCGCCATCATTGCCTTGCTGGCCATCCTCGTAATCTGCTACAGGCAGACAATAGATGCCTACCCCGGAGGCGGCGGTGCCTACATTGTCGGCATGGACAACCTCGGAACGGTTCCCGGACTTGTGGCCGCTTCTTCGCTCTCCGTTGGGTACATCCTCACGGTCGCCGTTTCCAGCTGTTCCGGTGCCGCAGCTATTGTTTCCGCTTTCCCCGGTCTTGCTCCCTATAAGGCGCTCATCGCTTTTCTGGTTGTATGTCTCCTGACCTGGGGCAACCTGCGAGGGCTTCGGGAAAGTTCCGTCATGTTCGGGCTGCCGACCTATTTCTTCATTCTTTCCATTATTGTTCTGATTATCACCGGCTTCGTCAAGGCACTCGTTCCCGGCAACATTCCCGCCGCCGCTGCCGAAATACGCCAGACGACGCAGGATGTGACGCTGTTTTTGATTCTCCGAGCCTTCGCCTCCGGCTGTACGGCCCTTACCGGCGTTGAAGCCGTATCAAACGGTGTTCCTTCATTTCGCGACCCCGCTCCGAAGCATGCCAAGCTTGTACTCATGCTCATGGCCTGCATCGTCGGCTTTACGTTTATTTCCGTAGCCGTGCTGACCGACATGTACCATGTCTCTCCGCAGGAAAACGTAACGGCAATCGCCTCTCTCGCTGCAGCCATATTCGGCGGCAACAGCCTGTTCTTTTACATATTCCAGATTGCCACCGTCATCATTCTTTCTCTGGCGGCCAACACCGCCTATGCCGGAATGCCCCTGCTTCTCGCTATGGTGGCAAAAGACGGTTATATGCCAAGGCAGTTCACTCAGCGCGGGGCAAGGCTGAACTTTTCCAACGGCGTTCTGCTTATATTCTTCCTCGCATCGGCACTGATATTCCTTTTCAAGGCCGATACCCACGCGCTGCTTCCGCTCTATGCGACGGGCGTTTTCGTCTCCTTCACGATTTCTCAGGCCGGTATGTTCATGCACTGGTACCGCCGCAAGGATAAGGGCTGGAAGAAAAAGGCCGTCATCAACGCTCTCGGCACCGTTATCTGCACGGTTGTATGCCTCGTTATTGCCATCACCCGCTTTACCGAAGGTGCCTGGGTTGTTGTTGTTCTTATCCCGCTGCTCGTATTCTTCAAGCTTCAGATTAAGAAGCACTATAACGAAGTCGCCGAGGATTTGAAAATCAACGGCGATCCCAATGCCCTCATTCACCGGCGTCCCGCCAATCCGAATGGCATAGGCCGTGTCGTCATGCCCGTTCAGAACGTGAACAAATCCTTTATCAAGGCACTGAATTATGCGATTCAGCTCGGTGCCAGAAACATTGAATTCTATTTTGTTTCCGCCGGCGACGGCCGGGAGGAACAGCTGAAAAAGCAGCTTGATGCGCTGAACATCGAAGGCTCCGTCTTTACATACGACGTTACGCAGCTTCGTGATTTCAACCGGGTTCTTCTGAAGCACATCGATTCCCTCGCCGACGAAGTTGTCTCCGGTGAAATGCTGACCGTCATCATTCCGCAGCTCGTTTTCGAAAAGAAATGGGCCGCTCTGCTGCACAATCAGACCTCCGTACAGCTGAAGCTCGCCCTGGATAAACGCCGCAACGTAACCGTTGTCAGTGTTCCGTACATTGCCTGATGGCATCGAATCGTGTTATACTGACGGCATGATACAGGAAAAAGCCTATGCAAAGCTGAATATATCGCTGGATGTATCCAGACCGCGTGATGACGGGTATCATGACATGCGCATGATCATGCAGTCCGTCACGCTCTGCGATGACATATCGCTCGAAATCACGGAAAGCGGAAAGGTGTTTGCCAGAACTTCTCTGCCGTACATTCCCGGAGACGAGCGGAATCTCGCGGTTAAGGCCGCCCGGCTTTTTCTGGAGCAGACCGGGAATGCCGGAAAGGGCGTTGCCATTACCATTGAAAAAAACATTCCGGTCGGTGCCGGAATGGCAGGCGGTTCATCCGATGCCGCGGCCGTGCTCAGGGCACTCAACAAGGCCTTCGGCACTCCGCTTGACGGGGCACAGCTTTGCAGCATTGCCGAGCGTGTCGGCTCCGATGTTGCCTTCTGCGTGCTCGGCGGAACGGCGCTGGCCGAAGGGCGCGGTGAGATTCTCACGCAGCTCAGTCCCTTTCCGGCCTGCCGTATTGTCATAGCCAAGCCGGAGTTTTCTGTATCTACCCCCGAACTGTTCCGGGCCTTGGATGCCGTCAGGCTTCGTGTGCATCCGGATACCGATGGAATCATCCAAGCTCTCGACTGCGGTGATCTGGTCAACGTCTGCCGCAGAATGTACAACGTATTCGAAGATGTGCCTGACAGACGGATGCGGGTGGTGGGTGAAATAAAAGCCCGCCTCAGCAATGCCGGCGCTCTCGGTTCCATCATGACGGGAACCGGCTCCGCCGTATACGGGATATTTGAAGAGGCTGCGGATGTTTCTTCCCTTGTATCCGAACTGAAAAAAGAATATGGCTTTGCCGTTATGGCAAAGCCAAAAGAGAAAGAACGCATCGGGTGATTAACCGATGCGTTCTGTTATATACGATTCTACTTCGTTATACGGTATGCCGAGTGCCACACTCAGCTCGCCGTGCAGGATTTCCTTTGCCCGCTTTACCGTTGCTTCGGCGCGGCTGCTCTTGGTCTTTCTGTCTGCCATGCGCTCATATAATCCCTTTATTATGGACACCATGGCTTCCGGCGTGTGAAGCTTAAAGATTTCCTTATAAAAGGCGTCCACATGATTAAAACGGCTGTCATTACAGATGGCCGGCTGGATTTCCGGTATGCTGTCAATCAGCTCCTCCGCTTCCGCCCGGCTGATGATAGGCCGCATAAAGGCGCCGGAATCGACAGGTGCGAAATAAGTTCCTCGCCCTATGAGCGGCGTCAGCTGATAATAAAGCTTTCCGGGATCCGCCCCCGACATCTTAAGCGGACCTATGACCTCTATCGTGCACACTCCGCTCTCACCGTATATTACTTTTTGGCCCACATCATACATTATGTTAACATAATACACCAGGGTTTTTATTCTTGTCAACCAGAAAAATATGTAAAATATCAATCTTTTGTAGATATGTCAAGTCTTTTTTGCTAAAATGGCGTTTATGAATTATACATTGCAAGGACATGATTATTATTATGCTGTGGATCAGACCTCAGCCGCCCTTCAGCTGGACGATGATGTCTATTCGTCTCTGTCGGTCGGTGATGTCTGGGCAACAGCTGTCTGCAAATATAAGGGCTTCCGCGGTAC
Organism: Candidatus Limivicinus sp.; assembly: GCA_045640405.1. GTDB lineage: Bacteria > Bacillota > Clostridia > Oscillospirales > Oscillospiraceae > Limivicinus. Next base: position 28,219 of record JAZUEY010000058.1, read on the forward strand.
CGCCAGGTGGAAAACGGAAGGACTGAATGACAGCACTGCGCAGAGAATCATAAAAACCTCCATCTACCGGGCTGTAAGGGCATCCGGAATGCAGAGGCCTCCCTGGGGTGCTCTGACCGGGGTAAGGCCCGGCAAGCTCATGCGGCAGATAATGAATCCCGCTCTGTTCGAAAAAGAGTATGACGTGACACCGGAGAAGGCTCTTCTCTGTTATGAGACATCCCTGTATACCGAAAACACCTGCAAACTCCTGCAGGGCGATGATGTCTGTCTTTACGTCGGCGTTCCCTTCTGTCCCACCAGATGCGCCTACTGCAGTTTTGTCAGCCAGTCCGTAGAGAAAAGCATGAGCCTCATTGAGCCCTTTGTGGAGGCACTTTTCCGAGAAATCGACCGTTCCGAAATCAAGGGGCGGATTGCCGCCATCTATTTTGGCGGGGGAACGCCTACGACACTCAGTGCCGCCCAGCTGGATGCGCTGTGCTGCAGGCTTGAAGAAAAATTCGACCTCAGCCATCATCCGGAGTTTACCGTTGAAGCGGGCAGACCGGATACCATTACCGAGGAAAAGCTCAAAGTATTGAAAGCGCACCACGTTACCAGGGTATCGGTCAATCCGCAGACCATGCGTGATGAGGTTCTGGAAGCGATAGGGCGCCGGCACAGTGCTCAGGACATACGGCAGGCACTTGATACGGTCCGTAAAGTCGGCGGATTCGACGTAAATACCGATCTGATTGCCGGACTTCCCTCCGACAGTCTCGATGGGTTCCGATATACGGTTGACGAAGTCATTGCCATGGCGCCGGAAAACATCACCGTTCACACACTATCCCTGAAAAACGGCTCGGCCATCACGCTGAACAAAACCGAGCTGCCGTCTGCCGAGGAAGTTGGGCTCATGCTTGACTATGCCTATAAAAAACTGCGCTCTGCCGGTTATGCACCGTATTATCTCTACAGGCAGAAGAACATGTCCGGCGGGTTTGAAAATACGGGCTGGACGAAGCCGGGCCATGAGAATATTTACAACATCTGCATGATGGAGGAGCTCTGCTCTATTTATGCTTTCGGTGCCGGCGGCAGTTCCAAAATTATTGAAAACGGAAAAATTACAAGAAAGGTCAACCCCAAATATCCTTTGGAGTACATCAAGAAGTATGTTTGACTTAAATGAAATCAATTTACGCACGGTAAGCGACCCGAAAGGTTTCTGCGAAGAATGCGATGCGGAGTACATGAAGCAGGTTAAAACTGCCGCCTCAAAAATCGCCGACAACAGTCTCAAAAGTCCTATTGTGCTTCTCTCCGGTCCTTCCGGCTCCGGCAAAACCACCACTTCGATGAAGGTGAGCGAAGCACTGGAAAAGCTCGGCATCAAAACGCATTATATTGCGATGGATGACTATTACAACACCGTCACGCCGGAGAATACGCCGAAAACCCCGGAAGGAGAGTACGACCTGGAATCTCCTCTCTGTCTTGACCTTCCGCTCATGAACCGGCATTTTACAAAGCTTGCCGGCGGTGAAGAAATTTCGGTTCCGAAGTACAATTTTGCAACCCGGACAAGGGACAGTGAACCTTCCAAAACATTAAAGCTCGGGAAAGACGAAGTCGTTGTATTCGAGGGAATACATGCCTTAAACGAGGCTATCACTTCGCAGCATTCCGAAGCGTTCAAGCTGTATGTTTCAACCCGGTCCGACGTTGAGTTCAAGGACATCGTCGTCTTCAAGCGCACCTGGTTCCGGCTTGTCCGTCGGCTTGTCCGCGACTTCAACTACAGAGGAGCCGCCGCGGAAGAAACCATGTCGATGTGGGCCAATGTCCGCCGCGGAGAGAAAAAATACATTTCCCCTTATAAAAACAAAGCCGACTATCAGTTCAATACGGCCATGCCCTGCGAGCTTGCCGTATTTCACAGCGTTGCCACCAAACTGTTCCGGACCGTACCCGACGGCATTGAACGTTACGACGAATTGAAAGCCGTTCTGCCAGCCCTGCAGTTATTTGGTGAAATAAGTGATGAGTTTGTAGCAAATGACAGTTTGTTACGCGAATTTATCGGCGGCGGAGTGTATTCTTATTGATTTTTCCAATTGCATTTTTCTCATGCATTTGGTATTATTCTTTAGGTTTGATATTAATTTAACAGTGGAGGATATATTTCAATGATTAAAATCGGTATTAACGGTTTCGGCCGCATCGGCTCTCTCGCATTTCGTGCAGCTATCCAGTCTGACGACATCGAGGTCGTTGCTATCCACGCTCCAGGCCATCCCGCTTCTCACATTGCATACTGCGTAAAGTATGACACCGTTCACGGCCGCTTCAATGGCGAAGTCGTCGGCAACGATGAAGACAGCACCGTCACCGTAAACGGCAAGGTTGTCAAGGTTCTCTCCGACAAGACCTACCGCGATGCAACCCTCATTCCCTGGGGCGAGCTCGGTGTAGATTACGTTCTCGAGTGCACCGGTGTTTATCTCGACAAAGAGAAGGCACAGGCTCACATCGATGCAGGTGCCAAGGTTGTTGTCATGTCCGGTCCTGCAAAGGATGACACTCCGATGTTCGTTTGCGGCGTCAACCTCGACAAGTACACCAAGGATATGCAGTTCGTTTCCAACGCATCCTGCACCACCAACTGCCTCGCTCCTATGGCAAAGGTTATCAACGACAACTTCGGTATCATCGAAGGTCTCATGACCACCGTTCACGCTTCCACCGCTACCCAGGCTATCGTTGACGGCTTCCCCAAGAAGAAGGACCTCCGCGGTGCCCGTTCTGTTTACAACAACATCATCCCCGCTTCCACCGGCGCTGCCAAGGCTGTCGGCAAGGTTATCCCCGAGCACAACGGTAAACTCACCGGTATGGCAATGCGTGTTCCCACCGGCGACATCTCCGTCGTTGACCTGACTGTCCGCCTTGAGAAGTCCGCCACTATGGAAGAAATCTGCGCTGCCATGAAGGCCGCTTCCGAAGGCCCGATGAAGGGAATCCTCGAGTACGTTGATGACCAGGTCGTTTCTTCCGACTTCCGTACCGACGCTCACACCTCTATCTTCGATGCACAGGCCGGTATCGCTCTCAACGGCAACTTCGTAAAGCTCATCGCCTGGTACGACAATGAGTGGGGCTTCTCCAACAAGATGCTCGACCTCACCCGTCACATCGACAGCGTCCGCAACGCTTAATTCAATTATTAACATTAAAGCATCCGGAGTATTCCGGATGCTTTTCCTTATGAAAAGCGCCCGGAATAAAATCCGGGTGCTTTCATATTTTCTGTTGCGTTATTCTTTTTTCCCGGCGATGATGGCCGCGCAGGAGGCAAGGGACAGGAAGGTATCCTCGGGTGCATCGCTTCTGGAAGCGATTGCAACCGGCACCTTTGTTCCGGCAATCAGGCCGAAGCCTCTTGCACCGGCGTTATGCTCAAGCACTTTGACAAGGAGGTTACCGGACATAAGGTTCGGGGCCACGATACCGTCAAACTCACCGCAGTACGGGCAGTCATAGCCTTTGAGACGGGCTGCTTCCTTGCTGATGATAAGGTCATAGGCGATGGGGCCTGCAATGTTGCAGTCGGCATACGGTCTCGCCAGATGGTTCTTTACTATCGTCTGATCCTCGACGGTGTCTCTCATGTGGAAGCTCGGTTTTTCAACCATCGAAAGCAGCGCGATGTTCGGCGTCTTGATATCCAGTATTTTCATGGCTTCGACCATGTTCTTGAGAATAATCACTCTCTCATCGGCCGTCGGGTTAATAAGGAGCGTAACATCGGAAACCGCAAGAATCTTCGGCATTCCCGGCACTTTCAGGAAGGTGACATGCGTGACGAGCGTATCCTCTCGGAGAAGGTGATTCGCCTTGTTGAGAATCGGCATGAGATAGTCACGCGTCTGCGTATTGCCTCGCATCAGAACATCCGCCCCGCCGGCGTTGATGATTTCTATTGCATACTGTACCGGGTTGTCTCCGCCGTGGCAGATGTGAATCGAATACTTTTTATCCGTTGCGCCGATGGCTTCCAGGACCTTTTTTATCTTCTCGTCGTTACCGACAAGAATCGGCTCTACAAAGCCTTCTTCCTGAGCCGCGAAAACACCCTTCAGTATGTTTTCGCAGTCTGCCGCCGCAACGGCAACTCTGACCGGCTTGCCAAGGGCCTTGGCCTTATCTACAATAACCTGGAACTCTTCGGGATAGGTCATGCTCATTTCAGTTCTCCTTTTCATAAATATTGCGATAATCAGTAATGTTATTATAACCCGTAGATGAAATTATCACAACATGGAATAATTTTTATTATTTTATAAATTATTGTTGCTTTTTTGTAACTACTGTTTTATAATGACCCTGCAAGAAAAAATTTTTGTAACGTTTCTTCTTTCATTGCGTATTACACGGTGAAAGGCAAGAAAAAGTCTTTTGGTCAACAACAAAACAAGAAAATATTTTTTGGAGGAAAATGAAATGTTAGACAATATCCAGGCTCTTAATGAGAACGAAGTTCAGAGCGTAAACGGCGGCGCATATCAGGGTGCCTGCTTCGTATACGTAATCAAAAAGGGTGACTGCCTCTCCGTTATTGCTCAGAGATACGGCACCACCGTCAAGACTCTTTGCGAGCTGAACAACATCAAGAATCCTAACCTGATTTATGCAGGCAACAAGCTCCTCGTTCCTTACAACGGATAAGAGTGGCTG
>JAZUEY010000059.1:0-26691 GCA_045640405.1 Candidatus Limivicinus sp.
GTACGCGCTGCTTGAGCCGGACTTCAAGGCGATGCAGGACAGCTGCGACTTCACATCGCTGCAGGCAAGAATGGAAGAGTACAAGCTTCTGCCGATAGGAGACGTGTGGAACGAACTGCTGGAGCGAGAGGGAGTTCCCGCAGATTATCTCAGCGAAGTCAAAAAATACGAAACCGATGTTCTCTTAAAGAGAAATTAGAAAATGGAAACTGCTGAGAATAGCGGGCAATATGGAATCGTATTTCTTACATCTTCTTATTATATTTAGCATAAAAAGGATATGAATACTTGCCAGGCTACATTGATAATAAGGTATTTATGAAAGCGAAGAGCACTGTAATCACAGAAGCTTTTGATAAGGCAGATGCATTCTCAGTAGCCTTTGATAGATATAGGAAAAGCACTTTGGGAAACTATGCCGTTGAGGTAATATGATGCTGGAAGAATTAAAAAAAATAGTTTTTGAGACGAATTTGCTTCTTCCAAAATACGGACTAGTATCTTTTACGTGGGGGAATGTATCTGGTATTGATCGTAAATCTGACCTTATAGTGATAAAACCCTCCGGAGTCTCATATGATGGAATGACAGCAAATGATATGGTAGTTGTCGACCTTGAGGGTACAATAATTGAAGGAAAATGGAAACCATCAAGTGATACACCTACTCATGTTGAATTATACAAAGCTTTTCCGAGTATAGGAGGCATAGTTCATACCCATTCGCGTTGGGCCACAAGCTTTGCACAGGCAGGTAAGGATATTACTGCTATGGGAACAACACAGGCAGATTATTTCTATGGAGATATTCCTTGCACACGCCCAATGACTGATGAAGAAATAAATGGCGAATATGAAAAGGAGACCGGCAAAGTAATCGTTGAAACATTTGCAGATAAAAATCCCGCGGATATCCCTGGTGTACTGGTATACTGTCACGGTCCATTTACTTGGGGCACAGATGCTTTGAATGCAGTACACAATGCTCTAGTAATGGAAGAAGTAGCTTTTATGAATTATCATGCTCTTATGTTGAATGAAGAACCGAATTCGATGCAACAGACACTCCTTGATAAACACTATTTTCGTAAGCACGGGGAAAATGCTTACTATGGGCAGAAGTAACTTTTTCATGATAAAAATTCCTATTAAACGGAGCTGTGCAAAATTATCATTTTGCTACAGCTCCTTCTGCTTTGTGCTATTAAATAGCAAGCACCTACCAGCAAGATAAAAAATTTGAGTAAATACCTTCCTTAGGGTAAAATATCGGAAAGTGTTATCAGCTTGGAATAATATGAGAAAATAATGTTTTGTATTCATAAATGCTTTGTGATATTATTAACAAGATTCGAAGGTCGAACAAAAAACCGGTTGTTTAATAATTTTTATATAAGAGGTAAGGTTATGGCTAATATTGACTTAACAAAATATGGTATTTCGGGAACAAAGGAGATTGTTTACAATCCTTCCTACGAAAAACTGTTCAGTGATGAAATGGATCCCTCTCTTGAGGGCTTCGACAAAGGCGTTCTTACAGAACTGGATGCTGTCAATGTCATGACCGGTACCTATACGGTCCGCTCCCCCAAGGACAAGTTCATTGTCATGGTCGAGAATTCCAAGGACACCGTATGGTGGACATCCGAAGAGTATAAGAACGACAATCACCCCGCTTCCGAAGAGACCTGGAAGGCTGTAAAGGATATTGCCGTCAAGGAACTTTCCGACAAAAAACTTTATGTTGTCGACGCTTTCTGCGGCGCAAACAAGGATACCCGCATGGCAATTCGCTTCATTATGGAAGTTGCCTGGCAGGCACACTTCGTCCGCAACATGTTCATTAAGCCCACAGAGGAAGAGCTTAAAGATTTCGAGCCCAACTTCGTGATTTACTGTGCATCGAAGGCAAAGGTTGAAAACTACAAGGAACTCGGCTTGAATTCCGAGACAGCCGTTGTCTTCAACATCACCAGCCGCGAGCAGGTTATTCTGAACACATGGTACGGCGGCGAGATGAAGAAGGGCATGTTCTCCATGATGAACTACTACCTTCCTCTCCAGGGAATTGCCGCCATGCACTGCTCTGCGAACACCGATATGAACGGCGAGAACACGGCCATCTTCTTCGGCCTTTCCGGAACCGGCAAGACCACTCTTTCCACCGACCCCAAACGTCTGCTTATCGGTGATGATGAGCATGGCTGGGATGATAACGGCGTCTTCAATTTCGAAGGCGGATGCTATGCAAAGGTCATCAACCTCGACAAGGAGTCCGAGCCGGATATCTACAATGCCATCAAGAGAAATGCCCTTTTAGAAAACGTTACGGTAGATGCCGAAGGCAAGATTGATTTTGCCGACAAGAGTGTTACCGAGAACACCCGCGTATCCTATCCGATAGATCATATTCAGAATATTGTGCGTCCCGTTTCCTCCGCTCCCGCGGCAAAGAACGTTATCTTCCTTTCGGCGGATGCCTTCGGCGTTCTGCCTCCCGTATCCGTCCTTACACCGGAGCAGACGCAGTATTACTTCCTCTCCGGCTTTACCGCAAAGCTCGCCGGAACGGAACGCGGCATTACCGAGCCCACACCCACGTTCTCGTCCTGCTTCGGCCAGGCCTTCCTGGAACTTCACCCGACAAAGTATGCTCACGAACTCGTAAAGAGAATGGAGCAGAGCGGCGCAAAGGCCTATCTCGTGAATACCGGCTGGAACGGCTCCGGTAAGAGAATTTCCATAAAAGATACCCGCGGCATTATCGATGCCATTCTTAACGGAGACATCAACAACGCACCTACCAAGACAATTCCGTATTTCAATCTTGAGGTACCCACAGAGCTCAACGGCGTCGATTCCGGCATCCTCGATCCTCGCGACACCTATGCCGATGCATCCGAGTGGGAAGCAAAGGCCCAGGATCTCGCAGGCCGGTTCATTAAGAACTTTGCCAAGTATGAATACAACGAAGCCGGCAAGGCACTGATTTCCGCCGGCCCGCAGCTGTAAAAGCCAGATATTAATAAGGAGAATATAAATGGGATTTTTGAAGAAATTATTCGGTGCAGCCGCTGCCGCCGGAACCGGCGCCGCAGCCGTTAAAGTGGCCGACAAGGTAAAAGAGAACAACCCGAACGGCGTTGGCGATTCCAACAACGACGGCAAGGTTGACTACGCAGACTACATTGTGGAAGTCGAAAAGGCAGCCAAGGAGCTCTACGGTGAGGCAGCCCCGAAAGTGAAAGAGGCAGCGCAGGAGAAGATTGAGGCTTTGAAAGCGGCTAACCCGGAAGCCATGGCAAAAATCGAAGACGTTATTGCCAAAGTAAAAGACGATATCGGCGTCAAAGACTGATAAGATGATTTTAAATGCAAGAGGACTCGAATACCCTTTAAACCTCTATTGCGATATTTCGGAGTTTAAAGAGGAAGACGAGGCCCGATGCTATTACTATCACAAGACGGCAGACAGACTTCCTCCGGACATCTTTGAAACCATGGAGTATCTGCTGAAAGAATACTTCAACGGCAGGGACGGGATAGATCTTGTAAGAGGGATATACGAGCGTGAGGAAAAGATGCCGGAGAATGAAACCGCACGAACGGTTATCTCCCGTTTTTTCCGGGATATGCTTTACTATCCTCGATATAATGAAGTGCTGAACTTCGGAAACAATCCGGACAAGTTAAAGGAATCCGAAGAGAAACGACAGGCTTTCATAAAAGAGCAGTTCAAAGGCAGAGAAAACGTCTTTATGCCGGATTTGAAGAAGCAGGGGCTTTTAAGTGACAAAACGGACGCTGTTCTGAAGAAACACGCAATCCGGGATTTGAGAACTCTGATCGGTTTGAGCAGACAGGAGATAAGCTTTTATTTCCGGGGAGATGCGGTAGGAACAGCAGAGGTTTTCAATCTGATCGAATCGCAGGGACTTAAAAACTTTGCATAAATGAAAATCCCTCCGCAGCATCATTGTTGCGGAGGGATTATTATATTCCATTACGCTTTAGCCCGGATTTCTTTTATGACCTTTTCGAAATGCTTTTTGTTGTAGATTACCGGTACAGGATAGGTCGGGTTGGCTTCCTTTTCTGCCCAGGCACACATCTGCGGAATGTCCTTGTCTTCGATAAAATCAAATCCAGCGGGAATTCCCATGCGTTTGTTCATGGCGTAGATTTCGGCTATGAATGCCTTTGCTTTTTCTTCGTTGCTGCCGTCGGTTTTAACCCCCGTCAGTTCGGAAAGGCGTGCGAGCCGTTCATAGACGGTTTCGCCGTAATCTTCAAGCACAATCGGCAGGATAACGGCATTGGCCAGACCGTGCGGCGTGTTGTAAAGGCCGCCGAGAGTGTGCGCGATGGCATGCACATTACCGACGCCTGTCCTTCCGAAACTCCAGCCTGCCTTGTAGGCGGCTTCCATCATCTTCTGCCTTGCCTCGAGATCGTTTCCGTCCTTATAGGCACGCTCGAGATATCGGAAAATCAGCACAGTAGCCTCTTCGGCATACCGTATTGATTTTTCGGGGCGGTTGCACCAGGAAATATAGCTTTCCACCGCATGGGTGAGAGCATCCATTCCGGTGGTGGAGGTTGTATTCTGCGGAAGATCGGTCACGAGTTTCGGATCCATCACGGCATAGAGAGGAATAATCGAAGGATCCATAATCGGATATTTGTGATGCGTTTCCGAATCCGTAATGACAGCGGCTATTGTCGTTTCGGAGCCCGTTCCGGATGTCGTGGGAACGGCAACAAACGGAGGTATTTTTTTCAGAACCTTCAGAAGGCCGGCAAGGTCGTTAAGGTCCTTGCCTTTTTTAACGCAGAGGCAGGCGGCACCTTTGGCAGCGTCTATCGGAGATCCGCCGCCGATGGCCAGAAATCCGTCACAGCCTTCTTTAAGAAACAGGTCGCTTATTTCATATACGGTGTTGGAAGAGGGATTTGCCGAAACCTCGGAATAGTGAACGGCTTCAAGCCCGTTGGCCCGGATGTGATCAATTATCGGAGGCGCAATGCTTTTCCCGACATGGCGTCCGGTAACCACCAGTACCTTTTTGACCCCGAGTTTCTTTAGTATTTCCGGAATCTTCTCGGAGCACCCTGCTCCTTCGACAACCTTTGACTCCCGGAAATTCATAAAGCAGCTGCCAACGGCCAAAGCCAGACTGCCGGCTCGGATAAAGAATCGATTTGTCATGTTAGTCTCCTAAGTGTTTATCTGTCTGTTAAGGGAAGTGCGGTCGCGTGATAACCGTCCACATTGAAAAGAGTATTACCGTCCAGCTGGATGTTGGCCGGTTTGCTGAGACGGACGGTGATGTCACATCCGCACAGAATGTCCAGTTTGCGGCATCCGGAGCGGTCACGTTCCCGGTAGAGAGACTTGAGAATGCGAAAGGCGCGCCATTTTTTGGCGTTGTGCAGGACAACAAGAGACAGTGTACCGTCCTCATTGGAACGGTCCTGATTGGGGGCAATCATCATTCCGTCGCTGTAATAGCGGCCGTTCATTATCGGTGCAACCCAGACATTTTCAAAGGAATACCGAACACCGTCAACCTCGGCTTCGATATCCACCGGGTCATAGCGGAACACATATTCCTTGGGAGGAATTTTGCCTTTGGCGCGGAGTTTGCCAATCAGGTTGGCGTACACCGGCGTGGAATCATAGAAGTTGACATCGAGCCCAAAACCGATGCCGTTGATGAACTTGTAATCACGGAAGTTTACAATAGCGGACGGCAGATGACGCAGATGTTCTGTGATATCAATCAGAACATCTGCGGCATTAATGTCCAGACTGAAGTCACTGCCGGTATCGCAGGTGCAGAAAGAAATGCCGGCAAAGTCGGCAGACGGGTAGATATGGTTGATAAACCAGCTGAGCGTATTGTCACCACCGCAGATGATGGCGCAGCGACCCGGTTCATAGCTGCCCAGGAATGATTTCGGCTGATATTCGTCGCATATGTCTATAAACTCCGGTTCCGTTTCCAGAACGATGCTGAACAACTCGGCGTACTCACTGCTGTTATGCTTGGAGTCGGCAGAATTGTAGAAGATATAGTGCTTGTTAGTCATCTGTCCACCTCAATGCAAAAACAGGCTTAAGCCCGTAAGGGCAAAAGCCTTTTTTGTTTTATAAATAATAAGCTGTTGTGCCGGGAAAGTCAATCAGTCGGCGATCTTCTCACCTTCAAAGGTGCCGTTCATCTTCATAGCATGAGCGGTTCCGGTGCAGTGTTTGCCGTCTTCGGAGATGTCACCGGCGAGTTCAAAAGCCATGTTGACGAAACCGAACTTCATTTCGGCATTGAATGTTACATGGTTTCCATCCATTTTACCATTTGTGATGGCATAGTCTTTGCCGGACTTTTCATCGTGCATAACGCCGGTGAAAGAATCGCCCTCAACTTTTATTTCATCAATGCTGGGGAGTTCCCCGAGGGGGCAGTGGGCCAGAATTTTCCATGTTCCGTTAATGGGATGCATATCATTTCTCCTTATACATTAAAAATAAACATAGTCGGCGGTTTGCCGTATTTCTATGTTTATTAATTATCACTTGAAAACGATAATGTAAAATGATAAAATTCAATTAAACATATAGGAAAAACCTATAGAACGGAGGGCGTTATGACACTTCGCAATCTACAGATTTTTGTTGCGGTTGCCGAATCGGGCAGTATGGTCAAAGCTGCGAAACAGCTATACATGACACAACCGTCTATAAGCCAGTCCATTAGTGAACTGGAAAAAACGTACAATGTTAATCTGTTTGAAAGACGAAACAAATCGCTCGTTCTTACGCAGACGGGAGACAAGTTTCTGAAATATGCAAAGAAAACGATTATGCTTGCACAGGAGACAGAGGATTTCCTGAAGCAGCAATCAACACACCCCCAGATTTCCGTTGGTGCAACACCAACTATAGGAGCCTGCTTTATGAGCTCCATTGTGAGAAGATTGCAGGACACGAACCCCAATTTGATTCAGCACGTCTGCATTGCCAATTCATCGACAATTTTGGGAAGAATATTGGAAGGAAAGACGGACATCGCTCTCGTTGAGGGGCGGGTGGAGAATGCGGAACTCGAATACAGAGAAGTCATTCGGGACCGGCTTGTGCTGATTTGCTCCAAAAATCATGAATTTGCCAAACGGGTTTCCGTTGATATTAAGGAATTGAACGGGCAATCGCTTGTAGTAAGAGAAAAAGGCAGCGCCATAAGAAGCCAGATTTATGATGCGCTGATAGAGAGAAACATTGAACCTATAATAAGCTGGGGGAGCACGGATTATGACTCGATAATTGATGCCGTAAGGGATGATCTCGGAGTCGGCATCATCTCGGAAAGGTTTTCAAGAAGGAGCCGGGTGAGGTCACGACTCCACGTATGCGACATACTGGGAATGGATGTCAGTTTCAATTACAGGCTGGTATACAGGAAAGGCAGAGTGTTCCCGGAGGAACTGAACGAGTTTATTCACATATGTGAAGAATTCGGCGCGCTGGACGACATCCTGGCAAAAAATGAATAATGACGATTCATTAAAAAGACTGCATGAGCAAATGCTCATGCAGTCTTTTATGCTTTTGCAACGGAATATATAGGAAAAACCTATTGAAAAGATTAATTGTTCATATTTTACAAATATTAAACGGAATTATATCGTGTTAGTTGAAAAATTAACAAAGTAAGCAAAAATTTTACACATAAATATATAAAAATAGGAGGTTTTTCACAATGCTGAAACCAGGATTCAGCTTCTCCGACAGCGAAGTCTGGAGAATCTATATGACTTTGGCACTGGTGCTTTTCGCACTGCTTGTGGCAGCGGTAATAAGAAACCAGAGCAAAGCCATCCGTAAGACACTGATTCCCATTCCCGTCATTTCCGGCTTCCTGCTTCTTATTGCAGGATACGTCTGGAAACTCATTACGGGAAACGAGCTGCTCAACCGAGAGACACTCGAAGTGCTCACCTACCACTGCCTCGGTCTGGGATTCTGTGCCACGGCGTTACAGACAAACGAAAAGGCAAAGAACAAACGTGCTAAGAGGGACATTTTCAATGCATCTCTTGTTACGGCGGCGACCTACGTGTTGCAGGCAGTCATAGGCCTTACCGTTTCAATAGGCCTTTCGTTCCTGATTAACTGCTGGCAGGGCTCCGGCGTAATACTTCCGATGGGATACGGTCAGGCCCCTGGCCAGGCATACAACTGGGGCAACATCTATGAACAGAGCTACGGCTTTGAAAACGGCGGCACATTCGGGCTGACGGTCGGAGCTGTAGGATTCATTGCCTGCAGTATCGGCGGTGTCATTTATCTGAACAGGCTCCGCAAAGCCGGCAGCCCGAAGGTAAAAGCGGAAGCCGGTGCCATCGAGGAAAATACCGACATCGAGTATATCACAGACCCGAAGGAGATTCCGCTCTCCGACTCCATAGATAAGCTGACGGTTCAGTTTGCTCTCGTATTCGTGGCCTATGCCATAACATACGGAGGCATTGCACTGGTATCTTATTTCTGCGTGAAATCCGGTGTGAAAATTCTCGCCGAGACGGTGAACAATCTGCTCTGGGGCTTTAACTTCATCTGGGCAACTCTTGGCGCCATGCTCGTGAGAAACATATTCGTAAAAGGCGAGCAGAAGGGCATCCTGAAGCAGAAGTACATTAACAATCAAATGCTCGACCGCGTATCCGGCATTACATTTGACATAATGGTTACGGCAGCTCTCGCGGCAATCAATCTTTCGGCATTCAAGCAGAAAGAATTCCTTATTCCGCTGCTGCTGATGTGTGTCTTCGGCCTCATATTCTCCTACATCTATGTGGACAGAGCGTGCAGAAAGCTGTTCCCCAAGTACAACGATGAAGCATTCCTTTCGCTTTTCGGCATGCTGACGGGTGCTGCCAGTACCGGCGTTATCCTTCTGCGCGAAGTAGACCCGCATTTTGAAACCCCGGCACTTAAAAACCTGATTTATCAGGCGCTCTGGACAGTCTTGCTTGGCTCACCGTTGCTGCTGCTTATGGGACAGATTCCGCTTTCGCAGACCTGGAGATTTATCTGCTACGGCATATTCATTGCCATGCTGATTGTATTCACAATCTGGATAAATCTGGCAGGGAAAAAAGTCGCAAAGCAGGACGCCGATGAAGGCGAATGAAAAGAAATTAACAAAATAAATATATCAGTACCATATTTGGAGGAAAACAAATGGCAAAAGTTAATGGTGGACAACTTGTCCAGAAGGTCTTCAAAAAAGAAGGCGTCAAGTACATTTTCGGTATTCCCGGCGGACACATCTATCCGATGATGGAATCCTGCGCCGAGAACGGTATTCCGTTCATAGGTGTTCGTCATGAAATGAACGCTGCTTTTATGGCAGAAGGCTGGGCCCTTACAACCGGTGAAGTCGGCGTCTGCACAGGCACTGCCGGCCCCGGCTTTACAAACCTCGTTACCGGGCTTGCAAACGCAAGCTGCAATAAGGTTCCCGTACTCTGCATGGCAGGCAAGGCCCGCACCAGTGAGTATGACCGCAACGAACTGCAGGACTTCAACCAGGTCCCGGTAGTTAACGACATGTGCAAGCATGTCCGCAGCGTTCTCGACGGAAACCGCATTCCCGAGTACATCGGCAGAGCACTCAACACCGCTGTCAACGATGTTCCGGGCCCCGTTTACATTGACATCCCCCGCGAGAAGATGGAGTTCGACGGTTATGAAGAGGACGAAATAGAGTTCCAGGACAACTATGTCTGCAAGGTACGCCCGGCCGGTGATCCCGAAGCTGTCAAGAAGGCAGCAGAGCTCATCAACAAGGCCAACTGCCCGATAATCATCGCAGGAAGCGGAGCATTCTTCTCCGGCTCTGCCGAAGTTCTGACAAAGTTTGTCGAGAAAACCGGCATCCCCATATTCACACGCAACGCAGGCCGCGGAATCGTTCCCGACTATCACCCGCTGGCCATGGGCATAGGCGCCAGCCAGCATCCCGTCTGCGCAGGTTCCATTCAGAATGCCGACCTTATTATCATTCTCGGCACACGCACCGGATATACTCTCAACCGCAAGGTATTTCCGAAGGGAACAAACATTGTCCGCGTAGACATCAGCGCAGCGGCAATGACCGATCAGCTTGACGTTACGGCACCCATCGTCGGCGATGTGAAGGCCGTTCTCGAGCAGCTTCTGCCTCTTGTTGAGGAAAAGCAGCATGAGCAGTGGGTTGGCATGATCAAGGAAAGCCTGGCCGGTATTGCAGCATTCACAGCATCTTCAATGGCATCCGATCAGGTTCCCGTTCACCCGCTTCGTCTTGTTGCAGAAATTGCAAAGCGCGTTGACAAGGACACCATACTCGTTATTGACGGCGGCGATACTGCTTCCTGGGGCAACACGGTTCTTCCCGCAATGGGCCCCGGCCAGCTGCTTACCATCGCAAACGGCAGCTTCGGACCTCTCGGCGTCGGCGTACCTTATGCCATCGCAGCAAAACTCGCACATCCCGAAAAGAAGGTTATCCTTCTCACCGGTGACGGCGCATTCGGTTACGGTGCCATGGAATACGACACCTGCATGCGCTACGGCATCAAGATAGACACCATCATCCTCAACGACGCATGCTGGGGCATGATCAAGAACTCCGAGGCTAAAAAGTCCACCGGTTCCGATAAGGAATTCGTCGGCCTCTACCTCAGAGAGACGCATTACGAAGAAGTCGTCAAGGGTCTGGGTGCCTACGGCGAGTACATAACCGATCCTTCCGAAATCGGTGCTGCCATAGACAGAGCCATGGCTCAGCCGCTGCCTTCCGTTGTAAACGTTATGACGGACGTCAACATAGCATACGCATTCTGATCTGAATAAAAGATGAGCGGGAGCGCACCTCCCGCTCAATATAAAAAGGAGTTAATAATGGAAATAAAGAAAATAGCTGTTATCGGCTGCGGAACCATGGGTCACGGTATTGCTCAGACCTATGCAGCCTACGGATACAAGACAGTCTGCACAGGCAGATCCGAGAAATCCCTTGAGACGGCAAAGACTCTCGTTGAAAGCAACGTAAAGACAATGTTGGGCGCCGGCTTCATTACCGAAGAGCAGGCCAAGGCAGTCGAAGAAAATCTCAGCTTCAGCACCGACATAGCGGAAGCTGCGGCAGATGCCGACTATGTTGTCGAAGCATCCCCCGAGGATCCCCAGGTTAAAGCAGCACTGTTCGCACAGCTCGACCAGATTTGCAAACCGGAAGCCATCCTTACCAGCACCACCTCGGCCATGAACATCTATTCCTTCATCAAGGTGAGCCATCCCGAGCGTCTTCTCATTGTTCACTGGAACAATCCTCCCCACATTCTGCCTCTCGTTGAGATAGTTGCAGGACCCGAAAGCGACCCCGAGATTGTCGCCGGCGTCAGAAAGATGCTCGAAGACATGGACAAGAAGCCCGTTGTTCTCAACACCCCGATTCCCGGATTCATTGTCAACCGTCTGAATCTGGCCCTCATGCGCGAGGCAGCGTACATTGTCGAGCAGGGCTGGGCCAGTGCCGACGACGTCAACAGCGCATTCGTATATAACCAGGGCATGAAAGCTCCCTTTGAGGGACCTCTCGCAACCATGGACTTCATAGGATGGGATGTTGCCTACGGTGCAGGTCAGATGCTTTATCCTGCAATCAACAGCTCCATTGAGCCGAGCAAGATGGCACTGCAGATGATTCAGGAAGGTCGCCTTGGACTCAAGACAGGCAAGGGCCTTTACGACTACAGTGACAGAAGCAGAGAAGAAGTGCAGGCAGAGCGTGACCAGAAGGTCATGGCAGTCGTCAAGCTTGCCAGAGAAATGGCAAAATAATTTTTAATTCAGGAGATATATAAAATGGCAAAGCAGAAAATGACTCCGAGTGAGGCAATGGTAGAAGTCCTCATTCAGGAAGGTGTCAAACACGTAACGGGTATTGTCGGATCCGCATTCATGGATCTGCTTGACCTGTTCCCGGATGCGGGCATTGAATTCATTCCCGTACGCCATGAGCAGACAGCAGCACACATGGAAGATGCATTCAGCCGTATCACGGGCGTTGCAGGCGTCTGCACCGCACAGAACGGCCCCGGCATCACCAATATGGTTACATCCGTAGCGGCGGCAAATCAGGCACACACTCCGCTGGTTGTTATCGGACCCTCTGCAGGCAGCTCCACTGTCGGCTGGGACGGCTTCCAGGAGTGCGACACATGGAACCTCTTCAAGCCCATCACAAAGGCTTCTCTCCGGGTTCCCCACCCGTCAAGAGCCGGTGATGTACTGCGCACGGCATTCAGAATAGCTTATGCAGAGCGCGGACCTGTCTATGTTGACATCCCCAGAGACTACTTCTACGGCGAAGTCAACGAAGAGATTCTCGCTCCTTCCCAGTACAGAGCCATCAACCCGCGCGGTGCAGCCGATGCAGAAGAAATTGCACGTGCCGTCGAGCTGCTGAAGAACGCAAAGAAGCCGGTCATCATTTCCGGCCGCGGCGTTGTAGATTCCGACGCATTTGAAGAAGTAAAGGCAATCGCAGATTATCTCACCGCCCCTGTTGCGATGAGCTACCTGCACAACGATGCATTCCCGTGCGATCACCCCTACTGGGTAGGCCCCATCGGCTACATGGGCTCCAAAGCAGCCATGCTGGCCTGCAAGGAAGCGGACGTAATGCTGGCAGTCGGCTGCCGCCTCAGCGTATTCGGCACTCTGCCCCAGTATGACATTAACTACTTCCCCGAAGATGCAAAGATTATCCAGATTGATGTAAATCCGAAGCAGATTGCAAGAAAGCATCCTGTTGAAGTTGCTCTCGTAGGCGATGCGAAGGCCACGGCAGCCGCTATCTTTGAAGGACTGAAGGCAAGCGGAGAGCGTGCTCCGATAGCAGAGCGCCAGGCAGAAATAAAGAAGCTGCGCGACGACTGGGACAAGGAGATCGAAGACCTTGCCATGGTGCCCGGCACCCCGATGAATCCTCGCCGTGTACTGCTCGAGCTGAGCCGCAACATGCCCGAAGATGCCATTCTCTGCACAGACATCGGCAACGTGTCCTCCACGGCAAACAGCTACTTCAAATTCACACAGCCGCGTAAGCACATCGCAGCTCTCACCTACGGCAACACCGGATTTGCCTATCCGGCAGGTCTCGGCGCAAAGCTCGCATCTCCCGACTCACCGGTCGTCTGCATCATAGGCGACGGCGCATGGGGCATGAGCCTGCACGAGATATCCTCCGCCATTGAACACAAGCTGCCCGTAATTGCCTGTGTATTCAGAAACGGCGCATGGTGCGCAGAGAAGAAGAACCAGATTGACTTCTTCAACAACCGCTTCATCGGCGTTGACATTCCGAATCCCGTAAGCTTCGTACCGGTAGCAAAGGCACTGGGCGCAGAGGGCGAGAGAATCGAAAAGGTTGAGGATATTGTTCCGGCCTTCAAGAGAGCCCTGGAAAACAAGACCACAACGATACTCGAGTTCGTGGTAGACGGTACACAGCTGGCACCTCCTTTCCGTAAGGATGCCTTCCAGATGCCGACCCGTTACCTCGACAAGTATGCACATCTGGATTACTCCCGCTGGATGCAGGACTAAGTCACTCCTTCCTATAAAAGGACAAGCAGGTGCGTTTCGCACCTGCTGTCTTTTAAAAACCACTATAAGAAAATCCTAATCAAATAATTAGTTTTGATAATTCATAATTGAAGTTCGGTCTGCCTGTCCGGAATTACAGACTGAGCCAAAGAGGACAGAAATGAGAAAACTGACAGCATGCATACTGGCATGCCAACTGATGATAGGAATCCTTTCCGGATGCGGAAAACAGGAGACAAAGCCACTACAGGATAAAGAGGAAAATGCGGCCGTCATTTTCACCGATGATCTGGGGCGCGAAATAAGCGTAAGCAAAGCGGACAGAACGGTCGCCATGATAGGAAGCTTTGCCGACATCTGGTGTCTTGCAGGGGGAAAGGACAGCCTTGTTGCAACGGCAAACGATGCGTGGACATCCTTTGACCTGGACCTGGGAGAGAACGTAATAAACATAGGCACAACAAAGGACCCGTCTCTGGAGGCTGTGTTCTCCGCAGAACCGGATTTTGTGATTTGCAGTACAAACACTGCGGCGGACGTTGAACTGGAAAACACATTTGCGCAAGCCGGTATTACAGCGGCCTATTTTGATGTGGAGCACTTTGACGACTATCTGAGAATGCTGGATATCTGCACAAGAATTACCGGCTGCCGTGACCGCTATGAAACCTATGGGACGGAAGTCTTAAAGCAGGTCGAGACGGCAAGGAAGATGGCGGACGGAAGCACACCGCGTGTGCTGTATATCCGCGCTTCCGGAAGCAGCTGTACCGTAAAGGGGAGCAGCGGAAACCTGCTCGGGGAGATGCTGGCAGATCTGGGCTGCATAAACGTTGCGGATTCGGATAAGACGTTCCTTGAAAACCTTAGCATGGAAGGCGTTTTGGAAGCAGACCCGGAGTACATATTTGCGGTCCTTCAGGGTGCGGACGACACGGATGCACGCAAAATGCTGGAATCAACACTGCTTTCCAACCCGGCGTGGCAGACGCTGACAGCCGTAAAGGAAGACCGGTTCTACGTGCTTGAGAACTCGCTATATAATCTTAAACCCAATGCGGAATGGGGATATGCATATGAAAAACTCGCAAATATACTCTACGGATAAAAAGCCGGCAATTGTCTGTCTTGTAATGACGATGCTGCTGATTGCAGCCGTACTGGCAGCTATCTGTATCGGGTCCGTAAGCATCTCACCGGGCGCGGTCTGGAATGTAGTCAGCGGAAGGGAGAGAGGCACTACACAAGCCAATATTATTTTGCTGGTGAGGATACCGAGAGTGTTCGGCTGCATAGTAGCAGGGGCTGCCCTGGCAGTTTCCGGTGCGGTGATACAGACCGTTTTGGCCAACCCGCTTGCGGCACCGAATGTAATCGGCGTGAATGCAGGAGCGGGATTTGCCGTGGCACTGTTTTCGGCACTCATGCCGGCATACGCTGCCTTTTCCCCTTTGGCAGCCTTCGCAGGAGCCCTGCTGGCAGTATTGCTGGTGCTGATGATAGCCGAGAAGTCAGGCGCGTCCAAAATAACCCTGGTGCTGGCCGGTGTGGCGGTTTCGAGCGTATTCGGAGCGCTGATTGATGCAACAATTACCTTTTTCCCCGAGGCATTGAACGGCTATTCGGATTTCAGAATAGGCGGACTGGCCAATTTGAGCATGGCAAGAGTCGTCCCGGCATTCTGGACGGTGGTGATTGCCATTGCCATCCTTTTGAGCTTACACAACGAGATGGATGTTCTGTCACTCGGAATGGAGACAGCAAGCACGCTCGGCCTGAATGCAAAGCCGTTACGGATTCTCCTGCTGGCCTTGGCGGCGGCCTTGGCCGGGGCGGCGGTGAGCTTTGCCGGACTGCTGGGATTCGTAGGGCTGATAGTGCCGCATGTAGTGAGAATGATGGTAGGGGAAAGCAGCCGGGAGCTGATATCGGCAAGCGCATTGGGTGGAGCACTGCTGCTGACAGTATGCGATCTGGCAGCAAGAGCGCTTTTTGCACCCTATGAACTTTCTGTCGGCATATTGCTTTCCTGTATCGGGGGCCCGTTCTTTATTCATCTGCTGATAAAACAGAGAGGAGGACGCAGCCATGATTGAAATAAAAAATCTCTGTATTGAGTATGACGGAAAGAAAGCCCTCAACGACATCAGCCTGAACTTTGATGAAGGAAGACTGACGGTGCTGACGGCACCGAACGGCGGAGGAAAGAGCACACTTTTAAAAGCGGCGGCAGGACTTCAGGAGATGAAAAGCGGAAGCATCCGCATTGATGGCAGAGAGATAGGAGACTGGTCGAGGACGGAACTGGCGAGAAAAGTCGCCTACATGTCGCAGAACCGGAATACACCGAATATTCAGGCTAAAAAAATGGTGCTGCATGGAAGATTTCCATATTTATCCTACCCGCGAAAGTACAGAAAGGAAGACTATGAAGCCGCGGCGGAGGCGCTTCGACAGACCGATGCGGAGGAACTCGCCAACCGATTCGTTCCGGAACTGAGCGGCGGGCAGCGCCAGAGAATATATCTGGCAATGACGCTGGCGCAGGGAACGGATGCAATTTTCCTGGATGAGCCGTTAAATTTTCTGGATGTAAAACATCAGACGGAACTGCTGAAACTGGCACGCAGACTGGCCGATGAGGGAAAGACGGTTGTGCTGGTCATACACGATATCCGGCTCGCTTTGCAGGAAGCGGATACCATAGCCGTTTTGCAGGATGGAAAACTGATTGCCAGCGGAACACCGGAAGAGGTGTATGCATCCGGGACAATACAAAAGGTTTTTGAAGTTGACATTGACTTTGTTATGACGGAATCGGGAAGGAGATACTATTACAGATGAGATTTTTCCCTTTTTTTACAAATATAGAAGGCAGAAAAGCCCTGATAGTGGGTGGCGGATCGGTTGCTTTGAGAAAAATCGAAAAGCTTCTGCCGTTCAAACCGGAAATCACGGTTTGCGCACCGGAAATCAATGAAAAAATTGAGAGCATCGAAGGCATTAAAATAAAAAAAGGGCGGTTTTCTGCCGACATGACGGATGGTGCCGCCTTTGTTATAGCGGCAACCGATGACAGAGAAACGAACAGGGAGATTTCAAGAATCTGCCATGAAAAAAATATCCCGGTAAATGTTGTCGACGACCCGGAACTGTGCAGCTTCCTGTTTCCGGCACTGGTAAACAGAGGAAAGATGACAGTGGGTATATCCACAGCCGGCGCCAGTCCGCTGGTTGCGAAAAAGACGAGAGAAGCCATCGAAAAACTGCTGCCGGAGGATTTGGCGGAGCTGTTAGAGCATATGGAAAAGCTGCGCCCTGCCGTTAAGGCCGGGGGCGGAGATGCTGCCCGACGCGGCAAAGAATTCGAAAAAGAATATGAGAAATACCTGCAAAACCGACAAGCCGAATCCGAAATATATCCTAAGGTCAGCATAGTCGGAGCGGGATGCGGAGATGCCGATCTCATTACGGTACGGGGATTGGACAGGATAAAAAACTGCGAAGTGCTTCTGTATGACGACCTGATTGATAACGGCCTGCTGCAGTTCGTACCGGTGGATAGCGAAATCATATATATGGGGAAACGCAGCGGAAAGCACTCAGCCTCTCAGAATGAAATCTGCAGGACCATAGCAGAATATGCCCTGCAGGGGAAGAGAGTGGTTCGACTCAAGGGCGGAGATCCTTTCGTGTTCGGACGCGGAGGGGAAGAAGCCATCACGTTGAAGGAGATGGGCATCGATTATGAAATAATACCGGGCATCAGTTCCTCGATTGCCATCCCTGAAATGGCAGGAATTCCGGTTACCCACAGAGGCGTAAGCCGCAGTTTTCACGTTATTACGGCGCATACAGCCGATACCGAAGACGGGCTGCCGGAAGACTTTGACACCCTGGCGGGACTCGGCGGAACCATCGTGATTCTGATGGGGTTGGGGAAACTGGAACAGATAGCAAAGAGGCTTATCGGAGCGGGAAAAGACGGGGAAACGCCGACTGCGGTTATTTCGGGAGGAAACAGCCGAAATCCGGCAACCGTCAGAGCGCCTTTGAGCGAAATTGCACAAAAGGTAACAGACAAGGGATTGAAAGCACCGGCTGTAATCGTAATAGGAGAAACAGCGGGAATGCAACTGTTACCGGAAATGGAAGGATGAGATGACAAACCGAGATCTGGAAATCTTTATGACTGTTGCAGACTGCGGGAAAATGGGAGCGGCAGCAAAGAAACTCTATATATCCCAGTCATCCGTCAGTCAGGCCATATTATCCATAGAAAAAGAATACGGAATATTACTGTTTGAGAGATTGGGACACTCTCTCCATCTTACGCAGGTGGGTGAAGAACTGCTGACGTACGCAAGGTCTCTGAAAGTAATGAAGAATGAAATGGATTCTTTCCTCATGTCCGCAAACGGGGTGAGACAGCTTAGGATAGGTGCCACCGTGACGGTGGGCACCTGCGTTATCTGCCCGATTATAGAACCGGTTAAGCAGAAATATCCCGGTATGAGGCTGTCGGTTGATGTTGCCAATACACACATCATAGAGGAGAAACTGCTGAAAAATGACATCGACATAGGTCTGGTGGAGGGCAGAATATCCAATCCCGACATTGTTTTTGAAGAAGTCATAGAAGACAGGCTGGTTTTGATCTGTCCGAGAGGGCACCGATTCTACGGCAGGGAATCGGTATCCATACATGACCTGAAAGAGGAGAATATGATTCTCCGGGAAAAGGGGAGCGGAACGAGAGCGCTTTTCGAAAGAGAAATGGCGGAAGCGGATGCGCCGATGAACGTGACCTGGAACTGCTACAACTCAGAGGCAATAAAAAATGCGGTGGAGGCCGGAAACGGCGTCAGCGTGATTTCATACAGGCTGGTTGAAAAGGAACTGGAGGACGGGAGACTCTGGGGCTGCGGAATAAGAGAGCTGGACCTGAAAAGATACTTCTCTCTGGCCTATCACAGGAACAAGTTCATGACGCCGGAAATCGACGCCTTCATAAAAAGCTGTAAAGGTTTTTTCAACAGCCAATCATTAGTAAATTCTAATTAAAATCATAGAAATCTTGATATTTTACATATAATTGGCCCGATGATAAATTAGTAATTAATATAGAAAGAAAAATAACAAATGAAAGGAATTTTCCAATGAAGGTTTTGGTAGTTGGCGGCGTTGCAGCCGGTACAAAGGTTGCGGCAAAGCTGAAAAGAGAACTCGGAACGGAAGGCGAGATAACCGTAATAACCAAGGGCGATTACATATCTTATGCCGCCTGCGGTCTTCCGTATTACATCGGAGGCGTAATCAAGGAAAGAGAAACAATCCTTGAGCACACTCCCGAGAGCTATTCGGGTATTACTGGCGTAAACCTGATGACGGGGATTGAGGCATTGAAGCTCGACAGAGCCGGCAAGAAGGTTCTGGCAAAGAACGTGAAGACCGGCGAAGAGCTTGAATATGACTATGACAAACTTGTTATTACGACAGGCGCCAGACCGGTTCTTCCGCCGATTCCCGGCATAGAGCTTGAAGGCGTATATACTCTGCGCGATCCGGACGATGCGGATAAAATCAAGGCAGCCGCCGAATCCGGCAACGTGAAACGTGCCGTGATAGTCGGAGGCGGAATGATTGGCGTTGAAGTGGCTGAAAATCTCGCCGGACTCGGCATTCGGGCCAGCATCATTGACATGGCGCCGCATATCCTCCCCGGATTTGACGGTGACTTCGCGGAATTCATCGAGAACGAACTGGCAGACTACGGCGTGACCGTGTTTACGGGAGACTCCGTTGCCAGCATCGAAGGCGATGGTAAGGTTGAAAAAATCCGCACAGCATCCAGAGCCATCAAGGCCGACATGGTCATTATGGCGGTGGGCGTACGGCCGAATACCGAGTGGCTGGCTGATTCCGGCATAGAAATGACGGACAGAAAAATCGTCATCGTTGATGAATACTTCAGAACCAACGACCCGGACGTATACTCCTGCGGCGACTGCGCCATGGTGAAGAACGTTGTGACCAAAGAGGATCAGTGGACACCGATGGGTTCTTCCGCAAACGTGGAAGGCCGACTGCTTGCAAAGGCTCTGGCCGGAAAGGCAACGCACGGTTTTGAAGGCGTTCTGCAGACAATCGTCCTTCAGCTGCCCTCCATCCGCGCCGGAAAAACGGGGCTTGGAATCGATGCGGCAAAAGCTGCCGGAATCGATGCGGAACACGTTACGATTACCTGCTACGACAAGGCGAAGTTCTTCCCCGGTATGGAGCACTTTACAATCCGTATGGTCGCGGAGAGAGCAACCAGACGTCTGATTGGCGTTCAGGTTCTCGGAAAGGGTGCCATAGACAAGATTGTGGACGTGGCAGTGACTGCAATTTCCCTCGGAGCGGACCTCGATAAGTTCGACGGAATGGACTTTGCCTATTCACCTCCGTTCTCAACTCCGATTCACCCGATTGCGCTGGCAGCCAACGCTCTGCAGAACAAGCTGGACGGTCAGCTTCAGGGCGACACTTATGAAGCTCTCGGTATTGACGATAGCTGGACGGTGCTTGATGTGGGCAAGACGCAGGTTATACCGCAGCTCAGACACGTGGCCGTTAACTCCATCAACGGAGAGATTTCCGGTGTTCCGACAGATGCGAAGATTGCCCTGATATGCATGGAAGGCAAAAACAGCTACATGGCTGAAAACCGCATGAAGAACTATGGCTATAACGATGTCTATGTTGTTGAAGGCGGTACTGTGTTTAACAACACAATGGAAGACAATTATAAAATTTGATTACTATTTTTAATGGAGGATTTACCGATGCTTAACCTTACAGACGAAGAGAAAAAAGCCTATAAAGCCAGAGGCATTATTCTGACCCGCGACGGCGAGCACTTTATTGAAAGAGTCATTTCCCCCTGCGGCGTTTTCACAAACGACCAAATCCAGGCAGTAACCGATGCAGCCAAGAAATACGGCAGCGGCAAAGTTGCCATGACCACACGTCTCACCATGGAGATTATGGATGTTCCTTTTGAGAACATCGAAGCCTGCTATGCCGACATGGAAGCGGCCGGTCTTTACGTTGGCGGAACCAGTTCCCTCGTCCGTCCGATTGTTGCCTGCAAAGGAAGCTACTGCGTACATGGTCTGATGGATGTACATCCGTTTGCAACCCGCGTATTTGAAGAGTTCTATGTCAAGTACCACACCGTTAGACTGCCGCACAAGTTCAAAATAGGCGTCGGCGGCTGCCCGAACAACTGCGTAAAGCCGGCATTCCACGACTTCGGCATCATGGGCCAGTCTGTTCCCGATTACGATCCGGATCTCTGCAATGCCTGCAAGAAGTGCTCCGTTATCGACAAGTGCCCGGTTAAGGCGGCCACCCAGGACGAGAACGGCAACCTGGTAATCGACTATGACAAGTGCACCAACTGCGGCAAATGCATAGGCCAGTGCAACTTTGACAGCATCGAAGAGAAGAAACGCGGATACAGAATCACCATCGGCGGTATCTGGGGCAAGACCCAGAGAGAAGGCACTCCGGTTCCCGGCGTTTACAGCGAAGAAGAAGTTATGAAGCTCATTGAAAAGTGCATTCTGCTCTATCGTGAACAGGGCATTACGGGCGAACGCTTCGGCCGCTCTCTTGACAGAATCGGCGTGGACAACTTTATTGCACAGCTGCTGAGCGATGATGTTCTCGACCGCAAGCAGGAGATTCTCGATGCACAGCTCCACCTCGTGGGCGGTGCCACCTGCTGATATCATGCAGTTTTCATATGTACAGATTGGGGCAAGGGATTACGAATCCCTTGCCGCCTTCTATAAGAAGGCTCTTGAATTCAAAAAGTGCGAAGACCTTTCGTGGCTGAGAGGAAAGGAAGGAACGACCCTTTCGGCTCCGGGGTTTGAAGGGAAACAGGCACCGGTTTTCGGTTTTGTAAAGGCGGAAAAAGGTGCAGCCAGAAAGATAAACGACTGCGGATTTGCACACATCTGTTTTGAAACGGAAAACGTAAGAGCGGCCGTAAAACGCTTCGTAGAATGCGGAGGCAGCTTTGTGTCCACACTCAAGCTGCCGAAGATGAACCCCTGCGTCTACTGCAAAGACCCGGAGGGGAACATCGTCGAGTTTCATATTCCGTTCCCGGCTGAAAAGACCGCAGGGCAATATTTGAATACGGCAGGATGTCTGCTGCAGATGAAAAGATATGCAGGTCTCAGATTCATACACGTAAACATCATAACGCAGGACTGGGAGAAGCTCTGCGAGTTCTACAGGGGCGCTTTCGGCTGTACGGACACGGGCAATCTGAAAGATCATCAGGGCGGATACAAGTCAAAAGTAATCGGAATAGAAGATGTTCATGTCGTTGGAAGACATATTTTGTTACCCGGATTCTATGCCACCTATCCTACGCTTGAGATATTCAGCTATTCCGCCCCGGGCCTGGACCGCCCGGCAGAAGAGGACGAACTCGGACTGAGCGCCATAGGTTTTCTGTCACAGAATCCGGCTGCGGATTCCGACACTGTCTGCGCATGCGGTGGAACCTGCATAGAAACGACAGAGAATTTCGCACATCTGCTTGACAGCCAGCAGGGACATATTATTCTAAAACAATTCACTGATTAAAACTACATCTATCCGGATTTCTGTATAAGTTTGGATGGAATTAATAACCCACCTGACGTATGTCAAGTGGGTTATTTAGATCATTAAGATGCTTGCGAATGTATGCAAAATGATTGACAATGTCATCGGACTTGAATAGAATGTAATTACTTGATTTAGGAGGTTTACGCTATGGCAAACACGGCTACCGTCTACGCACGAATCGAACCGGAACTAAAAAGTGATGTCGAAGGCATTTTGACGCAGCTTGGCCTTACACCATCTTCTGTTATTCAAATGCTTTACAGCCAAATAAAGCTTACAAATGGCATCCCTTTCGATATAAAACTCCCGTCTCGCAGACCGCTTTCCGTTGATGAATTAACTACAGAGCAACTGAATGCGGAACTGCAAAAAGGATTTGATTCTGTACAAACTGGGAAACTGTACTCCGCAGATGAAGTGGATTCCATTCTGCGTAAGGAGTACGGAATCTGATGGCCGATTATTCGATTCAATACACAGATGAGGCTTTGCAGGATTTACGCGATATCTATGACTATATTTCCTCTGAGCTGAAAGCTCCCGGAATTGCCGCCGCACAGATAAAACGAATCCGGGATGAGATAAGGTCTCTCAATGTGTTTCCAAAGCGATATAGGCTTGTAGACTGGGAACCGTGGACGAGCAGGGGAATGCGGCAGATACCGGTTGATCATTTTATCGTTTTCTATGTTGTCAGTGATGAGGCAAAGCATTTGCAGATTATCCGTGTTCTTTATGGAAAACGTGATATTCCGAATGCAATAAACAGAGGCTGATGAAGAAGTATCAAAACATAAAAAAGCACACAGCAAAGATAATCACCAACAGTATTTTAAACAATATAATTCAAATAAAGGAGAATAAAGCATGGAATACAGGAGATTCGGAAGCGAAATCGTTGCACGGATGGACGTCGGCGATGAAATCATTGAGCAGGTAGGCATTATCGCCGAAAAAGAGGGCATAAAGCTTGCGCAGATCAATGCACTCGGGGCCATAGGCGAGTTCACCGTAGGCGCTTATAATGTGGCGGAACAGAAGTACTATAAATCGGACTATACCGGAGCCTGGGAAGTCGTATCCCTGCACGGCAACATTACGCAGATGGACGGAAAGCCGTACTTTCATCTCCACCTTGCGGCCTCCGATGAAGAGGGCCGCACCGTCGGCGGGCATCTGAACAGAGCCGTCATCTGCGGAACCTGCGAGATGTTCATCTCCGTCATAGACGGCGAAGTGGGTCGCATAAAGGACGATTACACCGGGCTGAACGTATTCAAGTTCTGATTTTTCATGATACTCTACTACACGGGTACCGGAAACAGCCGGATTATAGCCGAAAAAATCGCCGCCGAAACGGGCGACGAAATCATGAATGCCTTTGAAGCCATTCGGGAGAAGAGCCACTGCGCATTCACATCCGACAGGCCGTGGGTCTTTGTGAGCCCGACGTATGCCTGGCGAATCCCGAAGGTGTTTGACAGTTTTATCAGAAGGTCCCGGTTTGCCGGAAGCCGCGACGCCTACTTCGTCATGACATGCGGCAGCGACATCGGCCATGCGGAAAGATTTTTAAAGAGCCTCTGCGAAGACATGAATCTTCATTTCAGAGGCGTCCGGGAAATCCCGATGCCGGAGAATTACACGGCCATGTTCCCAGTGCCGGATGCGGAGGAGACGGAGCGTATCATCGCTGCGGCTTTGCCGATGGCGGCGGAAACCGCCGAAAGGATAAAACAGGGTTCCGACCTGCCGAAACGGCATATCAGCCCGGCAGACAGACTGAAGAGCGGCTTCGTGAACGAATCCTTCTATATGTTCTGGGTCAACGCAAAGGGCTTCCGTGTGACGGATACCTGCACCGGGTGCGGAAGCTGTGAAAGACTCTGCCCGACGAAGACCGTGAAACTGAAAGACGGGAAACCCGTCTGGGGAAAGGACTGCACGCACTGCATGGCCTGCATCAACGCATGCCCTGCGAAAGCCATAGAATACAAGCAGGTATCGGAAGGTAAACCGAGAATATACAACGGAAAAGCCAGATAAAAAACGGCAGACGCAAATGCGCGTCTGCCGCTTGGCATATTTTAGGATTATTTCGGCAAGGTGAATGCGGGCTCCCGGCCCGATACCAGACGGACGATGTTTTCCCTGTGCATGGCAATGATGAAGATGCCCGATGCGATACCGAGAATCGCCTTCGAGGGGGAAACGGAAAAGAGGGAGCATGAAACAACAGCCAGGCCGAGAGCGGCGCAAACGGAGCCGAGAGATACCCGCCGGCTGAGGAACACAACGACCAGAAAGACGAGAAAGACAACCAGAAAAGCCTTCCAGGAGACGGCGAAAGCAATAGCTGCGCCGACGGCCACACCCTTTCCGCCGCGGAACTTGTGCAGACAGGGGAAACAGTGGCCCGCAAAGCAGGCAAAAGCGGCACCGGCCAGGCCGGCCTCACCGGCGAGATGCGAGCCGATGCGCATGGCAAGGATGCATTTGCCGATATCCCAGAGAAGCGTGATGACACCGGCGGTCGGGCCGAAAGAGCGCGTAACATTCGTTGCGCCCATGTTGCCGCTGCCCTCGTTGCGGACATCGCGGTTATAAAAGACATCGCCGATTACCAGGGCCAGGGTTGTGCTGCCGAGCAGATAACCGATAAGGCATGCAAAGAAGTAACGCATGTTTCACCGCCTTTCAAGGGCATTGCCGGATGGCGCCGTATTGCGAAAACGCAAGGAACTGTGCTATGATGCCCACAGACACAGTATATTGATAAGGAAAGGAAAAAGCAATGAACAAGTTCAAGACCAAAATAGAAAACAACGAAAAACCGATAGGCATCTTTGCGGACATGTGCAGCAGCTATGCCGTGGAAGCCATAGGAAAATCCGGCTTTGACTACATTATCATAGACAACGAGCACTCCCCTATCGAGGCGGAGACCAGCGCGGAAATGATAAGAGCCTGCGAGCTCTCGGGCGTTACGCCGTTCTGCCGCATCCGGGAGATTTCGAGACCGGCCGTCCTGAAGCTGCTTGACGTCGGCGCACAGGGGCTGATTGTTCCGAACGTGAACACGCTGGAGGATGTGAAGCAGCTGGTTTCCTTCTGTAAAT
The DNA here is from genome assembly GCA_045640405.1 of Candidatus Limivicinus sp. Taxonomy (GTDB): domain Bacteria; phylum Bacillota; class Clostridia; order Oscillospirales; family Oscillospiraceae; genus Limivicinus. Next base: position 25,452 of record JAZUEY010000059.1, read on the forward strand.
ACAAACCGATAGGAAACCGGGGTTTCTGCCCGAGCCGAAAAGACGGCTGGGGCTTCGATCTGAACATGAGCGTTGCGGATACTATGGCATATTTTAATAACGAAGTACTGCTGGTGCCGCAGTGCGAAACCGTGGGAGCCCTGGAAAACATTGAAGAGATTGCGGCGACGGAGGGCGTGGACGGCATTTTTGTCGGCCCGTTTGACCTCTCCATCTCAATGGGCATGCCGGGCGACTTCAAGAATCCGGTATTTCTGGCAGCCCTTGAAAGAGTGCAGAAGGCATGCCGCGACGCAGGCAAGTTCTGCATCCTGTTCACCGGCACGGCGGAAGGCGTGAAAGACGGCTTTGCGAGAGGCTTCGACTCGATGACCTACGGCACGGATGCCGGTCTGCTGATCGATTGCTTCAGGGAAAAGATAGACGACATAAAGAAGGAACTGTAAAAAAACGGGAGCGGTGCTCAGCACTGCTCCCATTCTTCATACAGGGCATCGACGGAGGCTTCGGTCTGCCGGATTTTTTCATCGAGCTCCATCAGTTTTATATAGTCGGAAGCGTTTTCCTCGGCTTCCGAGCGGAGAGTCTCAAGCTGCTGTTCCAGCTTGAGAATTTCTTTTTCGACAGCAGCGGCGGAACGTTTGCCGCCGCTCTTTTTTGCGGCGGGATGTGCCTTCCCTTTCGGTTTCGGGTCGGGAGCGGCTTTCTCAAAGACGGCCTGCCGCTTTTTGAATTCGAGATACTCCGGATAGGTTCCACGGTAGTCGCTGAGCTTGCCGTCCCCTTCAAAGGATAGAATCCGGTTGGCAAACTTTTCGATGAAGTACCGGTCGTGCGAGACAAAAACGAGAGTGCCTTCATAGTCGCCGAGGGCGTCTTCAATCCACTCGCGGCTGGCAATGTCGAGATGATTGGTGGGCTCGTCCAATACCAGAAGATTGATGTTGGAGCCCATCAGCATGCAGAGCTTGAGCCTGGAACGCTCGCCGCCGGAGAGCGTGCGGACACTCTTGAGAACGGCTTCCCCGCGGAAACCGAACATGGCAAGACGGTCGCGGGCCTGCTGCGGCGTGCATCCGCATTCGTAAAGCATGGAATCAAGCATCGAACGGTCTTCGTTTTCAAACAGAACAATCTGCGGAAGAAAAGCGCATTTTATCTGAGGCCCCATATAAGTCATCCCGCAGTCGGGCGAAAGGTCTCCGAGCATGATGCGCAGGAGCGTGGTTTTGCCGCTGCC
>JAZUEY010000060.1:0-38028 GCA_045640405.1 Candidatus Limivicinus sp.
CCCGGGTTCGCTGGATGTTTATCCGAACAACCACCCGGACCTCTGGGCCGTCGGAACCGTGGAGGAAAGCATGCTGCCTTCCGGCTGGGCTCTGGCCTACGACCTCACCACACCCACCTGCCGTCTGCTCAACCAGCCCTACAATCCGGCAGACACCGCCAATACCCAGTATTATGTGATTGACGGCTTTATCGTCAGCCCGAACGTTGAACTCAAATCGGTCGCCACTCTCGATAAGGAATTTGAGAATTCCGACCACAACCCTGTTAAAATGGTGATTTCTTTAGCACAGTGAGAAAATTCCCGAAGATAACAATTACATTGCTTCTTGCCCTCTGCATTCTCGCCGGCACGATGCCGGGCGCGTATGCGCTGGAGGATCCGAGGCTGAAGTCCTCCGATGCCTGCCTTCTTGTGAACATGGATTCCGGCCAGATTCTCTACGAAAAAGAGAAGGACATGCAGCATTCCATTGCGTCCCTGACCAAGATCGTAACCGTGCTTATGGCCGTGGAGGCCGTGGAGAAAGGCCAGTGTCATCTGGACGACATGGTTACCGCCTCCTCCCACTTCCGGGATTATATGGACACCTCGAGCTCCAATGCCGAGATAGTCGAAGGCGAGACGATGTCGTATCAGGACCTGATGTACTGTGCCCTGGTGCACTCGGCAAACGAGGCCTGCAACATTCTGGCCGAGTACATTGCCGGGGACATTCAGAGCTTCGTTAAAATGATGAACACCCGCGTACGCGAGCTCGGCTGCAGCAACACCCAGTTTGTGGACTGCAGCGGCATGAACAACCGCAGCGAAGGGCATTATTCGACGCCCTGGGAGCTGTACCTCATTACCAAAGAGGCCCTGCGGCACGAGCTTTTCTACCAGATCTGCTCCACGGTCGACTATACCGTGACCACCTCCGACAAGCGGGCGCCTTTTGAGCTGCACAACACGAATGCCCTTGTTTCGCCGGACGGCATGTACGGTGACGGGTATCTCTATGAGGGCACCGTCGGCGTCAAGACGGGCTTCACAAAGCCGGCCGGCTATTGCCTCATCTCCACCTGCACCCGAAACGGCAAACATCTGATGGCTGTCGTCCTCGGCTGCAACGGCCCCCTGACCTATACCGAAGTTCCCGGCGAATACCAGAATTTCATGGATTCCGCCATTCTTTACGACTGGGGCTTCGACAATTTCTCTTTCAAGACGATTTTCCTCGCCGGCGAAGTGCTTGACAGGCAGACGGTTCCGTTTGCCGCAGGCGATGAAAGTGTTTCCTTCTGCCCGGCGGACAACATCCAGCTCCTGCTGCCGAATGACATCAACGACAACCAGATTTCCGTCAAGGTCATTCCGGAGGACGATCTCGCTGCTCCGATTGAAAAGGGTGACCGAATCGGTGAAATCCAGGTGTATCTGGGCGGCGAACTCTTCAAGAAGGTTGACGCCGTGGCCGGCGAGAGCATCGCGGCCAAGAAGAGCGATGTTATTATCAACAACATCAAAGCCTTCTTTACGTCCAAGGGCTTCAAGACGGGCATCTGGCTTGCCCTGACGGCTCTTGTCCTGGGGATAGCGGCTTCCGCGTTTATAAAGTATCAGAAACGCAAGAAGCTGCGCGCCAAGATGGCGGCCATGAAGCGGCGTCAGGCCGCAGCGGCGGCGAGAGCAAGAGCTCCGCAAAATACCGCCCGGCCGCAGCAGTACCGGGAAAGGCCCGTTCGCGAAACCATCTACCGGGAAGAGGAGCCAAGGCCTCAGCCTCAGCCCCGTCAACCGGAGACCCGGAGACCCGAGCCGGAGATGCCAGGCGAACGCCAGACTCTTGACCTTGAGGCCATTCTCGACGAACTCGGAATCGAATACGAGTACAGAGACAGAAATAATTAATATTTTTCATAAAGAGGAGAAAACCTATGTACAAAGTAGTTCAGAAGCGCTTCCTTAACGAGGCAAACACCATCTGCCTCTTTGAGATAGAAGCCCCGATGATTGCACGCCACGCGGCACCCGGCCAGTTTGTTATCTTCCGGCTGGATGAGCAGGGCGAGAGAGTTCCGGTTTCCGTTGCCGGTTACGACAGAGAAAAGGGAACCGTCACCGTGATGGTACAAGCCGCTGGCCGCACCACCAAGATGCTCCACACCGTGGAAGAGGGCGATTTCATCAGCGATATCGTCGGGCCTCTCGGCAAAGCTACCGAAATGGAAGGCCTCAGCAAGGTCTGTGTTGTCGGCGGCGGCGCCGGCTGTGCCATCGCCTATCCGATAGCCAAGGAGATGCACGAAAGAGGCATCGAAGTCACCTTTATCGGCGGCTTCCGCAGTGCCGACATCGTCATCCTCAAGGATGAGCTCAAGGCCGCTTCCGATAAGCTGATTATGTGCACGGATGATGGCACCTACGGCAGACAGGGCTTTACGACCGATGCTCTCAAAGAGGAGATTGAAGCCAACATCGCCGAAGGCAAACCCCAGTTTGACCGCGTCATCGCCATCGGCCCCGACATCATGATGAAGTTCCTGGCCGATGTAACAAGACCCTACGGCATCAAGACGATTATCTCCCTAGACCCGATTATGGTAGACGGTACGGGAATGTGCGGCGGCTGCCGTGTCAGCGTCGGTGGCCAGACCAAGTTCGCCTGCGTCGACGGGCCGGACTTCGATGCCCATGAAGTTGATTTTGACCTGCTTTTAAAGAGAGCAGCTTTCTATAAGGACGAGCAGGATGAGGCTGCCCAGCACATCTGCAGAATGACGGGAGGAAAAAGAAATGGCTGATATGAGTCTTACAAAGCATGCGATGCCGGAGCAGGACCCCGTTGTCCGTGCCAAGAATTTCGAAGAAGTAGCCCTTGGCTACGATGAAGAGACCGCCGTTGCCGAAGCAAAGCGCTGCCTCAACTGCCCCAATCCGCTCTGCCGTACCGGCTGCCCGGTTTCCGTCCGCATCCCCGAGTTCATAGCCAAGGTCGTCAACAGAGAGTTTGACGAGGCTTATGAAATTCTGACCTCCACAAATTCCCTGCCTGCCGTCTGCGGCCGTGTCTGCCCGCAGGAGAAGCAGTGCGAGAGCAAGTGTGTCCGCGGCATCAAGGGCGAGAGCGTGGCCATCGGCCGTCTAGAAAGATTCGTTGCCGACTGGCACAATGCCAAAGCCGACAAGGCTCCCGCCGCGGTTCCCGCATCCAACGGCCACAAGGTCGCTGTCATCGGTTCCGGCCCGAGCGGCCTGACCTGCGCGGGTGACCTCCGCAAGATGGGCTATGATGTCACGATATTCGAAGCATTCCACAAGAGCGGCGGCGTTCTTGTTTACGGCATTCCCCAGTTCCGTCTCCCCAAGGAGATCGTTCAGGTGGAAATCGACAACCTCATTGCCATGGGCGTCAAGATTGTCAACAACGCCATCATCGGCAAGAGCGAGACGGTCGACGAGCTCTTTGAAGACGGATTCGAAGCCGTCTACATCGGGTCCGGCGCCGGTCTGCCGCAGTTCCTGAACATCCCGGGCGAGAATCTGATGGGCGTCTATTCCGCCAACGAGATTCTCACCAGAACCAACCTGATGAAGGCCTACCGCGACGATTACGACACACCGCTGAAGCACTTCCACAATGTTGCTGTCATCGGCGGAGGCAACGTCGCGATGGATGCGGCCCGTGTTGCCAAGCGTCTGAGCGACGGCCACGTCTACATCACCTACCGCCGCGGCAAGGACGAGCTCCCCGCCCGTAAGGAGGAAGTGGAGCACGCAGAGGCCGAGGGCATTGAGTTCCAACTTCTCAACAACCCGGCATCTATCGTCGATGACGGAAACGGTCACGTCAAGGGCCTCGAGCTCATCAAGCAGGAGCTCGGCGAGCCGGATGAAAGAGGCCGCAGATCCCCCGTTGCCGTGGAAGGCAGCAACTGGGTTCTCGACTGCGATGCCGTCATCATTGCCATCGGTACCAGCCCCAACCCGCTGATCCGCAGCACCACCGAGGGTCTCGCCGTCACCAGAAAGGGTGGCATTGAGACCGACCCCGAGACCGGCAAGACCTCCCGCGAAGGCGTCTTCTGCGGCGGCGATGCCGCTACCGGTTCCGCAACCGTTATTCTCGCCATGGGCGCCGGCAAGACAGGTGCCAAGTCTATCGATGAATACATCAGGAGCAAAAACTGAGTTTAAGCTTTCCCGGAGCAGGTGCCGACGCACCTGCTCTTTTTTTCGGAGGGAAGTAAGTTTGGGGGAAATCTTTTTAATCACGTTAGAGGTGTAATAGGGCTTGGCGTCAGCCCTATTACACTCGTGACGTGGTCCGAAGGACGTAGGGAAGTAATTCCCTTATATAGTTCCTATTACCGTACGTCATTTTTGCTGCATTTTTACTCACGACGCCGTTCTCCCAAGTGCCCAGACAGTGTAAAGCCCCCGGGAATTCCCGAGGGCTTAGCTTTATTGTTTCCAGTGTAATACTATCATATGAAAAGACGGTCATCAAGAGGACATACGACGGACATTGGGCGGACATTTAGGTGACATCCTGCACAATCTTCCTTGATTTGTTCACGGGAACAGTTCGTGCAAGTGCACACGCTATAAACTAAACTAATCTTATCTTATCTATTCTATACTGGGTATACCAAGAGTGGTATACCAAACCGGAACCGCTGTTTTACGGGGTGCCCAACCATGTGCGCAGATGGTTGGGCGGTTACACACAAGATATAGAATAATGCATCGGATGCTAATTATCCGATGCTTTTATATTGATTTAAAGATGTAATAATGATCGCCCACCTAACGCAAAAATAGGTATATCGCTTTTACGTACAATGAAAACAATCCACATCTGTTTTTCACATCAACAAAAAGGCACCGACTATTTGGCGCCTTTGATTAACTAATATATTGAGGGAACTCCGTTTTTATGCTAAATTAAAAAATAATCAGTACTTTTGAAACTTCGGAACCGGAATATTTTTACTAACATTAAGGAGACTATTTTATGGCGCATGATGTTTTCATAAGTTACTCCGGCAAGGATGAGAAGCTTTGCAAAAAGATGGCAAAGGTTCTCGAACAAGCCGGCATCGACTGCTGGTATGCCTCCCGCAATATTCTCCCGGGGCAGGTCTGGTCTGACAAGATTACCGAAGCTGTCGAAAACTGCAAAGTTCTCCTGCTGATACTGACGGAGAATTCAAACGTTTCCGAGCAGTGTCTCAGTGAAGCTTCTCTTGCGCTGTCACTCAACAAGAAAATCATTCCTTTCAAAATACTGGAAGGGGAGCCTTCAAAAGCTCTCCGCTATGTGATTTCCACTTTCAACTGGATGGACGTTTCAAACGGAGACCCGTCACTTTACTTCTCGCCTTTGATAGACAGAGTTCGGGAAATTATCGATGAGCCGCCTCCTCCGCCACCGCCGATGCCTTCCTGGCTGAAAGCCCTCTGTACCATATTGATAATCGGCATTCTGCTTTCGGTGGCCTATTATGCCTATAACGGCAACTCCTGGGACACAACGCTTCTGAAGGAGAAATACACCGAATTAAAATATAAAATCAGCCCGACGCCTGCTCCCGAAGGAATGCAATATCTGGCAGCGGGCGAACTGCCCGATGAGGAATACATTATTCCTGTGACGGATTTCTATGCTTTGAGCGATGATGTCCTCGACAGTCTGGAGTGCATCCGGATTGTCGGCAATGCGGTGATACTGGAGGAAAACGAGTATTACTGGGGAGTATACGACAGCTATCAGGGCCAGGCAGTTATTGACACATCGGCAGGAGAGAGATACTTCTGCGGACTTGGCAATCTTCAGAACCTGAACTTTATCGTTCAGCGTTGCAAAAACCTCCGGTCTCTTTCCGTGTTCGGTAATCCCCTGAATTCCATTGAGGGCATAAACAATCTCGAAAAACTGGAAGGTCTTGAAATCGGCGGCGTCGAGCTGGATGACATTTCCGAGGTTTATACGCTTTCAAATCTGTATCGTCTTTCCGTGGGCGAGAGCGGGATTGAGAGCCTTGACGGAATCGAGAATCTCAAGATGCTCGATACCCTTTCCATTTCGGACTCCGGCATAAAAGACCTGTCTCCGCTCTGGAATGTTGACTTTTCTGTCGCAGAGGCCGGACCCGGCTTCAGCCTTGCCATCCGCAATTTTGCCGGAGACGACTATACGCCGCTCAATGCCATCCGAAACTTCAATTATCTCAGCACAGACGACTTCGAAATTCTTCCTTTCGTCCGCAACAAGGGACTGAAATATCTGGATGTGTCCGGAGCAGAGCTTCGCACCGAGAAGCTTGCCGAAATCTGCGAAGTTCTGCCCGAACTTGAAATTCTGGAAATGAGGGACTGCCGTACCTGCGACAGTCTGCAAGTTTTGACGACTATGCCGAATCTGAACAGAGTGTATGTCAGCTCCGACATGAAAAAAGCCATTGATTCGCTGGAAGGCCTCGATTACAGCTTTGAGCTGGTTATCCGATAGTTACGATGAATCTTGAGGGAAGATTTCCGCCTTACCGCGGAAGAGGAGATACTGTTTTTCTCTGCTTTGCCGATAACGATGCAAAGCGGATTGCGCCTGTTTTGGAAAAACTGTATTCCAAAGGCTGCAAGCTGAACTATTACCGGAAAAACAGCAAAAGAGATTCCGAATCGGCGACGGAAGCCATCAAGCAGGCATCTCTGGCGGTTCTATTCCTGTCCGAAGAGACAAAGAACGACATCCGCTGCAAGAGCGACATTCTCTATGCGGCAGACTGCCATAAAAAGATACTGGCTTTGCAATGCGGGGACGATGTGCGCCCGGAAGACTTCAATCTTCCCAAAGATACGCCCGTTGTTTCCGGAGCCGAGGAACTGATGCGAACGGAAGGCTTTTATTCGGACCTTCTGGCACCGGACGAGGTGCATGAACGCTCGGTTCTTCCGAAAACCGTCGCCCTGATTTTGACAGCCTTAGCCGTAACGGTTGTTCTTGCCGGTTTTTTATTCCGCACTTTTCACCAAGACCCAGCCTCGGTTACCGAAATCAGGCTGAGTTCGCTTCCCACAGATTATTCCCGGCTTGAAGACTATCCGAATCTAAAGAAAATCATCGTGCCCCAGTCAGCCATTTCCGCCGATACGGAACTGCCCGATAATTATGAAATCGTTATCGAGGGGTGACAGGACATGATTGAGTATTTCATCCCTTATGACGGTTCGAAACCGTTTCTTTTCGTCAGCTATTCGCATGCCGATTCAGCCCTTGTTGTACCGTTCATCAAAAGAATCCACGACAGCGGATACAGACTTTGGTATGACGAAGGCATTCCGGCCGGAAACGACTGGCCGGAGAGCGTGCGGCATCATCTTAACAGCGCTGCGGGGATGCTGTTTTTTGAATCCGACTTCTCGGCTGCTTCGAAAAACTGTGAGCTGGAACTGGCACAGGCCGAAAAAAGGGGTATTCCGATTACAAGAATTCCTGTGGATTTCGCCTCTTTTGAAGATGTGGTTTCCCGGTTACCGGAAGATTTCCTCGCCACCCCGGGAGACTATGACACGAAGCGCAACAAAAACCGACGCTTCAGTTTCTGGACCTTTGCAACCGTGCTTGCCTCGATGCTGCTTGTCGCCAGCCTGTATTTTGCCTACACGATGACGAGGAAAGCTCCGGCTGAAACAGAGCCTGCTGTAACACCTGTACCGAAGGCAACGATTGTTCCCAATCCGGGCGGATTCGAAAACATGCTCAATGTCGTCAGTTTTCCGGACGAGCTTCAGGAGAATGCCATCCGTTATGCTTCCGGCATTGCGGAAGGAGATGTTCATTACAAAGAACTTTCCTCCATTCGCTTTCTTGGATTTTGCGGCAACATGTATACGAAAGAAGAGGCAACCATATTCTATGAAGACGGTTCCTTTTCGGTTAACGGCTCCCGCGTTATTCGGGGAAATATATCGGACTTGAAATGTCTGGCAAGAATCGGCAGGATTGAAAAACTGAATCTGATTTACCAGAACATTAATGACATTTCACCGCTTGGTGAATTACAGCTTTTACGCACACTGAACATTTCGGGTTGCGATGTCAGAACGGACAGACCTCTTAACGGCTTTCCGTCTCTTGAAGAAATCTATATAGAACACTGCAATATACAAGACCTTGCATTTTTAGATGAACTCCCGTCCCTCAAGAAAGTCCATGTCAGCAAAGATATGCTTCCTCTGTCTTTCGGAGGAGGCAGCTACGAAGTAACGGTTACTGATTAGGAGGATTCTTATGATTAAGGATTACAGCGGAAATCGTAAAGCTTATACTGCGGTATTGTTTTCTTCGCAAAATCGTGAACAGGTGTTACGGATTCTCGAAAAACTCGGGGAAAGTGGCCTGAACTTCTGCCTTCTGGACGAAAATGAAAAATCGGGCAGCAAGCTGAAAAGAGCCGGTTCGGTTCTGGCCTTTCTTTCTGCCGAAACGGCAAAGGATGACGGCTTTCAAAACAGACTCTCCGCAGCCAATGCATCCGGCAAGCCGATTATTCCGGTTGCCTTTGATGAAAGCACACAGTGTGATGATGTCAGCCGCCTACTGAAGGCGAGAAACATTGTTTTTACAGACAAGTATCCGGACATTGACCGTTTGTGCGAAAGAATTCTGAGCGCCGAGGCTCTGAAAAATCCGGAAATCAGCAAAGAACAGAAAAATGCCGGTAAACTTCGTACGGCGGCGGCTTTGGTCGGCGCGGTGCTGATTTTGGCGGCTTTGTATTTCGGAACGAATAAAAAGGAAGAAACAGAATCCCCTTCCGATTTAATCGGCATAACCGACGGTATCAGTCTTGAACAGCTTGAGAAAATAAAAAGCCTTGCCATTATCGGCGATAAAGTCATTTCCTCCGAAAAAAGCGAAGACAGCGGTTGGATTAGCAGCCTCATCAACGACTGGCAGGATGAAGACGGAGCCTTTCATGTCGAGTGGGCCGACAGCGGGGAAGAGATTGCAAAAGGCCGCTTCAACGATTACTCCGCCCTGTCACAGATGCCTAAGCTTAGCCGGCTCATCATTGTCGAGCAGGAAAGTTGCAATCTGCCTAATCTCGCATCGGCTGAAAAACTGAGGTCAGTCTATCTGGAGAACGTCGAAATCGAGAGCCTGGAAGCGCTCTCGGGAACGGCAGTCAGCAATCTCGAACTCTATAACACCCGTGTAGCTGACCTTTCCCCCCTGACTTCCTGCGAAAAGCTTGCTAAACTTGTGCTCAGCGATGCAAACGGCTGCATTGAAAGCTTTGAAGGTTTTTCACCCGCGTCTCTTTCGGAACTCCGGCTGAACTGCATGCCGGCTCTTTCGGACGCTTCCGCACTTTCCGGGTGCGGAATTAAGAATCTGGACATTTTCTGGCTGGAATCCCTTACGGATTACGGCTTTTTGGGTGGACTGAGCCAGCTGAATAATCTGTCGGTTAGCAACTGCCCCGGCTGTACAGACCTCAGTGCTGCAGAAAACTGCTCGAAGCTGCAGAACTTTTCATATTATGCAACCGAAAATGTTCATGCTCTAAAATCCGGGTTTGATTTCCTCGCGGAAAAGAAGAGCCTGAAATCCGTGGATATAATCATTGAAAATCTTGGCGGGCTTGCTTTCCTCGCAAGCGTACCTTCGGACGGGCTGTCCCTGCATCTGAGCATGTATGAAGGAGACCTGAGCGGCTTGCAGGAAGCTGACCGGTTCAATTTCCTCAGTATAGACTTCTGGGGAGGAAGGGATTACTCGGAAATTGCTCCGTATCTGGAAAAGGCCACCGTCTATAATCTCTCACTCCACAAATTCAGAAATCTGGATTTATCCCGGTTGCCTGCCGTTACTCACGATCTCCAGATATACAACAGCTCCGGTTTTTCGGATTTTAAGAATATGCAGGAGAGTTTCTACGCTCTCAAGGTAGAGGGTTGCCAGCAGCTTACCTCTCTTTCGGGCATAGAGAACTGCGGCATAAATGATATTGTAATTGATAACTGCCCATTTCTTACGGATATGGAAGTCCTTTATGAAATTCCCGTCAGAAGGATAGGCTTTTACCATCAGATGTTTCTGCCGGACCTTTCAAGAATACAGTTCGAAAAGACACCGGAGATTGATCTTCGTGACATCCCGACGCTTGAGGACCTTTCTATATTCGATGCCATCAGCGACGATACGGCCAAAAGCATCGAACTCAGAAGCCTGACGCTTATGAATCTCGGTGATGCGGATGACATGAGCCCGATAAACCGGTTCCACGGTCTCAATATCACGGTCAGTCCCGAATTTGCAGCACAGGCGGAGAAGCTTGTCGAAACCGGTAATTTCGAGGATTTCTACGTGGAGTATCAGCAGGATGATTCGGATAACGGCTTTGAATTCTCCATCCTTTCTATGGAAGACCTTGAAAACTATCCCGCATCCTTGCTTGAGCGTGCAACTTCCTTTGCCATCTGCGGCGATACGGTTTATGACGGCATGCGGTATCATGTGAACATACAGGATGACGGCGATGTTTCAAAATATTTTCTCGTTGAGAATGATGATGAAAATGTTGTGCTCTGTGAGTGCGGCCCCGGCAATCTGGATAATCTTCGTTTTCTGGAAAAGATACCGAATTTGAAGGAACTCAGATTGTGCAACGTTCCGCTTGAAAATCTTGAAGGATTGCAGGTTCTGAACCGGCTCGAATTTCTGCACCTGTTCCGCTGCCATGAACTTACGGATATTTCGGCGGCATTTACGCTGAATTCTGTGAATAATCTGGATATATGCGATTGTCGGAGCATAGAAACGATTCAGGGGATCGGGAACCTCAACAATCTTGAAAGGTTCCAGCTGCACTGGTGTCCGGTCCGAGATGCTTCCGAAATCAATAAGCTTGGGAATCTGCGTGAAGTCACCATTTCCTTCGACATGCCGGAGGCCATTGCCAGTCTCGGCAGCGATTACACTTATAATCTGACCATAGAAGGAGGCAATAACGATGAAAACGGGTAACCTTGCCACTTACGTCAATACCTTTTTTGATGAGCTTGAAGTATATGAGGATATTGCGAACCGACACAGTTACAAGGCTTTTATTCGCGAAGCGGTCCGCAGCTTTCTGGAAGATGAAAGCCAGGATAATGCATACGAGGTTTACAGGACCTTTTTTGACAGCTATCGCATTCAGCTCGGAGAAAAGAGCAATTCCTTCCTCGATATAGTGGACATACTCCGCCAGTATGAAGAGACGGCCGCAACGCTGATTGACAAGCAGAGAGATCACTTCGTTCATGCAGTCAATGTTTTCGTTACCGGTCTTGCCGTTTTTGCATCCAATGCCGAATACAGGAAAGCGTTTCATTCTGCCGTTCCCGAAAAGGAGTATGCCTTTGCCTATTCCACCAGAAATGAAGAGTTCTTCTACCGCTGGGGCATTGCATCGCTGTTTCATGATATCGGATATCCTATAGAGATAGCCGGCCATCAGCTTAATCGCTTCCTGGCCATTGTATCCGATGCCGACGGCAAGGATACTGCCGTAAAGGCAAGAATCAGCTATGAGAATTTTTCGGAACTCAATAAAATAGCCGAGGTCAAGCCTGCCGATGTATTTTCGGCGGCTTACCGGGAAGCCTATAAAAGTGCCATTTTTATCGATACCGGTAAACCGCTGGAACTGATGGCACACCGCATCAGCCGTGCTTTCGGTACGGACATTGACGAAACGGTTGATTCTCTCCGCTGCTTCACAACGAAAATGGCCGACACTGGTTTCATCGATCATGGCTATTTCAGTTCGCTTATTATCCTGAAGTGGTACGGCTATCTTATTCAGAAGGCAGATTACAGGAGCGAATATTTCTTCTGGCCCGTTGTGGACAGCGCAACAGCCATTCTTTTGCATAATTATTTCAGGAATGTGCTGCAGAAAGAGGACTTCGAACTCGGCCCCATGAACTGCTCCGATAATCCGATTGCTTGGCTGCTCATTCTCTGCGATGAACTGCAGGAGTGGAACCGGGTTGCGCACGGCATTAAAACCAGAACCTTTACTCTTGCAAACAAGGTCTATTTCGGTCTGAAGGACGGTTACCTTGCCGCCAATTTTGTAACGGCGGAATCCTATCTGCCCGACACTTTCAGCAAAGAAAAGATTGAGCTCTTAAGAACCGAACTGAATCTGGATTCCGTCTTCCCGAACGGCTTCTTTATAGATAACGAGAGCCTTTCCGCTCTTTCTCCGATCAGAAAGAACATTTCCGCATCCGCTCCGAGACCGATAATCGATAATCTCGAGCTTCTGGCCATTGCCATTCATGAGCTCTATAACCGGAAACAGCTGCAGGACTATCCGGGGGTTCCCCTGAAGTATCCTCAGTTTTCCGACCTTCCGGACGATCTGAAGTACAGTAATCTGCGCCAGGCCATTGGGATTTATAATAAACTGACTTCTGTCGGTCTTTGCCTTCGAAAGAAGGGAGAACCGGGCGACCTGAGCGAGATTCCGGCCGAATATGTGGAAGCTTTGGCCGAAAAAGAACATAACGACTGGATGGCGGAAAGGATTTCCTCCGGGTGGACGCTCGGCGAGAAGGATGTTGAAAACAAAAAGACACCCTATCTCCTGCCTTACAGCGAGCTCAGCGAAGAAATAAAGGATTACGACCGCGATACGATACGAAACATTCCGGAGCTTGCCTATATGATAGGAATGGCCGTTTATGAACTCTGAAGCGAGAATTCCGATAGTTGTTTCGGCTTCCGGTCACAGAGAAGTGAAAGAGGCCGATGTTCCGGTTATAAAAGACGCCGTCATCCGTGAACTGAAGCGTCTGCAAGAGGAGTATTCTTCTTCCGAAATCAGGCTTATGACAAATCTTGCCATAGGAGCCGATACAATCTGTGCCCAGGCTGCACTTGAACTCTGTATTCCTCTGATAGCGGCCCTTCCCCTTGATATCGAAGATTACAGAAAAGACTTTGCCGGGCAGGACCTTGACATCTTCAACGGTCTGGTTGACAGGGCAAAAGAGGTTTTTACGGTTCATGAAGTGGAAAAGCGGCCGGCAGATGCCGCGAGGAACTTTTCTTACAGACAGGGCGGCTTCTATATTGTCCGCCATAGCCAGGTTTTGCTGGCACTGTGGGAAGGAAATCCCGCCACGCCCGGTGGCTGCGGTGTTGCCGAAGTGGTCGAATATGCCGTTGAACAGGGGAATACGGTTATTCAGGTCTGTACACCGAGAACGATGGGCAATCCCGGCGAAGTATCTTATCTCGGAAGCGATGAAAGCACTCTTCGCATAACGGATGAATATAACGAGAGAGCCGGCGCTCTCCCCAAATCCGAAAGAGAAAATATTTTTCCGGAGCCTTATGATGCGGCCAATTCTCTCAGCGTTTCGGCCGCTGCTCAATACAGGCAGCTGCTGAAGCTTTTGGCCGTTTTCGGAACGGGGATAGCCGTCTGCTTTCTTTTATACGACGAGCTATCGTTCTTCGGCGCCATTTTTGCCTGCGGTCTGCTGCTGGCTCTGATTTATCTCATCCGGAAATACATTTTCCGGAAGCGGCTGCAAAAGAATTTTCTTGAATACAGGGTTCTTGCCGAGCTGATTCGGGTTCAGGCCTCCATTTCTTATGCAGGCAGTCCGCTGGACACTTCAAAGCTATATACCCTGTCACTGAAAAAACAGATTCCCTGGGTCTGCAAGGCAGTTCCTGTTCTGTATTACGGTGAAGCCTCCGCACCCCATGATATTTCGGATGTATGGTTGCGGAATCAGCGCGATTATCATCTGCATGCGGGGAAGAAGAGCGGGATTAAACTTAAAAAACAGGATGCTGTTTCAAAAGCGGCGCTTTCTCTGAGCCTTCTCATATATGTGCTTGCCATCGTTTTTGAGATATTTGTTAAAAACAAAATGGCTACAGGGACGGCATCCACAATCCGAACCATCATCGGATTATGTCTCGGGTCCTTTTCCGCTGCCGCCTTGTTTATCGGCAGTTATTACGGAAAGCAGTCGGTCTCCCGCCAGAATGCCGACAACGAAAAGATGGCCGCCTTCTTTGAATCGTCGTTGAAAAAGCATGAACTGTACGGCCAGACGGAGGAATTCCTGGAAGACTGCGCCCGAGAAGAAATCATAGAAAATGCCAACTGGTTTATCACCATGTCGGAAAACACCCCGGATTTTGAAATATTTTAGAATAGTCTTAAATCCGGCAGGCGGAATAAAAAAGGCACTGTGCAATTTTGCACAGTGCCTTTTTGTCAGCAATATTCCGTTCGCAATTATCGGTTAACAATCCCCAATGCACCGGTTTTAACCGCATTATAGCATATTGATTTTTGGAAAATGTAAATTCCGAATTTACATTTTTCTGTAAAAACAAGGTATAATATACCTGCCCTTGAAAAAGGGTAAAGGCGTACCGATTACACGGGGCGGATTCAGCACACTTCCGCAAAGGAGGTGATGTCGATGCCGATTATTAATTAACAAAATCAAAGCAAAGCATCCTTCAGCAGAGAGTGTAGCGAGCGATTTTAATGCGGCTTTGATTTTGAAGAGGAGTCGCAGCGGAGGGAGCGCACTTGCGGCTTTAGCCGGAACAAGCGATTCGAAGCTTGCGACGACGAGGTAAAAAGCAACTTCCGCCACTCGGCAAAGTGACGGAAGTTTTTAATTAACTCTCTTTTAACTTAGGCTGGACCGTTCCCGGTACGCCTTTTTATGATTTGATTATAGAATTTTGCCAATGTTTGTCAATGAGAATCGTCCACCTTTTGCGGAAGCCGGTATATCCGTAATTGTTTACTCAATCGGCAGCTGAATTTCGGTTAGCCAGTCTTCCTCCGATTCCTTATTCCAAATGCCGTCAATATAACATTCGCGAGAAAGACCGGTTGCCGCGTATCCATTCTGCTCAGCGTATTTCATAAGAAATGCGTATGCTTCTCCGATATTATCATAGGAGCCTTTATGGTATATGCTCAGGACCTTTGCTTCGGGAAGTGTTTTGAACTTAATTCGTTCGTTTTCTTTCCCGAATGTTGTTACGGCTTCATTGTGCCGGATTCTGACGTTCGTTTCTTTATACTCGCCGTCAAGGTACTCACAGAACTCATACGGAGGCTCTGCACATTTTATATCCGGATTCAGCTTCAGGCACTCCTGCCCGACAGACGGAATCCACTGCATGCTGTCCGAATAGGCCTTTAATACGGTTTCTGCCGTATAAACGATTTTTTCGGGAATCACTTTTTCCGTTACCTGGTATTTCATCTCTTTGTCCTCCAGAATTGTTTTGATTATGGAAAGACGAGATTCGATCATCTGCTTTTCTTTTGTAAGAGATTTGAATTTCTCCTGCAGGATTTCTTTCACATCAGCACCTGAAAAGACGGCTTTGATTTCTTCAATGGACAGATCAAGCTGTCTGTATGACTTTATCTTTGCGGCGATTTCAAGCTGAGAGGTTTCGTAAAACCTGTAACCGTTCCATTTGTCAACGGAGGCAGGCTTCAGAAGGCCTTCCTTTTCGTAAAACCGCAGGGCTTTAACGGTCAGATGCGAGAGCTTTGAAAATTCACTTATTTTCAGCATTTTCTTAAATCTCCTTTCCACATCCGAAACTCTATTCTATCCTCTAAGGGGCGAGTCAAGAACGAATATAAATTTGCTTTCATAATATCATGTTCCATATGTCTTCACAATTCGGCTTTCTGCAGAGAAAGTTCATTGACGTCTGCACAGCAATCCGAATGTAGATTCGTTCACATTTTCCTGATACTATTTAGACAGTAATATGTTGCTGAAAGGAAGAGAAAATGAAACGCTTTCTAACGGCGGTACTATGCCTTGTGACATTGCTCTCTTTGGCTGCTTGCGGGAATGTTCCGGAAAGGGAGAAGCTTTCTCAGCTCGTAAGTGACGCCATTATTGCCGATAATGCGAGTTCGTATTATCAAGGTGAATGTTGCGCCGAGGGACACAAGATTCTCGGCAGTGACCTCTCCGGCAATTGCCTGAAGGTATATGCTCTTACAACATTCGGCAACTACGGCTTTCAGAATGACATGTTTGTCAAGATTTCCGGCTCCGGGGTTATACCGGCTGTCCTGACGTTTGAAAAGAACGGTGAGGAATACAAACTTCTTGAAATAGAGTATCCGAGAGACGGTTCTGAATATGTAAAGAGCATCGAACGGATGTTTCCTCTGAAATATCGCGCGGCGGCTCTGAATGGGGACAGTGCATACGATGAACTGGTGTCTCATGAAAGAGCCTATGCCGAGGAATATCTGCAGAGCATTGGACGCGAGGCAGACATTGGCGAATTTAGAGATCTGGAAGTCGTTCTCCTTACCGATTTGGGCGTCAGCGTTGAGGTTTCCAATCAGCTTGCCGGCGACAGGAACCTTGGGGATTATCCGTTCTGGGTCGGTTCAACGGAATATCTTGAAGATGGTGTGCGCTATGTGCGCTCACTGTCTTACGATGAAGAAGCCGGACGGATTGTTTTCTCCACCGTCGAAAAAGAAACCGGCGAGGTAACGGAGTGCTTTGCCTTTGACGCCTCTACCGGCGAACCGTGCTCGTTTATCCCGGAAATCTGTGACGGTGTTCCGCTTGCCCCGGAAGGTTTTTCCAAACCATAACAGGCAGACGCTTTAGCGTGACAAAGTGAAAATTTGTAAATTTTTGGTCCAATGACAAAAATTTACTGCTAAAATGACAATATAATGCTATTTAAATTACCAAGAATGCCGCTATGCAGCCGATTAATAAGAAATAAGCAAAAAGAAACGCCTTGCGGCGTTTCTTTTTTTATGCAATCAGAAAAACAGGCGGGTGACCAGCAGGATGACAGCCAGGTGACCCGGATAGAAAAGATAGTAGAACCACTGCGGAAGCTGGCGGCCCTTTTCGCCGCTGTACATTGCCAGCAGCGGGAAGGCAAGCATGCCGTGTGCCTCCTGCAGGGCAGCGTGCAGACAGACGGTAAAATTGGGTGTTGAAGAGGCCTGCAGGTCATACACCAGGCGCTGGGCAAACCACAGCACGAAGAGGACGGCACCCGCGGCAACGTATTTAAGGGCCTTTTTCTCCCGCAGATAGTAGAAGACCAGAATCAGGGCAATGCCCATAAAACCGTAATCAACACGCGTGAGGGAGGCAAAGGCCATAATCAGAACGGTGAACACGGCGGCCACGGCGGGGCGGCTTTTGTATCTGTCAAGCAGACAGATGGTCAGTGCACCCAGAAAGAGCGTGAAGAGAATGTTCTGCGACCCCCAGTAGGGGAAACGGCCGCCGAGCATAATGTCATAGAAATATTCCGAGAGGATGGCCGCGCCGAGCAGGCGGAGCAAGTATTTTCTGCGGTCCCGGGTGTGCAGCATGCCCTCGGAGAGCAGAAAGGCAAAAAGAACAAAGGCCGGGCGCGTCAGATACCACTGGAAATTATAGAACCACTCGGCCGGACCGGCACCGTTGAGATGCCGGCACACGGAAAGGTGGCAGATGAACATCAGCACAAGTGCCGTGTGCTTCAGCACGGCCGCGGATACGGTCTTCCTTTCGGCCCTCACAGCATGCTCATCAGCTTATCGAGCTGCTGCTCGACAAAGGCGAATTTCTTAATCTTCGGATTCTCGATGATTTCACCCCTCAGCGCAACCATTACGGGCTGGCGGAGCACCGTGAGATCCTCCAGAGGATTGCCGTTGACTACCAGGAAATCGGCACTCTTGCCCTCGTCGATGGTACCGGTGACGTCGTCGATGCCGGCAATCTGCGCGTTGATTTCGGTGGCGGTGTGCAGGGCAAAGGCGGGCGTCACGCCGCAGCATTTAACGAAGTACCAGAGCTCGCGCCACGTATCATAATGCGTGATGAAGGGGCAGCCGGTATCCGTTCCGAGACCGACAGTGATGCCTTCTTTCAGTGCCACCTTCACGCCCTCGAGCATGTGCTCCCAGAGGGCCTTGCCGTTAATCAGGTCGATATCGCTGATGCCGGAAATCGACTGGTCCATGACGGAAAAGGGAAGAGCGGGAGAGAGCGTGGCAATCAGCTTGGCACCGGTCTTTTTGAACAGGGCAGTGGTTTCTTCGCTGGGTTTTCCGCCGTGCTCGACGGTATCCACGCCGTTTTCCAGAGCGACAATCATGCCCTCGGTGCTTTCAATGTGGGCGGCAACGGCATAGCCGAGCTCGTGAGCCTTGTCACAGGCTGCCTTGACGTATTCGGGAGGCATTTTCAGAATGCCGGGTTCGCCGGGAACCTCCGCATCGAGAACACCGCCGGTAATCATCAGCTTGATGAAATCCGGGTTCGTTTTGGAAAGGTCGACGACCATTTGCGAAGCTTCCTCCGCTGAGTGCGCGGGGAGAGCGACGGAACCGGTCATATGCCCGCCGGGAACCGAGACGGCATAGTTGGCTGCGAGAATCCTGGGGCCGACTTTCCGCCCGGCGTTGATTTCGTCGCGGAGCCAGGTGTCGAAATCCAGCACGCCGCCGACGGCGCGGATGGTCGTGGTGCCGGAAAGCAGTTCCTGCTTGGCGTAGGAGGCGCACATGATGCGGACGACCTGCCGCACAACGCCGAACTTCAGCAGAGCGGCAATTTTGCTGTAATCCGTCTTGGTTTTCTTCGGCTTGCCGCTGGCCGGAATGTGCACGTGCATGTTGATGAGACCGGGGAGCAGGGTTGCACCCTGCAGGTCTTTCACTTCGATTCCCTCGGGAATATCGCCTTCGGGGAGAATCTTTTCTATCTTGCCGTTATCGACAAGGATGGCGAGCCCTTTCTGGGCCTGCATATCTTCGTGCCCGTTCAGAAGAACGAGGTTTTTCAGTGCGTATTTCATAGCTACCTCCGGTGATTTTTGATTATGCTACCATCTGCGGTTTAAAATTGCAAGAGATACAAAACAGATGACGGGAGGAGCCGTGCGTCATTCGGTAACGGTTATGTCGCAGCGGTAGGCGGAGCCGGCGAGCAGAAAGCGGAAGCAGTGGACTCCGGGACCGAGAGAGTCAAGATAGCCTTCGGCAAACACAAGGCGGAAGGAGGTACCGTTTATCTCCGTGATGACGTAGTCAGATGCCGGGACAGGCGTCCATTTGCCCGCATCGGTGTCGGTGAGCCGTTCAAGACCTTCAAAGGAAGCGGCGCCTATGTTGACGAGAACCCCGAATTCCTTTCCGCTGCCGAGAATGTATCGGGCCTGGGCATCCGGCACCAGCATTACGAAGCCGCCGTTGACTATGATGGGAGCCGGCTTGCCGAGAACCGTGAACAGCTGCGTGAGCGTGAAGTTGTTAAGATAGTACGCCTCCGTCATCCGGCCGTCGCCGGGAGGATTGAGAACGACGGACACGCTGTAGTTTCCGGCGCTCATAGTCATCCGGTCGTTCAAAAGAAGCGAATCGGTCACTCTGAAAAGAGACTCATATTCCGCATCCGTGTTGCAGTCGACATAGAAGGAGACGGCTTCCCCGTCGGACTCGCGCGTCAAAGTGACAAGGGCGGGAAAGGTTTCCTTGCAGTCGGTATAGCTTTCGTTGACGGCAACAAAATTGAGCCAGACGCTGCTGTCGGCTTCAAACTCGGTGACGGGGTTCTCCGAGCCCTCTTCAAGAGAAGTAAAGACACTGTCAAGTATAAGGTCGGGTGTATCGAACGAATTTCGGGTCCCTTCCTTTTCAATGGCCGCTTCGGCTTCCGCACTGCCGTAGGGCGCCAAAGCATAGACCGTCTTGATGCGGTAATATTCATCTTCGGGCTCTGAGGAAAGCCCGACTACCTCCCAGACGGTGTTGCCCTGCGGGTCTGTTTTCAGTTTGAGAGGATAGTAGGTCAGGATGTTAGGGGCCGTATTGCGCGGTTTTTCACCCGAGGGAGTGTTGTCGGAGTCGGCAAGAAGGATATATTTGTAAGCGTCGGTTCCCTCGGCATTGGGGTCTATTACGAGCCCCAGCGCCGTTATGGCATGACCGCCGCCGCCTTCGCCGGTTTTTGTGCTGCAGCCTTCTACGGAGAGGCTGAGAGGAATACCGTCACGGATAGAATCGAGGGCGGATATGCTTTCGGGAGACTGCAGAATGTTGGTTACCGTTACCAGATTCATTCCGCTGTAATCTGGCAGCAGGGCATCCTCTCTGGATTCGATATCTTTGAGCTTTGCATAGTGCTCGTAATAACCGTCCTGCGATACGGCTACCCCGTCAAATATCCAGCGGAAGCCTATTTCCTGACGGTTGCTGCCATCGCTGAACGAACGGTTGAAATAGTCCATCAGTTCATCTTCGGAGGCAAATTTGTTTCCGCTCTGCGGGTCCGTCATCTGTTCACCCCAGCCCGTTGCCCAGAGCATGTCGGAAATGGCAGCGGACCAGCAGAGCATGGAATCACAGTCCGGATTCTCACGGTCCGAAATAATTGTTTTCTTCTCGGCGTCAATGATAACCGGGTCTTCCAAAACCTCATCACTTCGGAAGCTCTCTTTTGCCCGGGAGGAGACTTCTTCGGCGCTTTCTTCCGGAATACCGTCGATATAGCAGACGAGGCTCCCGTCACCGGCAAGGTCTACCTGCACGGCAGGGGGAAGACCGCCTTCAGGCGCCGGCTCCTCCGCAAAGGCGTCGACAGCCGGAAGGCAAGTCATAATGACAGCCGTCAGAAACGCCAGTCTTCTGGTTCTTAATTCTGCTTTTGTTCTTTCAGGTCTACGTTTCAATGCTGCAAATCTCTCTTATCATGGAATTATTTTTTCAAATGCTACCATCTGCGGTTTGAAATTGCAAGAGCGGCCGCAAAAGGTCGCTTTCAAAGAGACCTTTTTCAATTCCTCCTGCGCTATCATACAGGCACAAACCAAAACAGGAGGTATTAAAAAATGAATAAAGGTTTGACGGAACTGGTATTTGTACTGGACATGAGCGGCTCCATGTGGGATTTAACGCAGGACACGATAGGCGGATACAATTCACTGCTGGAGCAGAACAAAATGGCCGGGGGAGAGTGCCTGGTATCCACGGTCTTCTTCAATGACGAAGCCAAAGTCATTCACGACAGAGTGCCTATAGAAAAGGTGCCGGCCATTACGGACAGTGACTACAGCCCCAACGGAAGCACGGCGCTCGTAGATGCCTTCGCCGGAGCCATCCACCACATCGGCAACGTACACAAGTATGCCCGCGAAGAGGACGTACCGGAGAAGACGCTGTTCATCGTGATGACCGACGGTTATGAGAATGCAAGCAGAAAGTACAGAAGCAGCCAGCTGAAACACATGGTTGAGCATGAGCGGAAGAAGTACGGCTGGGAGTTCCTTTTCGTCGGTGCCAATATCGACGCCTTTGCAACGGCCTCGGCCTATGGCATTCATCCCGGTATGATTTCAAATTACATTGCGGATGAAAAGGGAACCAAACTGGCCCACAACGCTATCGGCGGCGCATCGGTAAAGTTCAGACAAAACAGCGCGAAAGAAGCAAAAATTCTGATAGAAGAAGAAATGGCCATTATCAATCTGGACTATGAGAACAGAAAATAAGTAAAGGGAGTCAGACGACTCCCTTTTAACTTAAGCCGATAAGCGGCTGGTCATAATTGAAAAGTTCTATGTTTAACTCGGTCACATCGGTTACGCCGTGCTCTATGGCGGTCTGGATGATGATATCTCCGAGAAGGCTGCCGGACAGGGCAAACCCCGCACGCTTCAAAAGCTTTTCCGCCTCATCGAGTTCCAGACCGAGGGCCACAACACAGGCAAGAGCCGTTGAGCGGCTTGGTTTATAGGCCGCTTCGTTCTTCAATCTGGAATAGGTCTGCTTGGTGATATTGGCTTTCAGATAGAATTCGGAGGTCTTTTTATATCGCTTTTCGGCCAGCCTGACTACCGCCTGCCCGAAGCTCTCGTCCGGTACCTTGTAATGCGCGGGGGCGGGAGCCCCTGTGACTTCCGGACAGATGCAGGCGCTTTCAACAATGTCGCTTAATGCATTCGCATTCGAAAGGAGAGGCTTTTCTTTTCTCCGCCTTTCCCGTGCAAGCTTTCTTTCCCGGTAGCTTTCCGCTCCGAAGCTTACGGCATTGGAGAATTCCGCATTGCTTACGGGGAGATTCCTCGTGTATACAACGAGATAGACGAAAATGTCGTTTTCTTCCAGAAACCGGCGGCTGATATCGACGGCCACGGACATTGCCTCGTCAAGCGGATAACCGTGATGCCCCGTGGATATGAGAGGCATGGCAACCGACTGACAGCCAAGCTCCATAACCTGCTTCAGAATGTTCTCGTAGCAGCAGGCCAGCAGCGCCTTTTCACCGTCGTTTCCGCCCTGCCACACGGGACCGACCGTGTGAATGACGTAATCACAGGGCAGATTAAACCCCGGCGTAACACGGACTTCTCCGACGGGGCAGGGAGCCAAACTGTCGCAGGCTTTCTGCAAATCCGGGCCGGCGGCTTTATGAATGGCATAATCAACGCCCGTCCCGGCAGACTGCAGGGCGGTATTCGTGGTGTTTACGATGGCACCGACTTTCAGCGTGGTTATATCTTTTTTGATGATTTCAAACGGCATAATTTCATTATAAATCGCCGAAGGTTAAAAAACAATAAGCCCCGCCCGACAGAGATTGCACAGCAAGGTTCGGCCCCCTCTCTCCGCGCGGAGCGCGGTGTCTCCCCAGAGGGGAGAATTATAAGGATGTTTTGCAAAGCAAAACACATATTCAAGAATATCTGATACTGCGTCGGCGGAGCCGACATCCTCTTAATGCTCCCCTTTGGGGAGCTGCCCGAAGGGCTGAGAGGGTGTAGCAAATTTGCAGTGCAATTCCGGGAAGCGTGCAGAAACCGGACAACAAAATATTACTACTTAAATTACCAAAACACACCGGTCGGTACCGGTCGGTGCCAAATACAAGAACAATTACAAATTCAAATGCAAGTACAGGGACAACAGGCTAAGCGGGGGTGTAACATTACTCCGAGCACTGCGTATTAAAGGATGCAGGTGAGAAACCGAATTATTTAAAGGAGGTAACGAAAATGACCGATCTTAACAAAGCAGTGTTCAACGAAGTAAGCGGCGGAACGCTTGGTTCCGGATACTGGGACAGTTTCCCCTATCAGGTGAAGCCGGGCGATTGTCTGAGCGTTCTTGCTCTGAGATTCAGAGTCTCGCTTCGTCACATCCTGGACCTGAATCCGAAAATCACGAATCCGAACCTGATCTATGACTGGGACTGGATTGACATGCCGTACCCCGACTACTAAAAGCTAGGAGCTCAGAGCTTTGAGCTGTGAGAAAGTATTAATCAGATAAAAAATCCCGCCGGAGAGAATCCTATCTCTTCGGCGGGTAATTTATTTTTTGCATGAACAAGCCGTGGCGGTTGCAATAATAGTAAATGAATCTTGTATTTCTCTTCGGAAAGCGACACTCGGCGTTTCCCTCGGGATAGAGCTTGATAATCTCCACCTTATCATCCGAAACGGAAGCGGCAAAAGAAATATAGTGGGTCCGGCTCATTTCGTGAGCAAGAGAGAAGAAGTATTCGTCTTCCACTTCCGAAATCACGGCCGCATGGGATGCATCGGGCGCTTCCGCTTCCAGGGCCGGGAGCGTGACGCCGCAGCAGCTGATAACGGCATCTCCCGCGGCGGTAAGGATGTTTCCGCATATCGGGCAGACATAGAACCGGATGCGCTTCATGTTGGCGGAACGGTTCAGATTTCTTATAGGCTCTCCGGCCATCAGCTCAATCAGGGACACGCCCAAGACTCTGGATAGTTCCTCCAGTATGCTTATGTCGGGATGCCCTCTGCCGGTTTCCCATTTGGATACGGTTTTTTCGCTGACGTACAGTCTGTCGGCAAGCTCTGCCTGGGTAAGGTGCTTCTCTTCCCGAAGGCTTTTTATCATAGAACCCGTAACATACTGATTGATGGAACATCACCTCCGAAGACCACTATACACTATATGATTCGGCATGGTACCTACGAAGAGTAGAGTAGCCTTTTCGAGGTCTGCAAAAAACACCGCCTCTTAGACAATTCTAACATATTTTGCAGGCCTGTTATAGATTGCATAAAAAAAGAGTCGCAAAATTGCGACTCTTTTTTCGGAATTATTCTTCGACTTTTTCGGCTTCCTCTGCGGGTGCTTCCTCCGTTGCCTCAAACTCGGGCATTTCGGGGTCTTCCCCCTCCAATCCGCCCATCGGAGGACGACCGCCGTGCATGCCGTGGGGAGGCCCCATCGGAGGACGGCCGCCGTGCATACCCTGCGGTCCGCCCTGAGGAAATGCGCCTTCAAATCCTTCGGGGCATTCCGGCATTTCGCCGATTTCCTGATTGGGAAGAGCTTCTTCTTCGACTTCGGGAGCCGCTTCTTCGGCCTCAACTTCGTTCAATATTTCTTCTGACATGGTAAAAACCTCCTTGTAAAGATGGATTAAATCTAACATGGCAGACTGAAACGGTGCTGAAAAGCGGAATTTCTGTTTTTTAAGTTTATTTTAAGAAAACAGAATTATAATTGGCCAAAATTAAAAAATGTGAGGTTTTATATGGCAGGACCTGTTTTAAGCGATGCGGCTCTTTTCGAAGAGCTGGAAAACAACAAAAAGAAAAAGAAAAAACGCAGAATCATTATCATTTCCTGCGTTGCCGCATTTCTGATACTTGCCGTTGCGGTCGGTGTGTTTTTTGCAAGACGCGCGGTTAGAAAGAATTTCGGCCCTTCGATAGGCGACGTGGTATCCTACAGCGCAAGCAGGGGGAGCATCAGTACGACGGTTTCCGGTTCGGGACAGCTGGCGGATGTGGACAAGGAAGAGATATCCGTTCCGGCAAATGTCACCGTGGAAGACGTTCCGGTGAAAGCCAATGACCGGCTGAAAAGCGGAGACGTGATTGCCAAGGTCGACCTGGCTTCGGTTCTGGCTGCCATGTCGGACGTTCAGAAGGAAATAAACAGCCTGGATACGGATATCGGCAATGCCGAATATGACACGGTCAGTTCCTACATCACTGCGGGCGTGAACGGCAGAGTGAAAAAAGTATATGTGCAAAAGGGAGACGGAGTATCCGAATGCATGTATAAAAACGGAGCTCTTGCCCTCATTTCCCTGGACGGCTTTATGTCCTTTGATGCCGAGACGGACGCGCTGCACACCGGGGATAAAGTGAGCGTAAGGCGGAGCGATGAGGCACAGACGGTTATAGAAGGAACCGTCGAACTGTCTTCAGCGGGAAAGGCTACCGTGCTGGTGAAGGATACCCAGGCCGACTGCGGGGAGATTCTGACGGTCGTCGACGAAAAGAACCGGGAGGTCTGCAGCGGAGAGGCCTACATCCATAACAGAATAAAAGTAACCGGAATAACGGGGACGGTATCCTCGGTCGGCGTTTCGGAGGGAAGCTACGTGTATGCAGGCGGTGTCATCTGCACCCTGACGGATACGGCGTATACCGGTAATTATGATAATCTCGTGGCCGAAAGACAGGAGAAGGAAGAGACGCTTGCCGAACTGATTCGGATATACGCAGACGGAGCCCTTACGGCAAAGAACGACTGCCTTGTCTGCACGGTGGATTATGACGAAAGCAGTGTGACCGAGGACCAGGAGACGGCGGTTGCAACCGTTTCCCCCGGTGAGAAGATGAGCGTGACAATCAATGTGGACGAGTCGGCCATTCTTTCTCTGGAAAAGGGACAGCAGGCCTCCGTGTCCGTGCCGTCAATCGGAGATGAAGCGATAGAAGGAACCGTGACCGAGATAAACAGAACGGCAACGGCTTCCTCCAATATTACGAGATATACGGCCGTTTTGGAGATGGACCGGACAGAGGGAATGCTTTCGGGCATGACGGCCTCCGCTTCCGTCCGAATTCAGGGTGTGGACAATGCCGTGATTATCCCGATTGAAGCCTTGCATCAGACAAGCTCCAAAACCTATGTATACACAGCTTATGATGAGAATACCGGTGAATTCGGAGGCATAAGAGAAGTCGAAGCCGGCATTCAGAATTCCAGTTATGCGGAGATTATTAGCGGTCTTTCGGAAGGTGAAACGGTCTACTACACAGAGACGGAAAACAGTGCCTTCAACCCGATGAATTTCGGCGGCGGGCAGCGTCCTTCGGACGGATTCAACGGGGAACAGATGCCGTCCGGTGACTTCGGCGGCATGCCCGGCGGCGGAATGTCGGGCGGAGGACCCGGAGGAGGCATGCCGGGCGGAGGACCCGGAGGTCGCAGATCATGATAGACCTGATAGACATCTGCAAATACTATACCATCGGGGAAGAGCAGGTGCGTGCGCTCGACCACGCAAGCATGCATATACAGGCACAGGAATTCGTCAGTATCATAGGACCATCCGGAAGCGGAAAATCCACACTGATGAACATCATCGGCTGCCTGGATGTGGCCGATGCGGGAACCTATCTGCTGGACGGAATACCCATAGAAAACTATACCGAGAATCAGCTCGCAAGGCTGAGAAACGAAAAAATAGGCTTTGTGTTCCAAAGCTTTAACCTGATACCGAAGCTTACGGCGGAGGAAAATGTGGAGCTGCCTCTCATTTACCGGAAGGTCGGGAAAGAGGAGAGACGCCGGCGCGTAAAAGCGGCTCTGGAGAGAGTGAGCCTTTCGCAGAGAGCCGGACATATGCCGACGGAGCTTCTCGGAGGGCAGCAGCAGAGAGTGGCAATAGCCAGAGCTCTCGTGACGGAGCCATCCCTTATTCTGGCTGATGAGCCGACAGGAAATCTGGACTCGAAAACAAGTTCGGAAATCATGGAAATCTTTCATGAGCTTCACGAACAGGGAAACACCATTGTTCTCATAACGCACGATAACAACGTGGCCAGACAGGCCAGGAGAAGCATACACATTCTCGATGGCAGACTATCGGAGGTGATGTTGTGATTCTTGCTTTGAAAATGGCACTGAGGAGCATCAGCGCCAATAAACTCAGAGCCGTTCTGACAATGCTCGGAATCGTCATAGGCGTTATGGCCCTGGTGGTGCTTGTCAGTCTCGTGAGCGGAGCGACTGGCTCCGTTACGGATGCCGTGGCTTCGCTGGGAAGCGATCTGCTGACGGTAACGGTGACGGACGACAAGGGAAACCCTTACCAGCTGGATACTCTGCAGGAACTGGCCGACAACAGTACCGACATAGGCTATGTGGCGCCTTATGCAACGGCGAGCGTAACGGGAAAATACGGGACGGATTACGATTCTTTCACCGTTTACGGAACGACGCCCGTTTACAGCGAAATCGAAGGGCTGCAGCTGTATCTCGGAAGATTCATCAAGAGCAGTGACGTGGACAATGCCACCAGAATATGCGTCATCAACAATGCGGCGGCAGAGGACATCATAGGCTATACGGACTGCATCGGCGAGGAAATATCCCTCGGCGGAATGAAATACACGATAGTCGGTGTGCTTTCCGATGAAGAGACGATTGCCAATGCCATTCTCGGCGGATACACGGCCTATGTGCCGTATACATCGCTTTTGCGTCTGTCGGATTCCGTGAGCGGAGACATATCCACCTTTGTGGTTTCCGCTGGAGAAGGAAAAACGGTTTCGGAAGCGGAAAATGCCGTCAATCTGGCGCTGCTTGAACGTTTTGACGATGACGAGGACGCCTTTTCCGTTTCCTCGATGAACGTGATGGAAGATGCCATGTCCAGCATTACATCGGTGCTGTCGGTGCTGCTGGGCGGCATAGCCGGGATATCCCTGATTGTGGGCGGAATCGGAATAATGAACATCATGCTTGTCACGGTTACCGAGAGAACACGCGAAATAGGCATCCGAAAGGCGATAGGGGCAAGCCGGGCGGAAATACTCAGACAGTTTCTGATGGAATCGACGCTGCTGTGCATGATGGGATGCGCTATCGGAATCTTCCTGAGCTGGACGGTTCTGCGTGTTGCAGCCGCCGTGGTTTCCAGCCTCAGCATCCGGTTCAGACTCAATGGGAGCGTTGTAGCCATTGCCGTGCTTTTCTGTTTCTTTATAGGGGTGGTTTTCGGCCTTTACCCGGCAAATAAGGCGGCCAAAATGAAGCCCATCGAAGCGCTGCACTACGGAGGATAAGAATGAGTAACACCGAAAAAAGAAAAAAGATTTTTTTAATCGCTGCGGCGGTTTCGCTGGTGACACTCTGCACGCTGCTTCCGTTTATCTTTGAAAAATCCGCCGGGAGCGGCGAGGCCAAGGCAAGCATCCTGACCGGAACGGTGACAAGAGGCAGCATAAGCACCGTGCTGTCGGGAACCGGAACCCTCAGCGGAGAGGAGGCCGAGGATATCAAGCTTCCGGACGGCACCGAAATAACGCAGTATCTTGTCAAGAACGGAACGGAAGTGAAAAAGGGCGATGCTCTGGCCCGGATTGACAGGGGGTCCGTACTTAGAGCCATCTACTCCGTCCGCGAGACACTCGACCAGATTGAAAAAGACATGGCGGAAGTATACGGCGAAACGGCAGACAGCAAGCTTTCGTCGGTGACGGGAAACAGCGGAACGGGCCGATACGAGGCCCTCGCGGCCGACCACCGCCTGTACGAAGAGCTTATTACCAGACTGCAGGCGATGTATTATACAGGCGTGATGGAAGCCCCCTGTAACGGGATGGTAAGCGGAATCGATGAGGACGCAGCGGCTTCCCTTCTGGCAGCGGAGGGCTCTTCTCAGGGGCGGTTGATGCTGCTCGGAAATCTTGTGCTTCTTGATGAAGACCCGTCCGAGCCGACGGATCCACCCGAGCCGACGGATCCGCCCGAGCCGACGGACCCGCCCGAGAGGGAAACCTATTCCCGGACGGCAAAGGTCCTGGAAGCGGACGAAAGCTCCGTAACGGTTCAGTTTGACAACTCCAGGGATACAAGAGTGATTACCGTTGAGGAGGTTCGCAATCTTGCTGAGCTCGGCCTGCAGGCAGAAGATGCCGTAACCGTCGTTTTTTATGCGGATGATAACAGCATTAAGAGTGTTGCGAAGTCTTCACCGCAGCCTTCCCCGAACCCACAGTCTCAGGGCGGGGGGCAGAGCTTCGGCGGTATGGGAGCCGCGGAAGAGAGCTTTACCTACTATCCGACGGAGGAGACAACGGTGATGAGCATCATCCCGCTGGATAACGTCGAAGTGACTATAACGATAGACGAACTGGATATTCTCTCCGTCCGGGAAGGTGACAGAGCCGAGGTGACGGTGGACGCTATTCCGGGAACGTCCTTTGAGGGAACGGTTAAGGAATTGAACACCGTCAGCAGCAACAACGGAGGAAACAGCAAGTTCACGGCGGTAGTAAGCCTGCCTCGGGATGAGAGAATGTTATACGGAATGAATGCCTCCATTTTGATTACGGTGAAAACCGATGAAAATGTGCTGACGATTCCTGCGGAGGCACTGAGCGAGGAAAAAGGAAAAACGTTTGTTTACACGGCCTTTGAGGATGAGGAACTGATGAACCCGGTTGAAGTTACAACCGGCGCTTCAGACGGAAAGAACGTGCAGATTGTTGCGGGGCTTGAAGAGGGTCAGGTTTACTGGTATTCTTACTACGACACCCCGACGGGAGATGTATATGAGAATTTTGATAATCGAGGACGAGAGAACGCTGGCCGATTCAATCCAAAATCTGCTTGAGAGCAAAGGTTTTGAGACGGAGGCAGTTTATGACGGTGTTTCGGGGGCGGAGTATGCCGAAACGGGAATCTATGACCTGCTGATTCTGGACGTCATGATGCCCGGAATGAACGGGTATGAGGTGGCACGTTCCGTCCGCAGAAACCGATGCAGTACGCCGATTCTGATGCTTACGGCCAAATCCGGAACCGAGGACAGAATCGAAGGTTTGAATGCCGGAGCCGACTATTACCTGACGAAGCCTTTTGATTCCCGGGAACTCATAGCCTGCATCAATGCCCTTCTCAGAAGGCAGGGAAACCAGGTGGATGAGCTTGTATTCGGCAATACCCGGCTGGATCTGGCAACCAGTACGCTGATTTGCGGAGAAAAAAGCATAAGACTTTCGGCCAAGGAGTTCGATGTTATGCGCACCCTTTTCGGAACCGGTGAAAGAAACATGCCGAAGGAGACGATTCTTGCCAGAGTCTGGGGCTATGAGTCGGACGCAATCGACAACAACGTAGAGGTCTATATCGGATTTTTGCGGAAAAAACTGCGTGCCATCGGGTCCAATGTCATAATCGGGACGCTCAGAAAACAGGGATACCATCTGGAAGTGGCGGAATGATCAGAAAACTTCGCATAAAATTCATTTGCATCAATATGCTTATTGTTACGATAATGCTCAGTTTCATACTGAGCTTTGTCGTTTTTTCCACAAAGAGTCGCATCGAACAGGACAGCATGAACATGATGCGCACGGTCGGCGCGGAGCCGGTGCGCCCCGGGCGCCCGGAAGGCGACAGAAATGTGCGCCTGCCTTTCTTCTCTCTGGAATATGATGATTCGGGAGAACTGAGAGCGCGAGGCGGCTATTACGACCTTTCGGATACGGAAACGCTGGAAGAGATTTATGCAGCGGCCGACGCATCCGAAGCCGAAACGGGAAAACTGGCAGATTACAATCTCCGCTACATGAAACAGCACACACCGCGCGGCGATTCGATTGTTTTTGCCGACATGTCATCGGAGAACAATGCCCTGAAAAGCATAGTGAAAAGCTGTATAGTTATCGGTATCGCGGCTTTCCTGGCTTTCCTTCTTGTCAGTGTTCTTCTGGCGCGCTGGGCCATCAAGCCGGTGGAAGCAGCCTGGAACGACCAGAAAAAATTCGTCGCCGATGCCTCGCATGACTTGAAGACGCCTCTGACCGTTATTATGACCAATGCCGACATGCTGCCGCCATCTCCGCAGAAAGATGGAATCAGCAAAATGGCCTCGCAGATGAGAGGTTTAATTGACAATCTGCTGGAGCTCGCCAGAGTCGATTCCGCAAAGAAGGAAAGCTTCGACAGGCTGGATTTCAGCGAACTGATTTCAACAGCGGTATTGCCGTATGAGCCGATATTCTATGAAAACGGAAAATCTCTGGCAGAGAGCACAGACGAAGGAATATTCATAAACGGCAACCGGGACCAGCTGGAGAGAGTGCTTGCGGTTCTTCTCGACAACGCCTGCAAGTACAGTCTCTCCGGCACGGAGACGGAAGTCCGTCTGGAGTCGGGACAGAAGAACTGTCTCCTCTCGGTGGAAAGCCGAGGCGACCCGATATCCGACGAAGATTTGAAAAACATTTTTAAGCGTTTCTATCGCGCCGAGGAATCAAGAACGATGAACCGGAGCTACGGGCTCGGGCTTTCCATCGCGGAAGGCATCGTAGAAAACCACGGCGGAAGTATCTGGGCCGAAAGCGAAAACGGAGTCAATACCTTCTTTGTCAGGCTTCCGTGCGCATAATAATCAGCAAAAATAAACGGGATTGTAAATATTTACAGTCCCGTTTTTTCAGTTGACATAATTCTACTTGGGTGATACATTATAATCAAGAAAATCTGCTCGCCGAGGTGGAAGAATGAAGAAACGTGTTCCTTTGCTGTTTATGCTGTTGCTGTGTCTGCTGCTTGTGATCGGGATTGTTGTATTCTCGACCATGATTAAGAACATCCGTTCGGCAGATTACCAGGAAATAGACAATTATATAGAAATGGAAGACAACAACCCGGAAGGGGACACCACCATTCCCATCGGTGACGATGTGTTTATTCCGACGCCGGAACCCTCCGGCAACATCCCAGAAGGCACCGAGCACATCGACCCCGGCACGCCGCCGGAGACGGTTGTCATAATGAGCGGAACGGACCGGGAAAAGGGCGAGAGCGAATACAAGGCCGTAAAGAGCGACATGTCCTGGGAGGACGCGCAGAAGGCCTGCAAGCTGATTAAAGGCCACCTGGCGACGATTTCCAGCCACGAGGAGTTTGAAAAGATTGTCAGCCTCGCGGACAGCGAGGGCCTGAAATACGTCTGGATAGGCTGCCACAGAGACGACAAGGGCAACTATGTCTGGGAAAACGGAGAGACTATCAACATCGACGATCTCAACGCCTGGGGCAAGGGAGAACCTTCCTTTACCGACAACGGCGAGAAGGAAGACTATATCATGCTGTGGTTCTTCAACGGCAAGTGGAGCTTTAACGACTCCGCAAGCGACCCCTGCAGCGAGTATCCTGCCGACTACAGCGGGAAAATGGGATACATCTGCGAATTTGACGGATGAAGAGAAAAATAGCTGAAAAAGCGATAAGCCTGCTGCTGTGCGCGTTGCTCGTGTGCTGTCTCGGCGCACCGGCCTGTGCCGAGGGCGGCGGCCTGATAGAGCAGGAGGCATTCGAGAATGTCATCCTTTCGGTACTGGGCGATTACTCGGGCGACGTGAGCGTCGGATACTATTATTCGCGCACCGGCGAGAGCGCCTTCTTCGACGCGGATAAATTTATGTACAGCGCCAGTCTCTACAAGGTGCCGAACTGCATGCTTCTGGAAGAGCTGGAGAACGCCGGGGAGATTACCCGGGATACCAAAATGTACGGCTTTACCGTGGAGCAGCAGGAATATGCGGCGATTGTGAACTCCGACAACGACCGCGGGCACGACATTGTCCGCTATCTCGGCGGAGAGGAATACGGCGACAAATGCTCGGACCGGTTCATAAAATACACGAGTCTCGACGAGGACTATTTCACGGATGAGCGCTTCACGGGCGACAGCTACTATACCGCCCGTTTCTACACGGAAATTCTGACCTATCTCTTCAATCATTCGGCGGAGTATCCGCATGTGCTGGAATTCATGAAACAGACCCAGCCGGAGCATTATCTCCACACGATGAGCGATGACGTTTACGAAATTGCCCAGAAGTACGGCGAATACCCCGACAAGGACGATGGGCCTGTCTATCATGCGGCCGGCATCATATACTGCCCGACCCCAATCGTCGTGACCGTTATGACCCGAAACGCCGGCTATAACGAAAAGCGCTTTGGCGAGATAGCCCAGGCCCTTGTGAACTACACCTTCGAGCTGGACGAAAAAGCCGAAACCATGACGGTGGAGGCTACCCCGGAGCCAACGGAGGAACCGGCGGCAGTCGAACCGGATCCGACCCCGGCCCCTACGCCGGAACCGACTCCGGAGCCCGTCATCGAACACAACACCGGCTTCCCGGTCTGGATTATAGTCGTCTGTGCTGCCGTCTTTGCCGGCGCGGCCTTTCTGGCCATCCGGCTGAAACCTAAAAAGGAAAAATACACACCGAAACACTGATATGAAAAAATTAATCTGCTTACTTCTTGCCATTCTGACGGTTTTCTCGCTCTGCGCCTGCGGCGAGAGCGGAACCTCCTACGGAGTAAAGAACATACAGACTCTGGAAACGCAGAACTACTATGTCGCTTTCCGTAACAACGACCCGGTCTACTACTATGTGGTCGGGGCTCTGCAGGTCCTCAGTGCCGAGGGCAAGGTGGGCGAACTGAGCGCCAAATGGCTGGGCAGCCCGAACGCCCTGGACATCAAGGGCGACGCCACCGCTCTGGACAATATTCCGGAGCCGGACAACCGGACTCTGCTGGTCGGCGTGGATACGGACTCTTTCCCCTTTGTCTACATCTCCAACGGCACCTTCTGGGGGCTTGACATCGAGCTGGCCCAGGCTGTGTGTGACAAGCTGGGCTGGACGCTGAAGGCCCTGAGCATCAAGAAGGAGAACATCTATCAGGAACTGGCCTCCGGCAATGTCGACTGTGCCTGGGGCGGCCTGGCAATGAATGAAAAGGACATCGACAAAGGCCTCTATACCGTTTACGGCCCGATAATCGAGAACGAAATCTGCATTGCCGCCAGAGCCGGAAGCGTCGTATCCTCACTGAAGAATCTGAGCATGGCGATGCCTTCCACCACAGAGGCGATGGAAGCGCTGCAGGCGGACAAGAGCATTGTTGAAAAGCTCGGCAACGTGTATCGCCTCCAGGGAGGAACCACGGAGTGCTTCGAGTATCTGTATTCCGGGAAATGCGATGTGGTGCTGACCGACAGCACGGCCCTTCTCTACTACAACTGCCACTGATAACCGATAAAAGAGTTTAAGGCTCCTCTATGCAGAGGAGCCTTTTTTATTGCCTTTATTTTATATAGATGATAAAATAACTATCTATGTTTATATCGGATAAATGGAAAGAATTTGAATTAATAGACTGCAGCGGAGGCGAAAAGCTGGAACGCTGGGGAGACTATGTTCTCGTCCGGCCCGACCCGCAGGCAATCTGGAACACGCCGAAGGAAGATGTCCGCTGGGCAACGGCCGATGCGAAGTATTCCAGAAGCAGTTCGGGCGGCGGAAGCTGGAACAAGAGCCGGCTTCCGGAGAGCTGGCAAATTCACTACGAGAACCTGACCTTCAATGTGAAGCCGATGAACTTCAAGCACACCGGTATCTTTCCCGAGCAGGCCTGCAACTGGTCCTGGGCAATGGAGAAAATCCGCGAGAAGAAGCGCGAGGGCCGTGCGGTTTCGGTTCTCAATCTCTTCGGGTACACCGGCGCGGCGACGATTGCCTGCGCCTCGGCGGGGGCTTCCGTCTGCCATGTGGACGCAGCAAAAGGCATGGTGGCCTGGGGCAAGGAGAATGCCGCCGCTTCGGGTCTGGCCGATGCGCCCATCCGCTGGATTGTGGACGACTGCGCCAAGTTCGTGGAGCGCGAGATACGCCGCGGCCGCCGCTATGACTGCATCATTATGGACCCGCCTTCCTACGGGCGCGGCCCGGGAGGAGAGGTCTGGAAGCTGGAGGACAATCTCTGGGATTTCGTCAGCCTGACGGCCGGCGTCCTGAGTGACGACCCGGTGTTCGTGATTATCAACTCCTATACTACGGGGCTCGCACCTTCGGTGCTGAGCTACATCAGCGAAAGCATATTTACAAAGAAATTCGGCGGCTCGGCCGATTCCCAGGAACTCGGCCTGCCCGTGACGGACACGGGGCTGGTGCTGCCGTGCGGAGCAACTTGCAGATGGCAGAAATAATAAAATTCGAAAACGTAAACTTTTCCTATCCGGGGGATGAACTCCCGTCTCTGAGCAACGTCAGCCTTTCCATCAACGAGGGCGAATTCGTGGCCGTTCTGGGGCACAACGGAAGCGGCAAGTCCACCCTGGCCAAGCATATGAATGCAATCCTCGTGCCGAATTCCGGCAAGGTGACCGTCTGCGGCATTGACACCTCGGATGAGGACAGAATCATCGACATCCGCCGCAATGTCGGCATGGTGTTCCAGAACCCGGACAACCAGATTGTGGCAAACGTGGTGGAGGACGATGTGGCCTTCGCCCCGGAGAATCTGGGCGTGGCACCGGAGGAAATCCGCCGCCGCGTGGACGATGCGCTGAAGGAAGTCGGCATGTTCGAATACCGCGAGCATGCGCCGCATCTTCTCTCGGGCGGGCAGAAGCAGAGAATCGCCATCGCGGGCGTCATTGCGATGCAGCCCAAAATCATCGTGCTCGACGAGCCGACGGCTATGCTGGACCCGAAGGGCCGGGAAGATGTTATCGACACCGTTACGGAACTCTGCCGGGAAAAGGGCATGACGGTCGTGCTTATCACACACCACATGGAGGAGTGCATCGGCGCGGACCGCGTGATTATCATGTCGAACGCGGAAAAGGTGACCGAGGGAAGCCCGAAAGAGGTCTTCTCCCGTGTCGAACTGATGGATAAGGAGGGGCTCTCCGTCCCGGAGACGACGAGAGTGCTCTATGACCTCGGTCTTCCCCTTGATTCTCTCACTATTGAAGATACAGCAAAGGAAATCGACAAATGGCTGAAATAAAGGTAGATGCTCTTTCGCATGTTTACAGCGCGGGCACACCCTTTGAGAAAAAAGCACTGAATAATATTACGCTGACTATTCCCCAGGGTCAGTTCGTAGGCCTGCTGGGGCACACCGGCTCCGGAAAGTCTACGCTGATGCAGCATTTCAATGCGCTTCTTGCGCCCACTTCCGGGCAGATTCTGCTCGACGGCGAAGACATAAACGCCGACAAGCAGTCCAGAAAGCGCGCAAGAGAAAAAGTGGGCCTGGTGTTCCAGTATCCGGAGTATCAGCTCTTCGAGGAAACCGTCTACAGGGACATTGCCTTCGGACCGAAGAACATGAACCTGGACGAAAAGGAAATCGACGAGCGCGTGCGCGAGGCGGCGGACTTCTGCGGAGTGGACGAGGAAATCTTCGAAAAATCCCCGCTGGAGCTCTCCGGCGGACAGAAGAGACGCATCGCCATCGCGGGCGTCATTGCCATGCGGCCCGAAGTCCTGATTCTGGACGAGCCGACGGCCGGGCTCGACCCTCTCGGCTGCAGCCAGATTCTTGACAACATCTGCCGCTACCGCGAAATATCGGGGGCCACCGTTATTATCGTCACGCACAATATGGATGACATCGCCCGCATCGCAAACCGCCTCATCGTGCTGGCAAAAGGCACGGTCGCGATGGACGGCACACCGGAGGAAGTGTTCCGCGAACCGGAAAAGCTCCGCGAGATAGGGCTCGACATTCCGAAAGCAACGGAGCTGGGCATGCTTCTCGGCCTCGGCGGTTCAATATACACGCATGAGCAGCTTGTTGCCGCCCTGAAAAAGGCAAAGGGGGTGGACTGAGTGCTGAGAGACATAACCCTGGGTCAGTTTTTCCCGGGTGATACGCTGGCACACAGGCTGGACCCCAGAACAAAGCTGCTGCTTGTTGTGCTCTACATTGTTGCCCTGTTCAACTGCGATTCCTGGCTGAGCTACGCCCTGGTAATCGCGGTGACTGCGGCCTGCATGATAATAGGCAAAATTACACCGAAGCACATCTTCAACGGCCTCAAGCCGATGATTGTCATCATTGTTCTGACGGCTCTTCTGAACATGTTCTACACGCAGGGCGAGCCCCTGGTGAAATTCTGGGTGCTCACGATTACCCGCGAAGGTCTGGACCGCGCCATCAAAATGATTCTGCGCATCCTGCTTCTCATTACGGGAACCTTCCTGCTGACCTATACGACCAGCCCGATTGCCCTGACGGACGGACTGGAAATTCTGCTCGGGCCGCTGAAGAAAATCAAGGTGCCCGTGCACGAGATGACAATGATGATGAGTATGGCGCTGCGCTTCATACCCACGCTCATCGAGGAAACGGACAAGATCATGTCCGCCCAGAAGGCGAGAGGGGCCGACTTTGAAACCGGCGGTCTCGTCAAGCGCGCCAAGGCGCTGATTCCTATTCTGGTACCTCTGTTCGTCTCGGCCTTTCGCCGGGCCGACGACCTGGCCGTAGCAATGGAGAGCCGCTGCTACCACGGCGGCGAGGGCCGGACCCGAATGAAGCAGCTCGTCATGGCCGGAAGAGACTGGATTGCTCTGGCTCTCGGCGCTCTGTTCGTCGCGGCCGTCTTTGTACTGAAGTGAAGAACATCGCTCTCCGCCTTCGTTACGACGGCAGCGCCTACCACGGCTGGCAGGTGCAGAAAGAGGATATCACCGTGGCAGCCACGCTCGAAGAGGCTCTGACCAAGGTGTACGGCGAAAAAATAAAGGTTACCGGTTGCGGCAGAACCGATGCCGGCGTGCATGCGCTTCGCTACTGCGCCAACTTCCGTACGGATGGGAACATCCCCGTCGACAGAATTCCGCTGGCGGTCAACACGAGGCTGCCGGATGACATAGCCGTTTCGGCCGCCTGCGAGGCGCCGGAAGACTTCAATGCCATCGGCAGCTGCATAAAAAAGGAATACATCTACAAGATTCTCAATGCCAGAGTGCCCGACCCCTTCCTGAAGAACAGGGTCTGCTTCTGGCCGCAGCAGCTGGATTTTGAAAGAATTCAGCAGGCCGCAAAGCAGTTCGAAGGCACGCACGACTTTAGAGCCGTGCGCAGCGTGGGCACGGAGACC
>JAZUEY010000061.1:0-11661 GCA_045640405.1 Candidatus Limivicinus sp.
GCCAGGGCCATGCAAAGGGCAAGGACGAGGGAAAGAATTCTTCTGGTTGTCATTTTTGTGTTCTCCTTTTCAATAAAAAAATTAAGCCATGACCTATCATGACTTAACACAAAAAGGATATTTATGTTCAATCACGACAGCACTCCGTAGATGACTACGACAGTCCTGCGGATATTCTCCGCAGACCCAGCAAGATCGGACCTCAGGAAGATCGGATCCCCTTCGGCGGCATTCCCTTTCCCTCCCAGGTTCCTGACCTTTTTACGGGAGCTACTGATGTTTGCCGCGCCTCTATCATGTCTTTTAACTTGTTTTGGACTTTAACACAGCAAATCGA
This sequence comes from Candidatus Limivicinus sp., assembly GCA_045640405.1. Taxonomy (GTDB): domain Bacteria; phylum Bacillota; class Clostridia; order Oscillospirales; family Oscillospiraceae; genus Limivicinus. The sequence continues at coordinate 338 of JAZUEY010000061.1, forward strand.
TTCCGTCAATAAGCATTTTATTTTTTGTAATTATTGACGGGAAGCATTCCGTTTGATCTGAATTCTATTGTACAAAATTCAATACAAATGCATCCGTCCGGTGCTTTTCCCGAATCATTCCGTTTGTAATAAAGAACGGGATATGTTATTATTTTTAATACGATATACCGAAAATAAAGACAACAACAGGAGGAAAACATGGCACAGCTCAGACCTAAAATAGTAAAGCTCGCCAAAATAATCGGCGGCGTTTCGGGTATGACCGTCAAGATAGACGAGAACGCACCCGAATACTACTGCATGGCGGAATATGTAACCGACGACCAGGCAGATCTGGCCATTGCCGCAGGGCTTCGCGTAGAACGCACAGCGGAATATCTGGCCAAAAAAGTCGGAAAGACGGTTGAAGAGGTAATGCCCGACCTCGACAGGCTGGTGTATTACGGCATCTTCAGAAGGATTTACAGCAAGGAACAGAACGCCGATGTGTACTTCATGCAGGTGTTTGCTCCGGGCATCATGGAAATGATGGTAAACAACCAGGAACTGCTTCGCGACCACCCCGAAGTCGGTCGTGCCTTCGAGGAATACACCCGTCTCAGAATGCGTGATCTCGGTCCTATCCTTCCGCAGGGCTACGGGCTGATGAGAGTCATCCCCTGCGAGTCGGCAATCCAGGACCTTGACGGGGTAACGGATGACGAGCGCATCAGCTTCTATCTCGACAAGTATGATAAATTCTCCGTATCCCCCTGCTCCTGCCGCGCCTCACGCTCCACGCTGGATGACGGCTGCGGTCACCTGGCAGAGGATATGTGCGTACAGATGGGCAAAGGTGCCGAGCATTACATCCGCTCCGGCCGTGCCCGCGAGATCACAAAGGAAGAGGCCCTTGAAATCATCCGCCGTGCAGAGGAAAACGGCCTTATGCACGACATGGTCAACGTTGAAGAGGTCGGCGACAGCTCCGCCATCTGCAACTGCTGCGCCTGCGCCTGCTTCGGTCTCCGTGCCGGAATGATGTGGGGCGCCAGAGACGCCATCCGCTCCAATTTCGAGGCCTATGTCGACGAGAGCAAGTGCGTGGCCTGCGGACAGTGCGTTGAAAACTGCCCTGGCAATGCCGTAAGACTCGGCCAGAAGCTTTGCTCCAGCGAAAAGGTTCCCGGCTTTGAGGGCACATATGTCAGTCTGGCCGAGACCTTCAACAGCAAGAAAGCCTGGAATCTGGATTACCGCGAGGACAGAGAGGACACCATGCCCGGCGGCACGGCTCCCTGCAAGACCGCCTGCCCCGCCCACGTTTCCGTTCAGGGTTATCTTAAGCTGGCGGCACAGGGCCGTTATACGGACGCTCTCGAACTCATAAAGAAGGAAAACCCCTTCCCCGCAGTATGCGGCCGCATCTGCAACAAGCGCTGCGAGGCCGAATGCACCAGAGGCGGCATTGACGAAGCCGTTGCGATTGATGAGGTCAAGCGCTTCATAGCAGACCATGATCTGGACGAAAAGACCCGTTTCGTACCCAAAATGGTCAACCAGATCGGCAAACCCTATACCAAAAAGATTGCCGTCATCGGCGCCGGCCCTGCCGGTATGAGCTGTGCGTACTATCTTGCGGTAAAGGGATATCCCGTAACCGTGTTCGACAAGAATCCGGTCCCGGGCGGCATGCTGGTACTCGGAATTCCCAGCTTCAGACTGGAAAAAGATGTTCTGAACGCCGAAATAGAGATTCTCAAGGAACTGGGAGTCGAATTCCGCTGCGGTGTCGAAGTCGGCAGGGACGTCACACTCGATCAGCTGCGTGAAGAGGGCTTTGAAGGCTTCTATCTGGCGGTAGGCGCACAGAAGAGCGCGAAGCTCGGCATTCCCGGCGAGGACCTCAAGGGCGTTATGGGCGGCATAGACTTCCTGCGCGAGGTCAATCTGGGCAACAAGCCCGAAATCGGCCGGAAGGTGGTTGTAATAGGCGGCGGCAACGTTGCCATCGACGTAGCCCGCACCGCTCTCCGTCTGGGTGCAGACGTTACCGTAGCTTACAGACGCAAAGAAGAGGATATGCCTGCAGACCCGGATGAGGTCAGCGAGGCAAAGCGGGAAGGCGTTAAGTTCCTGTTTGAGCATAAGCCCGTTGAGATCATCGGCAAAGACGGCAAAGCGGTCAAGCTCGTCTGCGAAGGCGACGAATGTGCCGTTGACTGCGTCATTGCGGCCATCGGTCAGCAAGTCGACCTCGGCGGTCTGGCAGAGGCCATTGCGGTTGACGAAAAGGGCCGCGTGATTGCAGACCCCGTAACCCAGCAGACCTCCGTTGCGGATATCTTTGCCGGCGGCGATGCCGTTACCGGTCCGAAGTTCGCCATCGATGCCATTGCAGCCGGTAAGGAAGGCTCCATCTCCCTCCACCGTGCGGTTAACCCGGGCCAGACTCTTACCATGGGCCGTGACCGCAGAATCTACCGCGAACTGGACAAAGAGCATGTTCTTATAGCAGCCGACAGCTTCGACAGCTCACGCCGTCAGATTCCCGGCTATAACGAAGCCAAAGCAAAATCTTTCAGCGATGCCAGAGAAAGCTTCACCGAAGAGCAGGTCAAAGCCGAATGCGCCCGCTGCCTCGGCTGCGGAGCCGCGAAAGTGGACTCTTATCTTTGCATCGGCTGCGGCCTTTGCACGACAAAGTGCAAGTTTGATGCCATCAAGCTGCGCAAGGTACGTGAGTGGCATGCGGACAAGTTCGAGATGCTTCCCATCCACGCGGTTGCGGATGTTGTCAAGAAGGTTCCGAAGGTAATCAAGGCTGCCGGAGAAAAATAATGCACGAACTGGGTTTGTGTGATGCTCTGCTGAAAAAACTCCGGGAAGTTGCCGAAGAGAACGAACTGGAAGGTGTTAATTTCATGTCTCTCGAAATCGGCAGTCTCAGCGGCGTGGTCCCGAGCTTCATGGAGGACTGCTGGCAGGCGGTAATTGACGGGACGGAATTTTCCCGGACGAAGCTGTATGTGACTTCTGTTCCCGGAAAAGCCCGCTGTGCCGACTGCAGCTGTGAGTTTGAGGTAGACCTTGATAAGATGTTCTGCCCGCAGTGTTCGGGCAGACGCCTCATCCCGGTCAGCGGAAACGATATTACAATCACGCAAATAGAAGGATATTGAAATGGCAAAAATCCCTCCGTTAAATCGGAGGGATTTGCTTTTGCAGATATTTATTTATAAAAAGACTTTTGTTCTGTATTCAGGCGCGGCTTGCAGGTTCTCTTTCGAAACAGCTTTTCATAAACTGAATTCTCTGTTTCATGGAGTTCAGTGCAGTCGGTGCTTTGGCCGCAATGTCGTAACCGTGCATCGTTCCTCTGGTCTCATTCAGTGTGACCTCCACACCTGCCTCTTTCAGCTCTTTTGCAAACAGTATCCCGTCATCGTGTATGCTGTCAAATTCGGCCGTTTCGATATATGTCGGCGGAAAAATGCTGAAATCGCCGCTCTCCACCGGTGAGTACCAGAAGTAGGAAGGATGGTTCCGGTCAACTCTGGTCATCGGAGTTACGCGGGCCGAAAGCGTGGAATTCCACATAGGTGTATCCGTGTATTTCCTGTACGACTCGCTGCTGCTCCTTGCATCCAGGTAAGGGTACGGAAGCATCTGAAACGCAAACTTTACAGGATGACTTCGCTCGCTCGCCATCATGCAAAGACCGACCGCCATTGTGGCTCCGGCGCTGTCGCCGCCTACTCCGATACGGTTCCTGTCTATTCCGTAATCGCCGGCTTTCTCGAATGCCTCGCAGAAGACCGCATAGCAGTCCTCATAGAATATTGGGAAGGGATATTCGGGAGCAAGGCGGTAATCGGGAAAGACTACAATACAGCCTGCTTCCTTTGCGTACCGCAGGCAGTTCATATAATGATACCCGGCCGCCTTCAGGACAAAGCCGCCGCCGTGAACATAAAAGAGGCACGGGGCTCCCGGCCGGATATTGCCGGGAGTAACCACATAATAGTCCACCGGGGCTCCGTCATAGCTCTTTACCGTGTACTTTCTGACAGAAGCATCCCTGTCACGGAAGAACTTTACGGGAGCGTGCATACACGGTGCACATATCTTCAGAAACTTCTCGCTGATTGGCGGGACAAAGTGGTTGAACGGGAAAAACTCCCGGCTGATAGGATATCTGCCCATATTCCGACCTCCTTCTTTCCCGGCTGTATTTGCAGCCGGTTTTATTTCTTGTTAAAGCCCTGCTGAGCGCACCATATTTTCATGACCAGATTCACGGGAAGCAGTTTGACAAGGCGGACCTGTCTCCGGACAGGATATCCAAGGATGGAAACCGATTTTCCTTTCTTCAGATCCTTCATCGCCTGCTCCGTCACTTCGGCCGGCTCATACCATCTGTCCACATACCGGATGTATTCGTCATGATGGGCCACGGCCTGAAATTCCGTTTTGATCCACCCCGGGCATACGCACATAACGCCGATGCCTTTCGGTTCGAGTTCTTTGTTCAGGGCGCGGGAGAAGCTAAGGACATATGCCTTGCTGGCTCCGTATACCGCCTGATAGGGAACGGGCTGCCATGCGGAATTGGATCCCATGTTTATGATATTGGCTCCCCGGCTCATGTATGGGAGCGTAATGTGGCACATGGCCGTAAGCGCAACCGAGTTGAGCTCTGCACTGTTGAGGATCTTCCCGAGGTCCTTTTCCTCAAAAGGTCCGAACACGCCGCATCCCGCGGCATTGATAAGAAGCGCAACATCCGGCTTTTCTTTTTCAAGCATGGCGCTGTATTCGTCTCTTGCGCCCTTGTCTGCGAGGTTCAGGGAGACCGCTTTAATTTTGTTTTTGCACTTTTCCTTGAGTTCTTCGAGTCTGTCCGCTCTTCTGGCAATCACCCAGATTTCATCCAGGTCGTATTCTTTGTCTACAGAGTAGACAAATTCTCTGCCGATGCCCGAAGAGGCCCCCGTGATTACGGCAATACGCATACTGCTGTTCCTCCCTTATTTCTTACGATTGTCCAGATACTCGTGTGCAAGAATATCCTTCAGCACCAGCATTGCATCAAGCTCGCTGTAGCCGTAGCGGTTCTGAAGGTCATTGAGCAGAACCCGTATTTCTCCCGCGTACCGGGAAATATCCACCTCTCCCTGATACGTCTTCAATATCGGGTACTTCGTGCTCCAGGCCTTGGTCCAGTCTGTCTTGCTCTGGTTTTCTTCGGTAGTATTCTTAACAATCTCTTCTATGGTTTCCATTTGCTTATCTCAAAGATTCTGCCTGCGGTATGCGTTCAGTTCCGCATCCTTATAGCAGCAGAAATAAATATTTATGACGGCATCTCTGTGGTCTTTGATCCAGCGCAGCGCCGCCTGTGACGACACCTGTGCGGCCTCGTCAAGAGGATAGCCGTATACGCCGGTGGAAATACCCGGGAATGCTATGCTTTTGCATCCGTTTTCAAACGCCAGATTCAGGGAATTGTAGTAGCAGGCCCCGAGCAGTTCGGCGTCTCTTTCCCTCCCTCTGTATACCGGGCCAACGGTGTGAATGATATGGTCGGCATAGGTAATGTTGTACGCTTTGGTAATCTTGGCCTCGCCCGTCTGGCAACCGTTCAGCGTCCGGCATTCTCTGAGCAGTTCCGGCCCGGCGGCTCTGTGAATGGCGCCGTCAACGCCTCCGCCTCCAAGAAGAGTCTTGTTCGCCGCGTTGACGATAGCATCTGCGTGCATGTCTACCACGCTGCCTCTGACAAGTTCGATGTGGGATTCGGGCAAGCGGCTCATCACCTTCTCAATCATATCCACGGAAAGAATGAGTTTCCTGCCCTGCGGATTGATGACGCAGCCGAGGCACTGATTCAGATTGCCAACCGAATCCAAAATTTCCCGAAGCGGACGGCTGATGCAGGGAACCTTCCCTTTTTCCGCTTCTTCGGGTGAGGTATATACGGAAATGCAGTACTCCCCTTCTTCTTTTATCTCGGCGGGCATAGCTGCCTGCATGTCGTTGTTCAGACCGTCACGGATGGCATTGAAGACAGGCTCAAGCGAAGCGCCTTCGCCTCCGTAATACCAGTTGAAAATGGTTCTTTCGAGTTCAAGAGCATATTTATCTGTCATGCAAAATCTCCCCGGATTCTTTGAGAAATACGGCCGTTTTCTTAGCCCAGCGGCCTTTATACAGTGCGGAAGCTTCGGCATCTCTGAATGAATAGTTCATCCATTTTTTGTAGAACTCCGCCTCTTCCCTGTCGCAGCGCTCCGAAATGCTGCTTTCATGCGAATCCATAGCTTGTATCCAGCCAGCCTCTATGGCATCCCGCTCCCGGAAGTACTCCTCAGGTATCTCCTTTCCTATCAGGGACCTGCGGAATTTCTCCTGTTCGTACCAGTAACGGATTCCCTCTTTCATGGCCCTGTTCGGACTCTCACCGAACACCCAGGGCTTGAACAGCGACACACAGGGCAGACTGCTGCCCGTTGCCCAGACTATCGTTCTTCCGGCCTTGAGGTCGACAACCATGCTGGCCGTTGTGTGGTCTCCGACCGGTCCACCGAAATGCATGCATGTACTTGAAACCGTTCCGGCTGCGAACGGATTTTTTACGCCCTTATTGTGTATTCTCAGCGCATCGAACATATCTCCGACCGATGCGATGCCGTTTATGCAGCTCTGTGTCTGGCTTCTTCTTGCTTTGGAACCCGAAGCCATGTTGTACAGAATGTCCGCATGTTTTTGGGAGAAGTCGCAGGCTGAGCCGGAACTGTAGCAGTCGCCGTCCGTTCCGATGGAAAGTCTGTTGCTGATGGTGGCTCTGTCGCTCTTTTTCCAAACCCAGTTTCTGTCCGCCGTCTCCAGTACGTAAAGCTCTTTCCGGTCCATTACCAGAAACGAATTGTCATAGTAGAACTTATGGTCGTATGCGCAGTTCCCTCCCTGCCCGAATCTTTCGAGCATTTCGGTCAGAACCGATACGGCCTCTCCGGCCGTTTCCGCCCTTTCCAGGGCAAGCCGCAGCATATCCATGCCGGTCAGCGCTTCGGGGCCGTACTTTCCTTTTGTCCAGACGGCTTCGTTGCCTATGCATACTCCGCAGTCGTTCACGCCTATTTCTCCGCCCCAGAGCCAGGTCGGTCTGGAAAGCAGAAGCGCATGCGTCTGCCTGACCTGCGGAACGCTGATATAGGTCGCCTTGAGCTTGCTTTCCTCATGCATCGCCGCCGGAATGAATTCCAGAATCTGCGGCTCGTTCGGGCTTCTGTCGCTGTTCTTGCCGAATATTGCCTTGCTTCCGCTCACAAAGCCGAGCGTGTCACACATAATCGTGCCTCCCGTATAGAAATCTTGTATTTCAGTATATCATCCGAAAAATCTTTCGGCAATTAAATATGGCTGCATCTTCGTGCAGCCATATGGGTGATACTTCCGCAAAGATGGAATTCTTTCCATCGGTATGTTATCATCGTTCCAATATAAGAATGTGAAATGCGGAGATAAACTATGAAAAAGCAAAACAGAGTTTTTATTCTGATACTCGCTGCGTTCCTGCTGCTGATTGCGGGATTCCTGATTCTGTCCCGGCATTCGAAGAATGACTTTCAAACCTGGAACCCGGGTGCGGAATCTCTGAAGGCACTGCAGGATTATGTGGCAGACGTGACGCGGCCCGGTTCCGGGAACTACATCCCCGCGGAGGACCGTATCGCCGTCTTTGATATGGACGGGACTCTCTACTGCGAAAAAGCTCCGATATATATTGAATGGCTGATGTTTGCGTACCGTGTTCTGGAGGACCCTGCCTATGAAGCATCCCCGGAACTCGTCTCTGTCGCCAATGAAATCATGGAAGCGGCCGAAAGCGGAGTCATTCCCGAGGATCTGGAAATGAAGCACGCCGTTGCCGCTGCGAAAGCGTTTGCGGGCATGACCATCGGCGAGTACAGGGATTACGCCAATTCCTTTTTGCTGAAAGAGGCAAAAGGTTTTACCGGCATGAGCTATTACGAAGCCTGGTATCTTCCCATGCTGGAAGTGGTGGATTACCTGAACCGGCATGATTTTACGGTATATATCTGCAGCGGCACCGACCGGTTCCTCTGCAGAGCGCTGGCCGAGGGAATGGCGGATATTCCGGAGCGGCAGATAATAGGCATGGACGTTCTGTGTGTTGCCAGCGGCCAGGGGGAAACGGACGGGCTGAATTATGTGTATACGGCCGGTGACGATGTCGTGCGGAGCGAGCATCTGATCATCAAGAACGTAAAGGCCAACAAAGTGTCCCAGATTGTTCAGGAAATCGGTGCCAAGCCGGTTCTGGCCTTCGGAAACAGCAGCGGCGATATCAGTATAGCAATGTATACCACCGCCGGCAATCCCTATAAGAGCATGGCTTTCATGGTCGTAGCCGATGATACCGAACGGGAGTACGGCGACGCGGAGAAAGCTCAGCAGCTTCGCGCAAAATGGGATTCCTTCGGATGGGTATCCGTATCCATGAAGGATGACTGGACTACCATCTACGGCGAAGGCGTAACCAGAGATGCCGGAAATTAGATATTGCGGAAATACTCCTCCAGTTCTTCTTCATTATGCAGGACAATCTCCGGAGCTCCGTAGAGCATAACGTTGTCATATCCGTCTATGAATGATCTGGAATCGGTTTTATAGCCGATGCATTTCTTGCCTTTTGCAAAGCAGTAGCCCAGTTCGAAGCAGGCACCTTCGTCGGGAACGCGTCCGTCATAAAGGAACAGAACGGCATCGCACCAGTCCATGTGTTCACAGTCAAGCCTGAACACGTACTTACGCTTGGGCATTCCTTCTATCGTGTCGGGCAGCTCCGAAATCAGGCCTCCGTCTCTTTGGGGCAGATAGGTTTCATGCCCGCATTTTCTGATTACGGCATCCAGCTTTTCATTGAAGCTGCGCTCGCCCTCGGAAAACAGAGGGGCTGCAAAATATACTTTCATTCTTTCTCTCCTTCAGCTTGTCATGCCGACCATTCCTGTCCGGCACCTATTGCTATTCCGCATATGAAGATTATATAATAAAAACCTACTGATTGTAAGGCAGGATTACGAACATATGATAAAACCTATAAACCGCAACCCGGTAAGTCTTTCGAAGAAATCATCGCCCGCATCGATTCTGGATGCTCCAGTCGGAAGAGATCTTCTGGATACGCTCACGGCACATGCCGACGGCTGTGTCGGCATGGCGGCGAACATGATCGGCGTTTATAAAAACATCATAGCTTTGGATAACAACGGGACCTATATGCTGATGTACAATCCCGAGATTATTTCCAGGTCAGGTCCGTATGAGGCCGAAGAGGGCTGTCTTTCTCTCCCCGGTCAGAGAAGAACAACCAGATACCGCACCATCAGGGTTAGATACCAGGATATTTCCTTCAAGAAATGCGAAGAAAGCTTTTCCGGATTCACAGCCCAGATCATTCAGCACGAAGTCGACCACTGCAGCGGAATCCTTATATAACCGGCATCAACCGTATAATAGAATAATAAGCTGGGAAGTGTATTACCCAGCTTATTTTTTATTCTTTACCGCCATACCGTGGGATACTTTATAGTTTTTTCACTTTACAGCTTTAATTGTTCATTCAGCCTTTTGAAATCATATCGCAGAGGGAGTAAAGCTCCTGTTCAGTCATGCCGCTGTCAAGGAGGTAATTTACAGCATCCTGCGTGTAATCGCCCGCCGCACCACGCTCCTCCGTGCCGTGCAGGAAGGCAATCAATTCGTCAAAATACAGGGAGGCAATCGCGTCATATTTTTCCGGGCTGTCCTGCTTCGTGATGCCGTAATAGTCTTCATAGGTCATCATATAGTCGTCCAGCATCTCGTCATAGCTTGCTCCGGCAAGTGCCTCGAGCAGGCAGCAGACAAAGCCGGTGCGGTCCTTGCCCTCCATGCAATGGATAAATACGGGGCCCTCGGACGACAGCATTTTTTTAAGGCCTGACGCGAGCTTCTGTTTGAAGTCATCCGAGGCGTAGTCTGCACTCATGTCCAGCAGGGCCATGCAGTCGGCATCATACAGTCCGGCAGCATAGTGCGAAGAAAAGCCGGCCTCCTCTCCATAGCCGAGATACTTCTCATCAGAGTCGGCAAGGTCGAGGACAAAGCGGATGCCGTTTTTCTCAAGCAAAGCGTCCACGACGGAGGCCCGGTTATGCTGATTGTCTACGGGCGACGCGCCGCGATAAAGAAAATCGTCCTTCAGGCTGCCACCGCTGAGGGCGCGGAAGTTTGCAAATTGTTCCTCGTCACGATAGTCGCCTATATTGTCTGAATGCGACTGACTGAAGGTCTCTTGTTCGTTGAGGTATTTACCGCTCTTGCGCAGAGTGACCGTGGCGGTGTCATTTTCCGTCAGTCCGGAATCCGGCCACAGGCCCTGACTCTTGCGGGCGACTGCGATGTGCTCATATCCGGGATAAGCGACAACGAGCGGCATACCGTAGCGCACATAGTAGCCGTTGTAAAACGGGATGTCTTCAAGTGACAGACCGTTGCTGAAGTGAACGTCACAGCTGTCACCGAGCTGAAATCCGGCTGCTGTAAAATCCTCTATGGAGACGTCCAGATATACGTTCCCGAACTCATTATCCTGAATAACACTGTACGTCTGCTCCGTTTTGTTCCCGCCACATGCGGCCAGCATCATCATTATGAGAAAAAGTACAAAAATGATGGATATATAGCTTCTTTTCACAACTCAATTCCCTATATTCTAAGTAAAGTTTTTTCCGTATGGGTGTGTAAAGATTATCACGGTCTTATGATAGAGTCAATCGCCTGCGGAGCCGCCTGATTTGTCTACCAGGCAGACCAGGCGGTTAAAGTGACGGGAGAGGCTGAATGAATCATTTCAAACCGTCACTCATAGTCAGAATGGTTTCCTTGTGATATACTGTAAATATGAGTCTATCCGAATTAACGGGAAACTACGTGGCCGTCGACACCGAGACGACGGGGCTGAACTGCATGCAGAATGAAATCATAGAAGTCGGAGCCGTGCGCTTCCGCAGCTGGGAGCCGGTTGCGGAGTTCAATACGCTTATCAGGCCGCGCTGTCATATTCCCTACAACATCACATGTCTCACCGGAATCAGCGACGCAATGGTCGCCGGCAAGCCGCGCTTTGCTGAAATCATCGATGACCTGATGTCCTTCATCGGTGACGATGACATTGTTGGCCACAACGTCTGCTTCGACCTAGGCTTTCTTTCGCACGGCGGGGCTCCGGTATATACGAGCGGAAATCAGTCGGTGGATACCGTGCGCCTGGC
>JAZUEY010000062.1:0-10584 GCA_045640405.1 Candidatus Limivicinus sp.
GTCTCGTTGCCGTTGGGGTCCGCGGATACACCTATTGTTGTGGGCAGTTCGGATACTTCGGCATAGACGTACTGCTTTGCGCCTACCTGATAGGAATTGACAGCCGTATCAATTCCTTTTCCGTTCGGAGAGGCATCAGAGAAATTGCTCTTGGCCATGAGGCGAGTAAGCTCGGGAAGCACCTCAAGATGCAGTTTCTGAGTCATAACGTAACCGTTCTTGAACTGGAACTGAAGGTCATATACTCCGGATTTCAGATTCATCTGGAAAGCATCGATATCGATGACAATTTCGCCTTCTGTGCCGCCGTTGGTGGTGTTGTTAAAGATATTAACGCTCGTTCCGCCGCCCTCGGGAATGGCATCAATTCTGAGAACTTTCGGGTCTACCTTGAAGGTGATGTACTTAGGATTGGCTTTGTCATAAACTACATAGGGCAGTCCGTTTGCATCATAGCCGGTAGTGCCGTTGACAATTTCAACCGTCGGTGTCTCATCCATGGACACAACATAGTAACCGTCACCGTTTGTCACAGTGCTCATAGAAGCGACTCCCTCGGGTACATAAAACTCAACATAGGTATTGTTTATATACGGAGGCGCTGTTTCCTCTGTCTCGTATTTATACAGATAGTAACCGCCGAGAATAGTAAGATTCTCTTTTGCCGCTACAGTTCCAACCGGCTTGGCACAGTTATCCTTGCAGGAATTCACAACTACCTTTGTTGAAGCGCCACTGATTTCAAATGCCTGATCTCCGTAAAGGATTGCATCGTTGACCGCAACCTTGGCTCCATTGTCTGCAACGATTGCCGTACTTGTACCCTTAAGAATAACTTTTGAATTCAGGTTGATATTGCATGGACCATCAGCAACGAGTGCGCTTCCAGATTCGACAGCAATGTTTGAAATATTAACATTTCCATTTTTAACAGTAATACCAGCCGCACTGGCTTTCAAAGTATGACCGTTTCCAGCAATGCTGACTTCACCGTCATCTACTATTTTAATTCCATTACCGGTATCGTCCGTCACATCACCAAGGAGAACAACATTAACCTTTTCACCTTTGGTAAGAGCATTGCTGATGGCCGTATTGGCATTGGCAACCGTATCATAGGGAGTTCCGTTTACGGTAATAAGACCTGTGGAGTACTGTTCGGGATTCTTGCAATCGAACTTGGAAGTCTCAATTACTTTCTGGTCGTTTGCGACATAGCAAAGACCCTTATTGCCACCCGTATATACTGCATAACTATATTCAGAGTAGAGAGCACCGTCTGCAATGTATGCATGGCCTCCCGTCACTTCAACCGCAGCACCAACCGGTGTGCTTGACTGGAACTTGCCGATTCCGTCCACTCTGGCGCTGTCCTGCATCATAAAGGAACCGCCGCTGACAAGTACGCCGTCATAACCGCTGACCTTGGCCTGACCTTTGAGGGTTGCAGATGCGCTTCCTTCAACTTTAAGACCTGCATAATTGACGCCGGAAATCAGGCTCTGAGTTGTCTCTGTATCATCTACAACAAGATTTGCTGTACCACTTACAGAAACAGCTGCGTTTGAGGAAGAACCGGTACCTATTTTGTTATAACCGTTGATATATACGTTGCCAGCGCTTGCGCCTACCGAACTATCGGAAGAGGAATTGATTTCACAGTTCCCTATCTCCAGTCTTCCGCCTGCAGTATAGACTGCAGCATAGCCGTCACTGGCGTCATTTACATGTACATACTTTAAAGTTACATTTCCGGCACTGACGTAAACACCGTTACCGTTAATCGTGCATGCTTCGATTGTGCATATTGTATTAGGATCTTCTATTCTGAATGCATAATCCCCTGCGGGGCTGTTTATTACCGCATTATCCAAAGTAATGATAATCGGCCAACCGGAAAGACCGGTAATCGTGATAGGAGCACTCAAAGTGGTGGTCTTTCCTGCAATGTCAGAAATAGAAAGCAGCGGAGTTGCGAAAAGCTTGAAAAAGCGAAGAGGATTGAAAAGGCCTGCGCCTTCGCCGGCAGCATCAACTACGTTATCCTTAACAATGGCTTCGTTGGGAGTCGGGGTCGTGGTGGGAACCGGAGTCTCGATAACTTCTTCCGTTTCTTCGGATTCCTTAACTTCTTCCTTCTTTTCTTCCTTCTTCTCTTCGTTTCCGAGGTTATCCAGCTCTGTCTTTACATTGGCAAGCTCTGCCTTTGCCGCTTCAAGAGCTGCGTCCAGGCTGGTAAAGCCAGAAGTCTCATCGGTGAAGTCATAGTTGGCAACGCCCTGGAAAGTATCACGGTATGCAACCGCGGCTTTTCTCATGGCAAGGATTCCGTCTGCATCGGAAGAATCGGCTGAAAGGGCTTCCAGCTTTTCAATAACAGCGGAAAGAGAGTCAATCTGGCTCTTAAGTGCAACAGACTTGGAAACAACCTTTGTGGTAGTTCCGAAAGTCATATCCATGTATTTTTCGCCGAACAGAGCATAAGCAGTATCCACTACCTCAGGGTTGGTGGCTTTCAGTTCGTCCATGTGCTCGCGAATATATACGATGTATTTCGCGTTGTAATAAATGATGGGATTCTCTTCAAGCATTTCCTCGCTTGAGAAGTAATCCAATGCATTTGCACTGGTGGACAGAATCGAATAGGTGCTTCCTGCTTCCACAGGAACCTCTTCCGCCTCTTCATCCGTAAGAACATCGGAAGAAACCTGCTTTGCAGCCTCACTCTTCTTCAAATCTGCATTGGGATCTGCAGAAACAACAAGAACGCCGTCATTATTGTTTCCGGATACAGCGTTGCCGTTTTCATCGAAAACTTCGGCAAAAGCTGTAATGTTCATAATGCTCATCATCATGGCAATAAGCATTACGACACTCAAAACCCTGACCAATTTCTTCATAATTAGGTCTCCTTTTCTCCGTACCGGAACTGGAATCATATACATTAAAAATAACTATATATGCATCTTAAAAATGTATTGCATATGGCATACACAATACAGGCCGTGAAACGACCCACGCATAATGTAACATAATGGTTACAACTTTGCAAGATATTTTTTCGCATTTTGTAAGAATTTTTATAGTATTTTTGTAATCATTTTGATTGACCTACTATTTCTATTAATAGCACACCGATAACGGCAACATTCTTCTGTTCATTCATTAACAGTTCTTGGTAATCTTGTTCACAATTTCCGATAATCTGCCTCATTTTTTGTAATATTGCACGAACTATGCATATTAACCAAATTTGTTCGCACATGTGGTTGTAATATTCCTTGTAATTTGTTAAAATACACAACAGTAGCAGGCTTGATGCCTGCCTATAATGCTTTATTCAGGAGATATTTTTATGAGTGCTTTCCTCTGGTCCGCTCCTGTCCTTGCCGTTTGTGCGTTGCTGTTTGCCGCGTTCAAGGCAAGATATGTTGTCAAACAGGATGCCGGAACCGAAAGAATGCGGGAAATAGCCCAGGCTATCGCCGAGGGCGCTGATGCTTTCCTGCTTGCAGAATACAAGATTCTCGCCATTTTCATTGCCGTTGTCTTTGTTCTGATTTTCTTCCTTATTGATCACGGAACCGGAATCTGCTTCCTTCTCGGTGCCGGCTTCTCGATTCTGGCCGGTCTTGTCGGCATGAAGGTCGCAACCCGCGCCAACGTCAGAACGGCTGCCGCCGCCAAGGATTTCGGTATGAACAAAGCCCTGTCGGTTGCCTTCTCCGGCGGGAGCGTTATGGGAATGAGTGTCGTCGGTCTCGGTCTTCTCGGCTGCGGGCTTATATACATTATTACAGGAAATGCCAATATCCTCTTCGGTTTTTCTCTCGGTGCCTCGTCCATTGCGCTTTTTGCGCGAGTAGGCGGCGGCATCTATACCAAAGCCGCGGATGTCGGTGCTGACCTTGTCGGCAAAGTCGAAGCGGGCATTCCCGAAGACGACCCCCGCAACCCGGCCGTTATCGCCGATAACGTCGGTGACAATGTCGGTGACGTTGCCGGCATGGGCGCCGACCTTTTCGAAAGCTATGTCGGTGCTATCGTCTCCGCCGTAACGCTTGGCCTTGTTCACAAAGCCAGCGGCAGCAACGGCGCCGTGTTCCCCCTTGTTGTCTCCGCTCTCGGAATTCTCGCTTCCATTGTTGCCACGTTCTTTGTCAAGGGCAGTGACAACGCCAATCCGCACAAAGCCCTTAAAATGGGCTCCTATATCTCGGCCGGGCTTGTCGCCGTCGGGTCGATTATCCTGAGCTACGTCCTTTTCAACGGCAGAATCTATTATGCCGTATCCATCATCGCCGGTATTCTTGTCGGTCTTGTCATCGGCTTTATGACCGAAGTCTACACATCCGAAGATTACGGTTCCGTCAAAAGAATTGCTGACCAGTCGGAAACCGGTTCCGCAACCACCATTATCAGCGGCATTGCCGTCGGCATGCGCTCCACCGCCATCCCCATCCTGCTGATATGCCTCGGCATCTACATCTCTTATTCCGTAACAGATGACCTTTATGGCATTGCACTTGCCGCCGTCGGCATGCTTTCCACAACAGGAATTACCGTTGCCGTCGATGCCTACGGCCCGATAGCGGACAACTCCGGCGGCATTGCCGAAATGTCCGGTCTCGATCCTTCCGTCCGTGAAATTACCGACAAGCTCGACGCCGTCGGCAATACTACGGCCGCCATGGGAAAAGGCTTTGCCATCGGTTCCGCCGCTCTCACGGCCCTCGCCTTATTTGTATCCTATTCCGATTCCGTCGGTTTGACGAATGCCGGCATCAACATTCTTTCGTTCAAGGTTGTCATCGGTCTTCTGATTGGCGGCATGCTCCCCTTCACCTTCTCAGCCATGACAATGGATTCCGTATCCAAAGCCGCCTATAAAATGATAGAAGAAGTCCGCCGCCAGTTCCGTGACATTCCCGGCATTCTCGAAGGCGAAGGCAAACCGGATTATTCCTCCTGCGTCGGCATTTCCACCAAAGCCGCCCTGCAGGAAATGATTCTCCCCGGCATTCTTGCCGTCGCGGTTCCCCTGCTCGTCGGAATCTTCCTCGGCCCCGAAGCTCTCGGCGGTCTGCTTGCCGGAGCCCTTGTAACCGGTGTTCTGCTGGCTATCTACATGTCCAACTCCGGCGGTGCCTGGGATAACGCCAAAAAGTATATTGAAGAAGGCCATTACGGCGGAAAAGGTTCCTCGGCTCACAAGGCCGCCGTTGTCGGTGATACCGTCGGTGACCCGTTCAAGGACACCTCCGGTCCTTCTCTGAACATTCTCATCAAGCTCATGACGGTTGTGTCCCTGGTCTTTGCTCCGATATTCCTGAAGATAGGCGGAATCCTTTAATTCCCTATACAGACATAAAAAAGCTTCACGAAAATTCGTGAAGCTTTTTTCTTATCAATAGTAGCGCTTATTCTTGTTTTTGCGAGCCGCTTCGCTCTTCTTGCGACGCTTTACTGACGGGCTCTGGTAGTACTCTTTTTTACGGAGGTCAGCCAAAACACCGGACTTTGCACAGCTACGCTTGAAACGTTTTAAAGCATTATCCAGAGATTCGCCCTCTTTGACAGTTACAACAGCCATTATTCAATTCACCTCCGAACACTGTTTTTTAGCTTAAAAATTATAGCAATTACCGAAGCAAATGTCAATATCAGTTTGCCGGTTTCAGAATCAGGTTGACCAGTCTGCCCTTAACGCAGATAGTCTTCACAATCTGCATGCCTTCCAGGTATTTCTTTATCTTGTAGTCCTCGCAGGCAGCCGCTATCATCTCTTCATCGCCGGCATCTGCCGCAATAACGATTGAGGAGCGGAGCTTTCCGTTTACCTGAATGGCAATTTCCTTGGTGGCATCGACTGTCTTGCTTTCATCATACTGCGGCCAGCTCATCTGCATCGCCATCTTGCCGTATTTGGCCGCAAATCCCTGCAGCTCCCACATCTCTTCAACCACATGCGGTGCAAACGGGCTCAGCAGGAGCAGAAGCTGCTCAAAGTCGCCCTTGGAAAGGCCTTTTTCATAGAACTCATTCACCATGGTCATCAAAGCGGCTATGGCCGTGTTCATCTTCAGGTTCTCGATATCGGAACCGACCTTCTTTATGGTCTTATGAACCAGTCCCTCGTTCTTTTCCGAAATGCCCTCGCCGTCTTCCAGCTTTTCCTGCAGATTCCAGACTCTGTCCAGGAAACGCTTGCAGCCGGAAACCGCCTTTGTCTCCCAGGAACATGCCTTCTCAAAATCGCCGATGAACATGATGTAAAGGCGGAGCGTATCGGCGCCGTATTCATCCACGATGTCGTTCGGGTTGACAACATTGCCTCTGGACTTCGACATCTTGATTCCGCCCTCGCCGAGAATCATGCCGTGGCTCGTTCTCTTCATGTAGGGCTCCTTGGTCGGCACCACGCCTATGTCATAGAGGAATTTGTGCCAGAATCTCGAATAGAGCAGATGCAGCGTGGTGTGCTCCATGCCGCCGTTATACCAGTCCACGGGAGTCCAGTAATCAAGCGCCTCGCGGGATGCAAGAGCCTCCTTGTTGTCCGCATCGGTGTAGCGGAGGAAATACCAGGAGGAACCCGCCCAGTTCGGCATGGTGTCCGTTTCGCGCTTTGCGGGACCGCCGCATTTCGGGCATGTCGTGTTGACCCAGTCCGTCATCTTGGCAAGCGGAGACTCGCCGTCGTCCGTCGGCTCGTAGGACTCCACCTCGGGCAGAACCAGCGGCAGCTCCTCTTCGGGAACGGGAACCCAGCCGCAGTCGGGGCATTCAATCATAGGAATCGGTTCACCCCAGTATCTCTGGCGGCTGAAGACCCAGTCTCTGAGCTTGTAGTTAACCTTCTCCTCGCCGATGTCGTGCTCGTGCAGCCAGTTTATCATGGTCGGAATGGCCTGCTTGACCGTCAGCCCGTTCAGGAACCCGGAGTTAATCATGATTCCGGTATCGTCCTTGAGCGTGAACGCCTCTTTCTCGACATCGCCGCCGGCGACCACTTCGATAATCGGCAGATCGAATGCCTTGGCGAAGTCCCAGTCACGTCCGTCGTGTGCGGGAACCGCCATGATGGCGCCCGTTCCGTAGGTCACGAGAACATAGTCGGCAATGAATATCGGGATTTCCTTCCCCGTAACGGGGTTGATGGCGCTGACGCCTTCCAGCTTAACACCGGTCTTGTCCTTGTTGAGTTCGCCGCGCTCAAAGTCGCTCTTCTTGGCGGCTTCTTCCACATAGGCGTTGACGGCGTCCTTATTGGTCAGGAGGTCCTGCCATTTCTTAACATAGCTGTGCTCCGGTGCCAGCACCATGTAGGTGGCTCCGAAGAGGGTGTCCGGTCTCGTCGTGAATACAACCAGGTCGTCCCCCGCCGTCGTCTTGAAGGTAACTTCGGCACCGGTCGAGCGGCCAATCCAGTTTCTCTGCTGAATCTTGACTCTCTCTATGTAATCTACGTCGTCCAGATCGTCAATCAGCCTCTGTGCATACTTGGTAATGCCGAGCATCCACTGGCTCTTTTCCTTGCGGATGACGTCCGCGCCGCAGCGCTCGCACACGCCGTTTACGACTTCCTCGTTGGCCAGCACAACCTTGCAGCTCGTGCACCAGTTAACGGACATCGTGGCCTTGTAGGCCAGGTCGTGCTTGAACATCTGCAGGAATATCCACTGTGTCCACTTGTAGTATTCCGGCTCGGAGGTGTTAACGCAGCGGTCCCAGTCGAAGCCGTAACCCAGCATCTTAAGCTGGCTCGTAAAGGTGGCGATGTTCTTCTTCGTAACAATCGTCGGGTGGATGTGGTTCTTGATGGCGTAGTTTTCCGTCGGCAGACCGAAAGCATCGTAGCCTATCGGGAACAGAACGTTATACCCGTCCATTCTCTTTTTGCGGGTGATGATGTCCATCGCGGTAAACGGACGCGGATGGCCCACGTGCAGCCCCTGTCCGGAAGGATACGGGAACTCGATGAGACCGTAGAACTTCGGTCTCGCATCGCCTGTCACGGCGGCATAGGGCTTGGTCTCTTCCCAGATGGCCTGCCACTTCTTCTCTATGGCTGTAAAATCGTATTTCATGTTATGTAAACCTTTCTCATCATTTTTTTATTCTTGTCGGAAGCCCCGTAGCCGGGGCATCAAAGGGATGAGAGGTCTACCTCCTCGCTGTCGCTCCAGAGTCGCTCGAGATTATAGAACTTGCGGGCGTCCTCCGTGAAAATATGCACGATGACGGAACCGAAATCCAGCAGCACCCAGATGTCCGACCGCAGGCCTTCCCGCCTGAGCGGAGGCTCTCCCGCTTCGGAAAGCTGTTTGTCCACTTCGTTCACAAGTGCCTTGATGTGCGTCGATGAAGTTCCGTTGCAGATAACGAAATAATCGGCCAGGACGGTCTGCTCGGCTGTTTTCAGCACTTTGATGTCCACAGCCTTCTTGTCGTCCAGCGCCTTTGCAGCCACGCGGGCTATCTGTTCAGGTGTAAGATTTGTAGTATTCATATGCATCCTCTGTATCCTTGTAGGGAGTTCCGCCACCGGAGCGGATCTCTTCCAGACTCATTTTCAGACCCAGCGCCATTGCTTTGTCTATGTCTTCGTGTGCCAGTTTCCGGAGCTTTTCAACGCCTTCGAAGTCTCTTGTCGGCTCTATGTAGTCCGCCAGATAGATTATCTTTTCCAGCAGCGTCATCTCCGGCTTTCCGGTCGTGTGGTAGCGGATGGCATCGTACACATCGTCCGGAATCGCAAAAAGGTCTCTGGCGAGGGCCGCCCCCGTCTTGGCATGCAGCAGTTTCGGGGCCTTCAGCTCGCCTTCGTCGTTGCTCAGGCCGTATTTTTCGCACAGCTCCAGCTGCTCGTCCACTTTCAGTCTCTTGGTGATGTCGTGCAGAATGGCCGCCGTCGCCGCCTTCTCGGTGTCTTCCCCGTAGCGTTTCGCCAGCTTCACGGCCTCTTCTTCACATCCGGCCACGTGCGGCACGCGCTTTTTGTCCAGGAGCCTGTAGGCCTCAGTTCTTAGCTCGCTTTTTGTCATTTTTCCTGAAAAGCACGAACTTCGTCCCGATTACCTGCACCGGCTCCGCCTTGCACTTTTCGCAGAGCTCCGTGCAGGCCTCTCTTGCCGTCAGCAGGGAATTTTCAAGCACTCTGCCTTTGATGAGCTCCCGCTTTGCAAGCACCTCTTCGCAGGACTGAATAACCGCCTCCGTGATGCCGCTCTTCCCTATGGTGAGCACGGTGTCCTCGTTGGCCGCTATGGAGCGCAGTTCGGCTCTCTGTTTTGTCGTTATTGCCATTTATGCTTTCCTCTGATTTTGTATCATTTAAACAGGGCTTCGGTAAAGTCCTTCGGGTTAAAGGGTATCAAATCGTCAATCCCCTCGCCCACGCCGACGAATTTGACCGGCAGCTGCATCTCGTTCGCTATGGCGAATACGATGCCGCCCTTGGCCGTTCCGTCCAGCTTGGTGAGCACAATTCCCGTCAGCCCGGAGGTCTCCAGGAACTGCTTGGCCTGTATCAGCCCGTTTTGCCCGGTGGTCGCATCGAGTACCATCAGCGTCTCTACGTCCGCCTCCGGCAGCTCTCTTTCTATCACGCGGCTGATTTTGTTCAGCTCGTTCATCAGATTCTGCTTGTTGTGCAGTCTGCCCGCCGTATCGATAATCACGACATCGGCCTTTCTGGCCTTTGCCGCATTGATAGCGTCATAGACAACGGCGGCCGGGTCGCTCCCCTCTTCGTGCCGCACGAAGTCGCATCCGGATCTTTCGGCCCAGATGCCCAGCTGCTCCGCCGCGGCCGCGCGGAAGGTGTCACCCGCACAGAGCAGGACCTTCTTTCCCTCCGCCGTCAGCCGGGATGCCAGCTTTCCTATCGTCGTGGTCTTACCCACGCCGTTCACGCCGACCATCAGGATTACCGCCGGCGTCGTCTCCAGGTGCAGGCTGTTTTCTTCCGCCCCCAGCATTTTGGAAAGCAGCTCTATGAGACCCTCTCTTGCCTCTTCACCCTTCCGGAAACGGCGTTCCCAGGTGAGCTTGCGCATCTCCTTTATGACCTTCTCGGCCGTCTCGATGCCCACGTCGCTCATGATGAGGATTTCTTCCAGCTCGTCGTAGAAATCTTCCGAATCCGGTGCGTAGCCCTGGAAGAGCTCTTCCAGTTCCACCATGTTTTCTCGGGTCTTGGAAAGACCGGAGAACATTTTATCGAATAAACCCATACACTCAGTCCTCCGCGCTCTTTCTGGCCTCTTCGAGGTCAAGCTCTATCACGGTGGAGATGCCTTTTTCCTGCATCGTCACGCCGTAGAGCATGTCGGCCTCTTCCATTGTGCCGCGTCGGTGCGTAATAACCAGGAACTGCGTCCTGTTTGCAATGCTTCTCATGTATTCCGAAAACCGGCTGACGTTTGCCTCGTCCAGGGCCGCCTCAATCTCGTCCATAACGCAGAACGGGGTCGGCCGCACTTTCAATATGGCGAAATACAGCGCAATGGCCACGAAGGCCTTTTCACCGCCCGACAGCAGGCTGATATTGGAAACCGCCTTTCCGGGGGGCTGAACCTT
>JAZUEY010000063.1:0-9333 GCA_045640405.1 Candidatus Limivicinus sp.
GGATGCCATCAAGTATCTTTCGGCATCTCTGCCGGAAAGACCGGAGAACATGCCCTGGGATTACCTGGAAAAGTACAGGGAATCGTTCCGACCGGAGTATCTCGAAAGCGCCGTAAAGGGCGGCGAGTACATACTGGAGCATTTCCATGAGATGTTTTCTCCGGAGGATGTCTATGACATCGAAGCGCCGAGCTTCAACAGCCGGGTGGCGGTGCTCTATGACGAACTCGCCCGCTACACGCAGGATGAGAAGTTCATAGAGGCCAGAGAACATCAGAATGATTTCATCCGTCGTCTTGCCGAGAAATACCCCACCAAGGTGGCCTACGGTCTCATCGCACTGCTCGCGGACGAATTCGGGGAAACCACTGTTGTCTGCGAGGGGGAGGTCCCGCCCGTCCTTGCCGATTTCTATGCACCCACGACGGCCGTCATCTTCAGGCCGTCCGATAAAAAAGCAGTTTATTTAATGGAAAACGGAGAACTCAAAGAAATCAAAATATGAAGAAATGCATCTCCATTTTAATATGCTCCGCGCTGCTTCTCGCGCTCGGCTGCGGTGCCTTTGCCATGGTGCAGGGGGATATCGACGAGCATGAAATGGCACCGGGGCTCGAGGCGGCGCTCGACTACGCCCGGCAGGTGATAGAGGCGGACAGAGGCAAGACGCTCGAAGAGCTCTCCGATGAGAACAATGCCAACTATTATCACTACAACCCCTACGGGCATACCGTTCCGCCGGAGCCGGCGATTGTGGCGGCAAAGGACCAGACCTGGGACGACATCGTCTCCATGCTGTTTGAAAAATACGGCATCTCTCCGGATGAGCCGAACATTGCCCTGACGTATTACAACACCGTGACGGGAGAGAGCTACCGCTACAACGCCGACAAGTATTTTGTGACGGCCAGCGTTTTCAAGGTGCCTCTGTGCATGCTGATTGCCGAGAAGGTCTCCGCCGGTGAAATTTCTATGGACGAGCAAATAGCGGGCTGGAGTTTTTCCAACCGGGAGTGGAGAGCACTGGCACATTCCGACAACCAGGCGGCTCTCGACCTGGAGAACTACCTCGGAGGCTTCGTGGAGTTCCGCAATCAGGCCGTTAAGTTCTACGGCGAGGACCCGCGGGACGACATCGGCGATTATACCTATTACGAAAGCTACAATACGGCCTCCCAGATAGAGAACTGCCTGAAGAGGCTCTACGCCGAACCGGAAAAGTACCCCGGCGTTCTGGAGAACATGCTCATCGACACGCCGTACGAATACTTCAAGATGTGGGACAGACGTTATCCGACGGCCCAGAAGTGGGGATACGTGCCGCACACGGACGAGATGGGCAATCATGATTTTGTAAACAACGTCGGCATCATCTATACCGACCAGCCGATAATTCTGACCGTCTTTACCGACAATCTCCCCGGCGGCTATGACGTTATCGGCGAGTATGCCACGCTGATGATAGATTACACGAATTTCCGCACCGAAGAATACAAGGTCTTGGAAACAGCAGCCCGGGAGGAAGCCAGAGCAACTCTCGATACCAGGTCTCTTGCAGATTACTATAAAGCACCGGCGATGACCGCAAGAGTCTCAACCGGTGAGAAAACAGAGGTTGAAAGCCGTATGTCCGTGTTTGCAACACTTTTAATGTTATTGATTCTGATTGCCATGGTTTTGGCCTGCGTCCTCATCTTCCGCCGGAACCAGGCGGGGAGAATCCGGGCACGCTGGGCGGTTCCTGCCATCCTTGTCGCGGGGCTTGCTCTGCTGCTCTGCGTCATTGCCGTGAACCGGGGTACCCTGGTTGCCAAGCCAGAAGGGGATCCTCAGGAGGCAGTCAGAGGCTTTTTTGACAATCTGCAGACGGGGAATTACGAAACAGCCTATGGCTATCTTTCCAATTATTCGGACCTGGGATTGCAGAACGAGCCGGATACCGAAGAGGGCAGGCTGGTTTATGATGCCCTGAGACAGAGCTGGTCCTATTCCGTGACCGAGCCCTGCGTGCAGGACAAGCTGAATGCCACCCAGCCGGTGAGCTTCCGTTATCTGGATCTCAACCAGCTGGAAAAGGATGCTGCCGGCCGAATTGACGGCATTCTTAACGAAATCGTCCAGAGCCGTCCACAGAAGGATGTGTATGATGCAGACAACCACTATCTGCCGGAAGTAACCGACGAAGTTTATTTAACCGCGCTTACGGAGGCGCTGAAAAACGCTTCCCTGTATTATAAAGTGGCCGACCTCAACGTGAATCTCAGCTATGAGGACGGCAGGTGGCTGATGGCCGCCGGCCCGGAACTGATTTCCGCTCTGCTCGGAGGAACGAATTGAGCGATTTTGACATTGACGAAATACTGAGCGAATATCTGAGTTCTTCGGAGCAGATTCTGTCCGCTTCCGACGGGGATGCAGAGGAAGATGCGGTTTTCATTCCGGTAAAGCTCGAAAGAGAACCGGAACCGGAGAGCGAAGCCCGGAAGAGGCTCTATGTTGCGCACCCTCGGAGAGATGACTCCCCGACAAAAAGGTTGGCGGCCTCTTTCGTTGCGTTGGTGTTTGCGCTTCTCTCGGCGGTCATCCTCTGCTGGACGGCCGTCCATGTGCATCCCGGCACAACTTCAAAGGTTGTGGTGAAAGGTTCCGGCATCACGAACGTTCCGGGGCGAATCACGATGACGGTGAACAATGCCAAGGCGGACAGCCTCCGGAATCTCGCACAGATTAAGAAAATCTACAAAATAGATGAAAATGCCACGGTGGCACCGGCACCGAATGCCTCCGATTTCGGCAGGGTTTCTACGGACCGGGCAGGCGAGGTCATGACGGTGATTCAAAAGGCGAGAGATTCCGGCCTGCTGGAAGGGCAGGAGGTCCTGTTCAATCCGGATGCCGACTTTTTCCCCGATGACGATATCCGCTGGTATTGCGACGATTCCATCCTGGTCATCTGCTGGAAAGAATGGATTGAAGGCCGTGTCTGCTCCTGCGCGGAAGTCAAGATTGCCGACGGGTCTCAGATACGCCGCAAGCTTGTGAACGACACCTACGGCGCCGATTCGCAGGACTATGCCTCCAACATCGCAGACAGCGTGAATGCGGTTGTTGCCATGAATGCGGACTTTTATGCTTTCCGCGATCTCGGCATCACGGTTTATCAGCGCGAGGTCTGCCGTTTCAACGAGTACGATTATGCCGGTTTCCACCAGGCATACAACTCGACCGATACGCTGTTCATCGATACCAAGGGAGATTTTCTCTTCTTCCGCAAAGGCGATACAAGCACGAGACAGGCCATGCAGAAGTGGGTGGATGACAACGATGTGCTCTTTGCGATAGCCTTCGGACCTGTGCTCATAGACAACGGGGAAGTGCTCTACACCGACAGCTACCCTGTCGGAGAAATCAATTCGGAATACTCCAGGGCCGGCCTCGGGCAGTTTGACAGGCTGCACTACCTTTATATGACGGTCAGCCACTCAGTCTACGGCACGCCGCGCTGCACCGTCAACGAGTTTGCGCAGATTATGGCCACAAAGAATCTTCAAAAGGCCTATTGCTTTGACGGCGGCCAGACAGGAGAACTCGTTTTTCAGGGAGAACCTTATAACTATATTGACTTTGGCGCCGAACGGACGGTTACCGACATTATTTACTTTGCAACGGCCGTGCCAAGCCTGGAGGTGAGCGGATGAACATAGAACCAATAGCGATATACAGCGGCGGCATCACGGTTTACTGGAGCAGCATCATCATTGCGCTCGGAATCGTCGCCGGGTTCCTGCTTGCCAATTCTCTTTACACCGCGAATTCCGATCGCCGGGTTGCTCTTTGGTGTTTTCTGCCTTTCGCCATTGTTCTTTCCCTGCTGTTCTGCCGGGTGCTGCACTGGTACTGCCACGAGGAGCAGTATGCCTCCTTCCTGAGTGCCATGACGGATTACTCCGTTGGCAGTTACTGCCTGCCGGGAGCTCTTCTCGGGGTATATCTGGCGGCCGTCATTACGGAAGCCCTGGGCTGCACGCGCTCCAAGGGCAGACTTCTGGACGCCGTAGCGCCGGGTCTGGCGCTTACCATTGCGATGATTCGCCTGAGTTCGCTTTTTAACAGTACTTGCCACAGTAAGCTGAGCATCGAAAAGAAGCTGTTCCAGCGTCTGCCCTTCGGCACACTTTTTGTAGACGCCTCGGGCAAGGAGGACTGGCGCTTTGCCACCTTCTTTGTGGAATTCATTCTGATGCTGATAGTGATGGCGGTGCTTATCGGCTTGTACATCCGTCTGCACAACTGCCGTATGAAGTCTCCCTGCAGTCGGAGCGGCAACATCTTCCGCCTGTTTCTGGTGCTGTACGGGGCTATCACCCTGGTGCTCGACTCCACGCGGAACGATTCCTCTTTCCTGCATTTTCCGCTGTTTCTGAAGTTCCTTGACAAGTTCGCGGGCTTTGTGTCCTTTGCACAGCTCGTGGTGGCCGTTTCGATTCTCTGCGTGCTGATTTATTACTCCAAGTGCGCAAAAAGGGCGGGAGACGGCTCCAAGAACAAGCTGATTTGGGTCCTGTACTTTATCTCGCTAGCCCTTGTGGGCGGCTGTGAATACTGTGTGCAGCGCTGGAGCAATCTGTTCCGCCTCTGCTATTTCGGCCAGACAATAGGCGCAATTCTGATGGCGGCAGCGGTCATTATGATGTACAGGCGCTGTATGGAATCCACTCCGGAAATAGAAACCGAATAAAAGCAAAAAAAGAGTGTCTCTTTTGAGACACTCTTTTTTGCTATTCATTTTACTTCGCGTAATCGACGGCTTTGGTTTCGCGCAGGACGTGAACCTTTATCTGGCCGGGATACGTCATTTCTTCTTCTATCTTCTTGGCAATGTCGCGAGCAAGAAGAACCATCTGATCTTCGCTGACCTCTTCGGGCTTGACCATTACGCGAATCTCGCGGCCGGCCTGAATGGCATAGGAAGATTCGATGCCGGGGAAGCTCTTGGAGATTTCTTCGAGCTTTTCGAGACGCTTGATGTAGTTCTCGATGTTCTCGCGGCGGGCACCGGGACGGGAAGCGGAAATGGCATCGGCGGCCTGAACGATGCAGGCAATGACCGTGCGGGGTTCCACATCCCCGTGGTGGGCTTCAACGGCATGAATGACCTGCTCGTTCTCTTTATATTTGCGGAGCATGTCGACACCGATAGAAACGTGGGAGCCTTCAACCTCATGATCAATGCTCTTGCCGATATCGTGGAGAAGACCGGCACGTTTGGCCGTTGCAACATCAACACCGAGTTCGGCGGCGATGAGGCCGGAGATGTGAGCAGCTTCAATGGAATGATTCAGAACATTCTGACCGTAGGAGGTTCTGTATCTCATGCGGCCGAGAAGCTTGATGATTTCGGGGTTGAGCCCGTGAATGCCGGTTTCAATGACGGCGCGTTCGCCTTCGGACTTGATGGTGGCGTTCACTTCGCGCTGGGCCTTGGCAATCATCTCTTCGATTCTGGCGGGATGAATGCGGCCGTCGGCTATCAGCTTTTCAAGCGTCAGCCTTGCAATCTCTCTGCGGACCGGATCAAAGCCGGAAACTGTGATGGCCTCGGGCGTATCGTCGATGATGAGGTCACAGCCGGTGAGAGTTTCGATGGAGCGGATATTGCGCCCCTCACGGCCGATGATGCGGCCCTTCATTTCGTCATTGGGAAGGGGAACCACGGAAACGGTGATTTCCGAAGAGTGGTCTGCCGCACAGCGCTGAATAGCTGTGGCGATAATCTCGCGGGCGGATTCCTCGGCTCTGTCTTTCGCCTGCTGCTCGATGTCCTTTATCGCAACGGCCATCTCGTGCGTTACTTCGTCACGGACATTGTCGATAAGGTACTTCTTGGCTTCTTCAATAGAGAAACCGGAAATCTTTTCGAGCATTTCAAGCTGGGACTTTTTGAGAGATGCAATCTCTGCCTGCTGCTGCTCGTTGGCGGCTATCTTGGCGTTGAGAACATCGGTCTTCTTATCCAATGCATCGGTTTTGCGGTCGAGGTTTTCCTCTTTCTGCTGCAGGCGATGCTCCTGCCTGGAGAGCTCTGCGCGGCGCTCCTTAACTTCGCGTTCGTATTCGGCGCGATTAGTGTGTATTTCTTCTTTTGCTTCCAAAAGCGCTTCCTTCTTTTTGCTCTCGGCGCTCTTAATAGCTTCGTTGATTATACGCTTGGCTTCATCTTCCGCCGAGCCGATTTCACGCTCTGCGGCATTCTTGCGGTATGCAATACCTGCTATAAAGCCAGCGACTGCAGCGGCAACTGCTATGACAATCCATATAATCACTGACATAGAAACAACACACCTCCTTTTCTTACTAGAATTCGCAGGGGTGTATTAGTTATAAGTATACTAAGACGTAAATATTCTAACCTTTAACGAGAGGCTTGTCAAGGATTATGTAAATCGTTAAAATGGAAGAAAGTTTTTTCAAAAACGCTTTTTTTCTGGCGGTTATTGAGATAAAATAAACAAAAGCGGAGGCGAAACTGATGAAAACACTTATTGAGCTCTATGACGAGCGCCCGATTGAAAATGTCCTTGCAGCGGATGTGTTCAAACCGCAGAGGGTAATCTATCTGTGCCCCACCGAAGCGGCCCAGAGCAAAATATTGCAAAAGAAAATCACGGAATTCCTCCGCAAGCGCAACCCGGATGTCGAGGTGCTGTTTTTCGAAACCAGCCAGTATTATACCAAAAAGGTGGTTGCCCAGCTGGAAAAGCTGATTGATACCTATGAAGACTGTGCCATAGACATTACCGGCGGAACCGACAATACGCTTTTTGCCGCCGGAAGAGTCAGCGTGGAGAGAAACGTTGCGGTATTCACGTATTCTCACAGAAGCAAACGCTTTTACGACATTTCCGGCGCCGAGTTCGCGGAGGGTGTCGAGTGTCACGACCTCTATTCCATAAGCGATTTCATAGAAATGGCGGGCGGCAAGGCCGATACCGGGCGTGTGCGGTATGAAGACCTGCAAAGAGACATGGAATACATCATGCCGCTTTTCCGGGTATTCCTGAAGAACCGGACGAAGTGGAGCGATATTGTCTCCTGGATTCAGCAGGCCAGCCGGGAGCCCGGCCTCTCGGTGGACGGTGCCGATTACAGGCAGAAGGGCGACAGGGGGCGGCTTATGAACTGCCCGGAGGACTGCCTCCGTGACCTGGAGAAGAGCGGCCTTATCCATAATCTTAAAATAGAAGACAAAGTGTCCTTCCGCTTTCAGGATAAGCAGATTCGCTTCTGGTTGCGCGACGTCGGCAGTGCGCTGGAGGCCTTCACGTTCAAGAGAGCCTACGACAGCGGCATGTTCCGGGAGTGCAAGTGTTCCGTCATCCTCGAGTGGGAGAGCGAGGACGCGCAGAAGAACGTATACAATGAAGTGGACGTTATGACCGTGCAGGGTGTCACGCCGTATTTCATTTCCTGCAAGGCCTGCAAGATTAACACCTATGCCCTCAACGAGCTGGAAATTCTGAGGAACCGCTTCGGCGGTGAAGGTGCCGTCGCAATGATTGTCTCGACCGAGACCTGCAACAGCGCAACAAGGATGCGGGCCGCCGCGCTGAATATCCAGGTCGTGGATTTAAACGATATCAGGCAGGAACTGAACGCATAATCCGCCGATTTAACAGTTTGTTTATTGATTCCAGCAAAAAACTGTGTTACAATGCACTCACCAATAAAATACTGGAGGTATTTTAATTATGTTTAAAATCACTGATGAATGCCTGTCCTGCGGCACCTGCGCAGCAAACTGCCCTGCAGAAGCAATCGACATGGGCGCTGTTCATTATGAAATCGACCAGGACAAATGCCTTGGCTGCGGCACCTGCAAAGAGAACTGCCCTGCTGAAGCAATCGTCGAAGAGTAAAAAAAGAGCCGCAAGGCTCTTTTTTTTTAACCATGGAAACCGATTATCTCTGGGAAGGCGGGCCGAAGATGCTCAGGACGGAGGGATTCCGCCTGTCAACCGATTCCGTCCTTCTCGGCAATTTCATAAATCTGACGGGAGCAAAGAAGGGGCTTGACCTTGGTTGTGCTTCCGGGATTCTGGCACTTCTGCTTCTTTCGCTGAAGGACGGCCTGCAAATGACGGGCGTCGAAATCAACGGGGAAGAGTGTGAATGCGCCCGGCAGAACATGGCGCTGAACGGCCTATCCGAACGCAGCAGCATCGTCTGTGCCGACCTACGGAATTACCGGGAACTTTTTCCGGCCGGAAGTTTCGACGTGATAGTGTCCAACCCGCCGTATTTTCCCGTAGGCAGCGGGGATGCCTCGCCGGATGCCGGCAGGGCCAGGGCGAGGGGAGAGCTCAGCTGTACGCTGGAGGACATCTGCAGCGCATCCGAATATCTCTGTCGCTGGGGCGGAAAGGTCGCCTTTGTCCACAAGCCGGAGCGCCTTTCGGAGCTTCTTGTTGCCATGCATTCCCACGG
Source organism: Candidatus Limivicinus sp. (assembly GCA_045640405.1). Taxonomy (GTDB): domain Bacteria; phylum Bacillota; class Clostridia; order Oscillospirales; family Oscillospiraceae; genus Limivicinus. The sequence goes on from JAZUEY010000063.1 coordinate 8,485, forward strand.
TATAGAGGCCAAACGTCTGCGGCTGGTTGCCCACGGGGCGCAGTCCGCTCCGTCCCTCATTCTTGTGGAAGGAAAGCGCGGCGCCGCTCCGGGACTGAAAATAGAAAAACCGCTGATTCTGACGAATCCGGACGGTACGGATTCCGAAGAGATAAAAAGAATCTATCACCGCTGAAAAAAGCATCTCGCAGGACGGGGAACACCCCGTCCTGCTTTTTATCTATTCTGTTAAAAAATTATCTATCCTGTTAATAAATTATCTATTATGGAATTATTGTGAACGGTTTGTTAATATATTTGAAGTATGGAAAAAACTATTCGAGGTGAAAGCGTATGATCCACACTTTTAAGCGCGGTGTGCACCCGAATTACATGAAGTGTCCCGAAGCGGGCATTACTGTAATCAAGCCGCCCGCAGAAGTTGTAATCCCCTGCATTCAGCACATCGGCGCCCCCTGCAAGCCGCTTGTGAATGTCGGAGATTATGTAAAAATGGGCCAGAAGATTGCGGACAACGAAGCGCCGCTCAGCGCCCCGGTTCATGCTTCCGTTTCCGGTACGGTCAAGGCCGTGGAGCCGAGACCCCACCCGCTGGGAGACATGATTATGTCCATAGTCATTGAGAATGACTATAAGGACGAACCCGAATTTATGGAACCGCTTACCGAACAGCAGCTCAGAGACCCGGAGGCGATTCTGGACAGAATCCGCGAGGCGGGCATTGTAGGTTGCGGCGGCGCCATGTTCCCGACAGCCTTTAAAATCCGAGGCGGTATCGGTAAGGTTGACAAGCTGATTATCAACGGTGCCGAATGCGAACCGTATCTCAACGGCGACCATCTCACAATG
>JAZUEY010000064.1:0-14299 GCA_045640405.1 Candidatus Limivicinus sp.
CATCTTCGGTTCCAACCAGGTCGCAGCAGAAGGCATCCTCACTGCTAACGAAAACCTCAGCGTTCTCGGTTCCGATCCTGCAACATCTGTTCTCGCAGCAGGCTTCGATGCAGGCTCCGTTATCAAGGCAGCTGTTCGTGATGGCACAATGTTCGGTGCTGTTACCCAGTCTCCTCTCGCAATGGGCATCACCACTGTTGACATGCTCATCGATGCATGCAACGGCGGCACAGCAAAGGACGTTCCGACCGATGGTTACTGGTACAACGTTGATAACATCGACGATCCTTCCATCGCTCCGAACCTCTACGACTAATACTTAACCGCAAGGTTTATTAAGGGACGCTCGAAAGAGCGTCCTTTTTTTGTTTGTGATTGAAATAACGAGGAAACTTGAGTATAATGAATAACAAAGTATATATAAATACTGTATGAAAAATTATCTAAATAAAGGAGAATAATAATGGCAAAGAACCGCTATATTGGCGACTATCCCGTAATAGGCATCCGCCCGATTATTGACGGACGCGAAGGTCCCCTTCAACTCCGCCAGAGCCTGGAAGGCCAGGTTATGGCTATGGCACAGGCAGCAAAGAAGCTTTTTGAAGAGAATCTTTGCTATTCGAACGGAGACCCCGTTAAGGTTATCATAGCCGATTCCTCAATAGGCCGTGTTCCCGAATCCGCAGCATGCGCAGAGAAGTTCAAAAAGGAAGGCGTGGCTATCACCCTTTCCGTTACTCCCTGCTGGTGCTACGGCTCCGAGACAATGGATATGGACCCGATGACCATAAAGGGTGTATGGGGCTTCAATGGTACGGAGCGCCCGGGTGCCGTTTATCTTGCATCCGTTCTGGCAACTCATGCACAGAAGGGTCTGCCCGCATTCGGCATTTACGGCCATGAAGTGCAGGACCGTGACCAGGTTACCGACATTCCCGAAGATGTAAAAGAAAAGCTCCTCCGCTTCGGCCGTGCAGCTGTTGCTGCTGCCACCATGCGCGGCAAGAGCTATCTGCAGATAGGTTCCGTTACCATGGGTATCGGAGGCTCCATTATGGATCAGGCATTTGTTGAGGAATACCTCGGCATGAGAGTCGAGTCCGTGGACGAAGTGGAAATTCTCCGCCGCATGGAAGAGGGCATCTACGTTTCCGAAGACGTTGAAAAAGCTCTTGCCTGGACCAAGGAACACTGCAAGGAAGGCCGCGACGACAACCCTGAAGAAGTCGACTTCCTGGGTGAGAAGAGAAGAATTAAATTCACGGATGCCGAAAAAGAGAAGCAGTGGGAATTCACCATCAAGATGTACTGCATCATCAAGGACCTGATTCAGGGCAACCCGAATCTTCCCGACGCTTTCGGCGAAGAGAAGCTCGGCCACAATGCCATCTGCGCAGGCTTCCAGGGCCAGAGACAGTGGACAGACCATTGGCCGAACTGCGACTACCCCGAAGCGGTTCTCAACTCCTCCTTTGACTTTACCGGTCCCAAGGAGCCTATGGTATTTGCAACTGAGAACGACATACTCAACGGTCTCGGCATGCTGTTCATGGAGCTGCTCACCAACCGCGCACAGATTTTTGCAGACGTCCGCACCTTCTGGTCTCCCGAGGCTACCAAGCGCGTTACGGGATATGACCTCGAAGGTAAGGCAAAGGAAAACGGCGGTATCATCCATCTGCTGAACTCCGGCGCTGCCTGCCTTGACGGCTGCGGTGACTGCACGGATGAGAACGGCGGACACCTCATGAAGAAGTGGTTCGAGGTTACCGAAGAAGACATCAAGAAGATGACCGATGCAACCGTATGGTGCGAAGCCGGATTTGACAACTTCCGCGGCGGCGGATTCTCCTCCCACTTTGTCACCAGAGCCGAGATGCCGGCAACCATGATTCGCCTCAACCTCGTCAAGGGTCTCGGCCCGGTCCTTCAGATTGCTGAAGGCTGGACAGTCAACCTCCCGGACGAAGTAACGGATACTTTGATGGAGCGTACCAATCCCACGTGGCCCTGCACCTGGTTCACACCGCGTTGCGACGGCATTGAAGGCAGCCCGTTCAAGAGCGCATACGATGTCATGAACAACTGGGGTGCAAACCACGGCGCCATTTCCTACGGCCACATCGGTGCAGACCTTATCACTCTGTGCTCTATGCTCCGTATCCCCGTTTGCATGCACAACGTACCGGAAGAGAAGATTTTCCGCCCGGCCGCATGGAATGCTTTCGGAATGGACAAAGAAGGCCAGGATTACCGCGCATGCGCAGCCTATGGCCCGCTTTACAAAAACATTAAATAATCAATATTAACAATTATGGGCAGGCTTTTGCCTGCCCAATCTTTAATTTGAAGGAGAACTGTCATGTTAAAAAATGTTCCTGCTATTCTTTCACCCGAGCTTTTAAAGGTACTCAGTGAAATGGGTCACGGCGACCGTCTCTGCATCGGTGACGGCAACTTCCCCGGAATTTCAATGGCAAAACCGAATGACTGCGTGTTTATCAGAGCGGACGGCCACGGCGTCAACGAACTGCTCGACGCTATCCTGCAGGTTATCCCCCTTGACCAGTATGCAGAGACTCCAGTAATGCTCATGGAAAAGATGGAATGCGATAAAGATATGGAAATCCCAGTTTGGGAGGACTATAAGAAGACCATCGCAAAGTATGACGAGCGCGGTGCATCGGCCATAGGTGCGTATGAGCGTTTCGAGTTCTATGAACATGCAAAGAAGTGCTACTGCATTCTCCAGTCGGGAGAAACGATGGTTTATGCCAATGTAATCATACAGAAAGGTGTTATTAAATGAGCGGATATTTTCTCGCCGTTGACATAGGCGCTTCATCGGGAAGACACATTCTCGGCAGCATAGAAGACGGAAAAATCGTTCTGGAGGAAGTCTACCGTTTCGAAAACGGTATGAAAGAAAAGAACGGGCACAAGTGCTGGGATGCTGCAGGCCTTTTTGAAAGCATTAAAGCCGGCATGAAAAAATGCGCCGAGCTGGGCAAGGCGCCAATCTCCATGGCCATTGATACCTGGGGTGTTGATTTTATCCTTGTTGACGGAAACGGAAACATGGTTGGAGACGCTGTCGGCTACCGCGATGACAGAACCATCGGCATGGACGAGGAAATGTCCAAAATTATTTCCGAAAAGGATCTGTATCTCAGAACCGGCACACAGAAGCAGCTCTTCAACAGCATTTACCAGCTTTTTGCCTTGAAGAAGGAAAACCCGGAGCAGCTTGAGGAAGCCGAGACGCTGCTGTTCTCTCCGGATTACTACAATTTCCTGCTGACAGGCAAGAAGTCCACAGAGTATACCATAGCCAGTACCAGTCAGCTGATTGACCCGAAGACCAGAAACTGGGACTTTGAACTCATTGACCTTATAGGAATACCCAGAAAGCTCTTCACAGAGATTCAGAAGCCCGGTACGGTGCTCGGAAATCTCCTGCCGGAGATTGCGGAAGAAGTCGGATTCGACTGCGAAGTTATCATGACGACCTCTCACGATACGGCATCCGCGGTTCTGGCCGTTCCGGCAATAACCAAAGACTTCGTTTACATTTCAAGCGGCACATGGTCCCTGATGGGACTGGAGCTTGACCGCCCCATTCTGACCGAGCGCAGCCACGATGCCAATCTGACCAATGAGGGTGGATATGACTATACCATCCGCTTCCTGAATAACATCATGGGGCTCTGGATGATTCAGTCTGTAAGACACGAACTGAATGACGGTTATTCTTTTGCAGAGCTTTGCGCCATGGCGGAAGAAGTGAAAGATTTTCCGTCCAGAGTGGATGTTGACGATGTATGCTTCTTTGCTCCGGACAGCATGATTCAGGCAATAAAGGACTACTGCGAAAAGTCCGGACAGAAAGTCCCGCAGACTCCGGGTGAACTTTCCACCGTTGTATACCAGAGCCTGGCAGCCAGCTACGGAAGAACGATTGCCATGCTGGAGGAACTGTCCGAAAAGAAATACGACGCCATCAATATCATCGGCGGCGGCTCAAATGCCGATTATCTGAACCAGTTGACGGCCAATGCTACGGGCAAGACAGTCTACGCAGGACCGGGCGAGGCCACGGCTCTCGGCAACATCGTATGCCAGATGATAGTGGACGGAAGATTCTCCGGCGCACAGGATGCACGCAAATGCATCTTTGAATCCTTTGCGGTTAAAACATTCAAACCAGAATAAATGAGCATCATAACAATCGTCGGGGCTGGCATGATGGGCTCTGCTATGTCCATGCCGGCAAGAGACAACGGGCATGAGGTCCGTCTTGTAGGCATCCATAACAGAGAAACCATAGACTCCATAAACAGGAATCTTTGGCACCCGACTTTAAAGCGTTACCTTCCGGAGGGAGTAAAGGCCTATCATATAGATGGCCTGCAGGAAGCGCTAAACGGTGCGGATTTGATTATCTGCGGAGTCAGCAGTTTCGGCGTGGACTGGTTTGCGGACAATATCGTTCCCATTGTCCCCGAAGGCGTGCCGATTTTGTCTATAACAAAGGGCATGATTAACGGCGAGAACGGAGAACTGATACCCTATCCGGAGTATATGCAAAGCCGCGGCGGACGGAAGCTGAATATCAATGCGGTAGGCGGCCCGTGCACGAGCTATGAGCTTGCAGACAGGCAGAATACGGAAGTCGCTTTTTGCGGCCGTGACATACAAACACTGGAAATGCTGAATGAAATGCTCGGCACGGACTATTACCATATCACACCGACGCTGGATGTGATGGGACTTGAATGTGCCGTGGCAATGAAGAATGCCTATGCACTGGCTGTTTCTCTGGCCGTCGGCTTGAATGAGAAGGTAAACGGAGAGGGCGCAGCACAGTATTACAACCCGCAGGCAGGGCTGTTCCTGCAGAGTACCCGCGAGGCAATGAAGATGCTCCAACTTGTCGGAGCAAATCCGGAGAGCCTTCCGTATTTTACGGGAGACCTGTATGTAACCATATTCGGCGGACGTACAAGGCTGATAGGGACCTTGCTCGGACGTGGCTTCAGCTACGAGGAAGCCAGACAGATGCTGGCCGGCATTACGCTGGAATCAATCGTCATAGCCGGCAGAGCTGCAAAAGCCGTGCGAGATCTGGGAAAAGAGAAAGACTTCCCGCTTCTCATACATGTGGATGACATCATTAACGGCGGAGCTGAGGTAAACATACCCTGGGATGATTTCAAGTAAGAAAACGAATCTGATCAACTGGGTTGTCGGCAACCTGTTCTGCATGCTTGGCATTGCCTTTGCCACCAAGTCCGATTTCGGGCTTTCGATGATTGCGGCTGGGCCCTATATTCTGCATGTGTGGCTTCGCGATACCATGCCATGGTTTACACAGGGGACGGCAGAATACTTTTATGAGCTGATTGTCCTGATTATTGCCTGCCTTATCATCCGGGAGTTCAAACTGAAGTATCTGCTGACTTTTGCAGAAGCTTTCCTTGCCGGTTTGATTTTGGACGGATGGTTCCTGATACTTGGAGGAAACGGACCATACGAAAGCATGCCGATGCGTATCCTGGCGTTTGTGCTGGGGCTGGTCATTTGCGGACTCGGTGTTGCGTTCTTCTTCAGAACTACGTACCCCCTACAGGCTTATGATTTTGCCGTCGTGCATATCAGTGCAAAGTACGGGTTGCGGCAGGACAGAGTGAAATTGGCAAACGACTGCATCATGCTTGCAATATCCGTCATTCTTGCCCTGACGTTAACGAAAAAACTGACCGGAATCGGGATAGGCACGGTAGTTACAACTCTGCTGAATTCTACGGTTATTGCCATGTGGGGTAAGTTGATAGACAAAATAGAAAAAGCAGAAGCCTGATGGCTTCTGCTTTTCTTTATCTGATGTAATCAATCGGATTGTATCAGCCAGCTACCCAACCACCGTTGGCCCAGTGATAAGGCTTGCCGCTTATGTAGCAGTGGAGCATACCGTCCGTTCCGTACCAGAACCCGTAAGGTACCGAAGGATACGTTGTGGGACCGGGCTTGATGGGGCCGGTCGGCTTCGGATGCTCGGCAGCATAAGCAAATGCCTTGGTATCGATAACCAAAGTGTCTACATAGACGTACTGGGGATCGTCGAGCCCCGTGTTGGGATTCAGGTATCCGCCGTTGTAATAAACGGTGCAGTTAACACCGGGAGAAAGCGTCTTTGTTACGCCGTCGAGAGATTTAACGGTTTTGCCTTCAATATAGAAGACATATTCTTTGTAATTTCCATCGGTTACAACGAGATACTTGCCGTCTTCCAGTGTGCAGACCACGGTGCAATTCAGCGTGCTGTCGGCTCCGGAGGGAGCGGGCTCAAAGAAAATGTATTTCTTGATCGGGGAGATTTCAGCCTGACCGTCTTCGGGTGCATCGTGCACGGAACCGTCAGCCCAGATGTAAGCAAATTCGTAATTGGCATTGGGATTGCCCGGGTCGATTGTGGGAGCGGGCGTCGGTGCCGGGGTGTTGACATAGACAATCTCAGGGGTCGGCTCCGCCGTGGGATTGACGTAGACGATTTCAAGAGTCGGCGTGGGCTCCGCCGTGGGAACTGCAGTTGCTTCAACCGCAACAGGCTCGGCAGTGGCTTCGGGGGCCTTTGTCTTGCCGCATGCGCAGAGCGCAAAAATAAGAACGATAACAAGAATAGATGCCGTAAAACGTTTCATTTTTCATTCACCTCATTGGCCATTCTAACATTAGTGTGGTATAATTTCAACATGCATCCGATTGAAAAACTTGCAACTAAATATCCGCAGCTCCGCTTGCCCATCGACGATGGAACGAAAGACACGGAACTGTATAAAAACGTCTGCCTGCGCGGGATGGAATGCGACCGGAAACCCGAGTTTTCCTATGACGAAAGGGATACTCTCGAAACCGTGAAAACACCGGCGGGGCCGGCCGAGGTATTGACTCTTTACAAGCGGGATGACTTTGAGCATGCCATTCGTGCACTGGCTGCCAGATGCCAGAAAAAGGAAATACCCGCCTCCATGGGAGCCAGCGCCGTGAGCGGCCTCATAAACTGGGATAAAATCCGGCCGCACATGAACAACGAAGAAGAGCTGGATGCTTTTCTTTCCGATAAACAAAATTATCTCGACTCGATTATTATTCTATCCAATGGGGGCTACAGCGCGGTTCCTGCGGATTGCGCAGGTCTTGGGGAAGAAGAGTGGCTTGAGGAGTCCCTTATCATCAGAAAGTATCATGAGCTGACGCACTTTGTCAGCGGAAGGCTTTTCCCGGAAAACAAAGAGGCCATTCGCGATGAAGTCATAGCCGACATGATAGGAATCATTGCCGCAAGAGCCTATTATGATACAAAGCTGGCAAAGCTTTTCCTCGGCGTCGAGGGAGAGCATTATCGCGAAGGCGGCCGTCTCCAGAATTACGGAGACGGAAATGCCGACAAAATCAGGAAGCATGTAAATAGAATGATAGAAGAATTAAAATCCTTCTCCGAAGAGAAGGATTTAGAAGATGTGCTTGCTTTTTTGCAGCTTGTGGAAAGCAACAGAATTGCCTTTTACTGAGCGGGAAACTCAAGTTTATCGCGTTTCCCTAGATTGCAGCGGTCGCATAGAGTACGGAGATTGTCCGGCTCGGTGCGGCCGCCTTTTGATACGGGGACAATGTGGTCCACATGAAGAATGACCCCATCGGCAGCCGAAGCGCCGCAGATGGAACAGCGGAACCCGTCCCGGCTCATAATATCATAACGCAGAGCATCCGTCATAAGAGAACGCTGGTATCTGGCGCTGTCCCGGTAGTCCAGCTTCGTGACCGCGGCATCCAGAGCCGAACGGGCCTCATCGTAATGAAGGTCATAATGTTTGGAATAGGTGTTCAAACCCTGCGGTGAAGCATAATAAATGTTCACCTCTATGGAGCAGTCCGTCTGCGGAACGATTTTGGCGGATTCGCACATGCGCCGCTCGCGGCGCATGTACCATTTTTTGTAGCAATATTTTTCCCATAGATTCTTGTGGGCAGCAACATAATCCGTTATATAATACGGCACTTTATATATGCTGCCGAGAAGGGCGTCATAGTCGGCCCTGTAGGCCTCATATTCAAGCCGGTTGTGCTCAACGCGTGAACAAAGAGCCGTCAGCCAACCGGGGTCTTCCAAAGCAAGAGCAGTGAGGTATGACTTCGCATCGCTCTCATCGAAAGCCTTTTTGGTAGGGCATTGCTTCGTGACCGAACACGGCTCTATCGTCAGAAACGAATGCCGGACGTTCAGATACGGCATGGAGTTGACCTTTGTGCTGCTGCATCGGACGATACCGTTCCGGCGTGCAACAATATATATGGTCAGGCCGATTATGAAACAAAGGACGAATATTAATATTGCCAACAAATAAATCATTGAATAATTAAGCCGGGGAAACCGGTGATGAATGACGGCCGACTTTCTGCCATATAACGGTTGCTGCGAACAAAACAACGCCGACGATATCTGTTTGCCAACCCGGTATCATCATCATAAGACCTCCGACAATAATAATGATTCTAGGGAGCCATGCCATTTTTCGGTAGAGGAAGCCGTTGACTCCGGCAGCGACACCGAACATTCCAACGAGAGATGTGCAGACAATTAATACCACTTCCAGCGCTGTGGTGTCAACAAGCACCATGGCCGGATTGTAAGCCATGATATACGGAATGATGAAAGCGGCGATAGCAAGCTTGGTGGCATTGACACCCGTCTTCATCGGGTTCCCTCCTGAGATCGCAGCACCGGCATAGGCAGCCAATGCAACAGGAGGCGTGATGTCCGCAACGATTCCAAAGTAGAAAACAAAGAAGTGAGCGGCTACGGCGGGGATGCCCATCTTAATTAGTATCGGAGCGCAGGTGGTTGCCATGATGCAGTAGTTCGCTGTCGTGGGAACGCCCATTCCGAGAATGATGCAGCATAGCATCGTCAGGAACAAAGCGATGAACTTTGTTTTACCGGAAATGGTGAGAATGGCAGCAAAAATCTGGTTTGCAAGTCCCGTCATGGTAAGACAGCCGGCAACAATGCCGGCGATGCAGCAGGCTACGGCAACCGTGATACAACCTTTTCCACCGGCAGCAAGAGCTTCAAAAAAGCTCTTTGGATTGATTCTGTGCCCCTTGTTGAACATACTGACTACAATGGATGCCACAATTGCAAGCGCGGCAGCAAAAGCCATTGTAACCGTGTTCGTGCTGACGAGCCAGACAAGAATAACCAGCGGGAGAAGCAGGTACATCTGTTTAAGAAGAGGCTTGATTTTCGGAAGTTCATCTCTGGGGATGCCTTTGAGACCAAGCTTTTTGGCTTCCAGGTGAACCGCAATGAAAATGCCGGTAAAATACAGAACCGCGGGAAGAATAGCTCTGAGAGCTATACCCGAGTAAGGCATGCCGAGGAAATCAATCATCAGGAAGGCGGCAGCGCCCATAATCGGCGGCATAATCTGCCCGCCTGTGGATGCAGCGGCTTCCACAGCACCGGCAAAATCCTTGTCATAGCCGGTCTTCTTCATCATCGGGATAGTGACGGAGCCGGTGGTAACCGTGTTGCCGACGGAGGAGCCGGAAACCATTCCGCAAAGGGCCGAGGAGATGACGGCGACCTTCGCAGGACCGCCTGCAGACCCGCCCGCGATGGCATTGGCAAATTTAATAAAGAAATCTGCTATGCCGGTGCGCTCGAGAAAAGCACCGAAAATAATGAATATCGCTATGTACTTTGAACATACATTGATAGGGGTTGACAGCATGCCGGTCTTGATAAAGAAAAGACGGCATACAAGCGTCTGCACAGCCTTGATGCCCTGCCCTTTACGGATACCATAGAAATAAAGCGCATATAGCATAAAGAAGCCGGCAACACAGAGAATAGGAATGCCTACACAGCGTCGGCAGAGCTCAAAAGTACAGAGCAGGCCGATGATGCCGATTGCCACTTCATACGGCTTCAGGGCCGGAAGACGCATGATAATGTTTTCTGCATTGAAGCAGAAATAGAAGAATGCGCTTGCACCCAGCACCAGCAGTACAATATCATACCATGGAATGTAATTTTCTCTGACGTGATGCTTGGAGGCGGGGTACGTCAGATATCCCATTATTACAACAGCACCAATGAAAGAGGTTAAACGGACCTCGTCAAGCATAACGGCAAACAGCGCACAGTAAATGGCATAAAGGGAGAACGCAGCGAGGATGATATTTACTATAATCTGGGGTTTCCCCGTCCAGATTCTCGTGTTGCTTTCTCTGTCATATTGGCGCATAACGGAGTCAACGTTGTCGTTGACTCCGTCAGTATTTATCGATTTATTTACTTTGTTTTTGGTTTTTGCTGTCATGATTAATCGACGGTATCAACCGTTATGCCATTCTCTGCGAAGAAAGCGGCTGCGCCTTTTGCAAACGGAACGGCGATGCCGTCGGTCGCAAAGGCAAAGTCGAGGTAGGAGCCCTTTTCGTGGAGAGCCGTTATGGCGTCCTTGTTGTCAAATATTGTCTTGACAACCGTATAGGCTACATCATCCGGAGTATCTGCCGTGCAGACCAGAGTTGCCTTAACAGTAACGGTTGTAGCATCTTCATCGAAGCCTTCGTAAGTTCCGGCAGGAAGAGTGATGGCGGCATACCAGGGGCATGCGTCAAGAAGCTTTGCCATGTGCCCGTCATCAATGGAGATAACGTAAATGGTCTTGCTCTGTGCAAGCTGTGTGATGCTCGGAGTAGGAGCACCGGCTGTGGTGACGGCCGCATCAATTTTGCCATCAAGGAGGGATTCCGTAGAATCACCGAAGGACTGGTATACTGCGGAGACGTCATCAATAGTCATATCATAGGCGGCAAGCACATCAACGGTGTTGAAGTAAGTACCAGAGCCGACGTCACCGACACAGACCTTCTTACCTGCCAGGTCGGAAATAGACTTTATGTCAGGATTGGTGGTGACAATCTGAATGGTCTCGGGATAGAGGCCACAAAGAACGCGGAAATCAGAAAGAGCACCGGAGTCTGCAAAAGAGTTGGTTCCGTTGTATGCATATGTCATAACATCGGACTGAACGGTGGCAAGGTCATACATTCCGGAGTCCATGGAAACGAGATTGTCCTTGGAACCGCCGGTGGAGACGATGGTCATCTTGACGTTGGAAGCTTCACTGACAACCTGGCCGACCATGCCGGTATAAAGGTAATAAGTTCCGGATTCGCCGCCGGTGCCGACGGTAAGATCCGCGCTTACGGAAGTATCGAATCCGCCATCGGCTGTGGGCGCAGCATCCGCAACATCGGCTGCAGGAGCCGCTGCCGCAGGAGCGGCGGAAGAGCCGCATGCGCAGAGAGCAAATGCCATAACAAACGCCAAAAGTAATGCAACTATCTTTTTCATATATTCATCCTCCATGAGTAAATTTTAGGATAGCTGCATTTTACTTACGCACAGTTCATTTGTAAAATCTTATTATCGAATAAATTATCGCAAATATTGATAATTCAAAAGACGCGTGAGTTCAACCGCAAAGCCGGCATGATCGTTATCGGCTTCGGAGATGATGTCGGCCGCCTTTTTGCATATGGGAGAACCGTTCACCATGCAGACGCCGATTCCGGCTCGCTCAATCATGGAAAGGTCGTTTGTGCCGTCACCGAAAGCAACGGTATCTGCCATGTCAATACGCAGATGGCTGCAAAGCACTTCGAGGGCCCGGCCTTTTATGGCGTCTTTTATATTGATTTCAATATTGCTGGTCAGAGAATTGGATACATAGAGCTCACCGGGAAAGAGCTGGGGAAGCTGTTCAATCTGCCGGTCACGCTCTGTCAGATTCTTGAAATAAAACTGAATCTTCTGTATCTTACCGCCGCAGGCAACAGCGTATTGTTTCAAATCCGGGACGGGTTTTCGATGGACTTTCATCGTGTGGGCATATTTTTTGTTTGGCATATAATCCTCCAATATGTCGTACATGGAGGAAGTCATATACCCGTGATAGTCTATATAAGCATCATAAATGCAGGGGAGCGTATCGCCGTAGTCGTAAATTTTTAATGCCAGGTCGGTAGGAATAGGGGCATCGTAAAGATACTTGTCTTCATAGGCGTCATAGATAACCGCTCCGTTTACCAGAATGAAATAACGGCAGAGATCAATGAAAGGCTGGGGCATATTGTCAAGCAGACGGCCCGTGGCCGGGACGACGGTTATGCCGGCATCGATAGCCGCTTTCAACGCGGCAAGGTTCTCATCGGGTATTTCTTTGTCTTCCGTGAGAAAGGTTCCGTCTAGATCAAATGCTAAGAGTTTAAAGCTGTTCATATGCCTTGAGTTCCTTTAAAAACATTTCAGCTGCAGGGCTGTTGGATTTGTATGTACTGCTGTGCGAGAGAAAGTATATTTCGCGACTTGCGGGAGGGTCGCTCATGGCACAGACGTGTGTGCCGTAAAGGGCAGAAAGAATACCGGCCGTATCACGGGGAAGAATGGCCCAGGAGTCTTCAAACTCCAGAAGATATCTGGCAATGACCGCTGTGGAATTGATTCTTATCCGGCTGCTGTCAACACCGGGGAAATGCGAGTCGCGCCAAAGGTCTATTGTTGAAAAGTTACCGCCGGTAAAGATGATTTCCTTTGCCGGGTCGAGCTCGGAAGGATTGATGGTGCCGGAAGAGGGAGAACCCATAACAAGACTGAATGCCTGGTTATGGACATGGCGGTGAACGATACTGTGATGCGAGGATTCATAGGATGCAAAACCAAAATCAACCAGATTGGCATCCATCATCTCGTATACTACCGAGGAGTCTGCCATTTCTGCCACTATTTTTATGTCCGGGTCCTGCCGGAGCATGTTGAAAATAATGGGTTCCAGGATGTTGAGGAAGATGGTCTCCGGGGCGGCGATGCGAAGAGTGCTGCGACTGAAGTCACCTATGGAGGCGGCTTCATCATAAAGAGACTGCAGACGCATGGCAAGATTTGTAAATTCCTTGCCCTCTCTTGTCAGTTCAATTTCGCGAAGCCCCTTGGAACGGGTGAAAAGACTGTATCCAAGTTCTTCTTCCAGCTTTTTTAATCTGGTAGAAATGACGGACTGGGCAAGAAACAGATTTTCGGATGTTTTGGTAATATTCCTTGTATTTACAAGTTCCAGGAAAATTTCAATGTCTTTATACTGCATAAAATCACCCCAATTATCACATATAATATCAACATCAAAGATATTTGACAAGCACTTGTTGCCTTATCGGATATGGTGTAAAATGGCAAAAACGGAGGGCGGATATGAAAGAATTGCTGGCAAATATTTCATGGCATCATCTGTTCTGGAGCGTTGTTTTTCTCATATTGGGAATTGTGCTCTGGAAACTGGTAGACAAGGGAGAAGAGACATTTACCGCCAAATTCAGCGAGCCGAAAGAGCAGAGCATAAAGCGTCAGGCGGCCATAAAGAGAGTGAGCAATCTGCTTCGGGCCGCAATTCTGACGATTACTGCCCTTGTAGTTCTGCAGATTAACGGAATCAACGTATCATCCATACTGGCCAGCCTGGGAATTGCCGGTGCCTTGGCCGGTCTTGCCTGGCAGGATATGTTCAAAGACCTGATTCAGGGTACCCGGATTCTGTCCGACGGAATGTTCAAAGTAGGTGACTATGTGGTATTCAAAGATAAAGAATACCAGGTTGTGGATTTCACCATGCGAACCACGAGAATGAAGTCACTGTTAAACAATGATGTTCTTGTCGTCTGCAATCGGGAAATTACATCCATCTCCAAGATGTCGGGCGAGTTTTATATCTCCCTGGGCCTGTCCTATTCGGATGACAGCGACAGAATCGATGAAGTGCTGACGGATTGCGCGAAGGAAATCAAGGAATTCAAGGGAATCAGCAAGTGCGAGTATCTTGGCCTCAGAGAGTTTGATGACTCATCCATAAGGTATCAGTTTCTCTTTAAATGCTCGCCGGGTCACAAGTACAGCAGCTATCGCGCGGCGATGAGGATAATAAGAAAGAAGCTTGTTGAAGCGGAAATAGAAATTCCTTTCAATCAGCTGGACATTCATGAGAAATAACGAAAAGGCTCTCCGCTGGCGGAGAGCCTGATTTTTTAAATAAACTTATAGATTGTTTCGCTGCGGAAGGGTTCGCCCGTTTTATAGAGGCAGCTGGGAAATTCGGGGTGATTTGGCGTGTCGGGGATAAACTGTGTTTCGAGGCAGACCGAACGGCCCTGGCCTGTGAAGAGCTGAACGGCG
>JAZUEY010000065.1:0-14964 GCA_045640405.1 Candidatus Limivicinus sp.
GGACACTCGGTGTCCTCCGGAAAACAGAATCTAGTTGGTGTTTTTAACGGTGAGGGTCCACCTGTTCCCATTCCGAACACAGCAGTTAAGCTCACCAGTGCCGAAAATACTTGTCTGGCGACGGACCGGGAGGATAGGTCAATGCCAACTTATATGCCTCCTTAGCTCAATAGGTAGAGCACGCGGCTGTTAACCGCGGTGTCGTAGGTTCGAGTCCTACAGGAGGCGCCAAACAGCCACCACCAATAGGTGGCGGCTGTTTTTCTTTGGACCGTTAGCTCAGTTGGTAGAGCAACCGGCTCATAACCGGTCGGCCCGGGGTTCGAGTCCCTGACGGTCCACATTATACTATAGGGGTTTAGCTCAGCTGGTAGAGCGGCGGTCTCCAAAACCGTAGGCCGAGGGTTCGATCCCTTCAACCCCTGCCAAAAAGACCTTGAAACATTTGTTTCAAGGTCTTTTTCATTCAGTATCCAAGTTGATTCAGTATTTCCAGATAATACCGGAAAGCGCTGGGAATTGCCTTCTTGAGGCGTTCTTCCCGGTTTACCCAGGTATAGGGCGGAATTTCATGATCTGTCCGAAGGATGTAGCCGCGCATGTGCCATTCTACGTGTGAGAATACATGAACGGCTTCACCGCAGAATTCCGCGCCTTCTGGTACGGATTCATCTGTTGCGTTCGGCAGCTCCCAAAGGCCTGCCAGCAATCCCTTTGCGGGGCGTTTTTGTACGGCGCATTTATCTCCGCAAAGAATCAGATATACGTTTCTATGCTCTATGCGCCGCGGCTTTTTGGGCTGAAGACGGGGGTAGGACAGTTCTTCCTGCACCTGGTGCGCTTTACAGAACCGGGAAAGCGGGCATTCATTGCATTTTACGGACATAGGTGTGCAGATGATCTCACCAAGTTCCATCAGGGCACTGGTGAATGCCCCGCATCCTTTTTCCGGATAGATGCTTCGGAGTTCTTCTCTTACCCGTTTTTTTACGGACGGGTCACCGATGTTTTCGCTGCAGCGGTTCAAGCGGGCGTACACCCGGAGAACGTTTCCGTCAACGGCCGGTTCCGGCTTATCAAAGGCGATGGATGCCACCGCTCCGGCCGTATAATCTCCGATGCCCGGGAGTTTTCTGAGTTCGGTAGCACTGCTTGGAAATGCACCGCCGTATTCGGAACAGATTTTCTCAGCACATTCGTGCATGTGGCGGGCTCGGGAATAGTACCCCAATCCCTCCCATAGTTTGTAGACATCTTCAATATCGGCATCTGCCAGCGATTCTACGGTCGGGAAGGCTTTCATAAAACGGGCATAGTAGCCTAAGACCGCCTCAATGCGCGTCTGCTGGAGCATTATTTCGGAGACCCAGACCTTGTAGGGGTTTATGTCTTCCCGCCACGGAAGAGGGCGGGCATTTTTTTCATACCAGTCTAAAAGAGGCCGGACGATTTCGTGCATAATGGTTTTTGCCTTTCCAAAAAGCCCCGAATCGGGCTGATTCGGGACTTCTTGATAATTTTGTATAAGTTACAGCCTGGAGTTTACTTCAATAACCAGGTCGCTCATGGGATAAGCTGAGCAGGGATGGAAGTAACCGTAATCCTTGTCGGAGGCTCTCACGCCGTTTGACTGAGGACGCTGCCAGACGTCGCCGGATACCAGATAGCTTCTGCACCAGCCGCAGGCACCGGAACGGCAGTGCGTGTCCGGAGCGATGCCGGCCTTCTCGAGAGAAACCACAACGGTATCCGTTGCCTTGGCATCGATAACCTGCTCTTCAAGACCGAAGCGTACGGTGATTTTGAAGGTTTCGTTTTCATGGCCCTTCGGATAAAGGGGAGATTTTGTAATGTCGTCGGTTTCACCGTATTCTTCCTTGCGGATGTTCTTCCCCTTGACGCCCATCTTTGCGAATTCGGCATCCAGGAAATCATACATCGGCTGAGGCCCGCTGACATAATAGGTTACCTTGTCCCAGTCGGGAACGAGCTTCCGGATGATGTCGGCACCGATAAAGCCGGTTTCACCCGTCCAGCCGTCTTTCGGCTCGGAGAGGATGTTAAAGACTTCAACAGCTCCGCCCGATGCAGCGGCGATTTCATTGAGCTCATCAAAGAAGATGATGTCATCCTGATTTCTGGAACCATAAAGAATGGTGAACTTTTCGGGACGTTTGGAATCTGCCATGTCCTTGGCAATGGAACGGAAAGCGGTGATTCCGCTGCCGCCCGCAATGCCTACGACATGTGCGGTGTCACGAAGGGCGTTGAAATAACCGTCACCGAAGGCACCGTCAAATTTGACTTCGGTTCCTTCTTTCCAGTTATCCCAGACCCAGGAGGTGACATAGCCGCCGTCTTTTTTGCGAAGCGTTATCTGAAGCTTTCCTTCGTCGGCCTCTTTGGGAGAGGAGGAAACGGAGAAGGGGCGGGTAAGCCACTTACCGTCGATGCAGAACTTGACGCTGATATGCTGTCCTGCATTGAAGTACGGCATATGGAAACCATCTTTGGGGGCAAAGGTAAATGTTTTTGTGGAAGGCGTCTCATCCTTTACGGACACAATGACGGCCTCTACGAGACCGGGGTGGATTTCATTTGCGATTTCCGCAGCGCGGTCCGTCATGTCAATGTTTGTGTCGGCGGCATCAATCCAGGCCTGACGCCTTTTCATGAGCTTGAACCAGCCCATTAAGTCAGTAAAATACGTTTTGACAGTAACTTTTGCTTTCTTAGCCATCAGTTTTTACCTCCCAGCTTTGCAAGTACTACATTGGCAACCTGATACCCGTTGGTCATAACAGAGGAGTAGCCGTGGGCACGGAAGCCGGCGCTGCCTACGAAATCGAGACCGGGGATATAACGCTCCTGCTCCTGAGCAAGAGTTCTCGGAACGGCGCCGTCTATGGCATTGCAGACATAACCGTAAATGTTGCCCTTGAAGGCTTCGGTATATCTGGTAAAGGTTGCGGGAGTTGCCACAACGAGTTCTTCAATGTGGTCGCGAATCTTGATGCCGGTTCCTTCTTCAAAGTTCTTGATGAGGTTATCGGCGAATTCCTCTTTCTGCTGCTCGTAGTTATACTTTGTAAGGTCGGAGCTGTTGATGGCTTCGGGGGAATACATTGCCGTGAGGTTAATCTGGCAGCGGCCTTCTCCCGAGTAGCCGGGGATGGCAACATCCGGGCATGTGGCGGAGACTCTGTGGTTCTTCTGCCAGATGTTGGTGTTTCTGTATATTTCTTCGGTATCCATGTTGTGACCAATGAAGTACTCATAGCTTTCAATGCCGAGCTCTTCAACCGTGGCATCGAGACCAATGTAGACAACAAACGGGGACGCCAGGAGCTTTCTGGCACCGCAAAGCTTTATGGCCTCTTCCGGTACCTGCTTGGTATCCATCATGTCAATCATAGATTTGGTCGGGTTGCCGTTGGAAATGACGAATTTGGCTTTTATCACGTCGCCGTCTTCGGTTCTGACGCCGGTGCAGCGGCCGTCTTCCAGAATGTATTCCACAACCTTGACGTTCGTTTCAACCTGGCCGCCGTGCTCACGGAAGGCCTTTTCGAGAGCGTTGGCAATCTCGTGAGAAGTCTTGTTCGGAATATGGGCACCGTCACGCAGATAGATGTAAATCATCTGGGCCCAGACTATGAAGCTGGCCTCATCCAGATGGCGGCTGATGTAGCCGTAATACGCATTCAGAACTTCCTGCGTCTTGGGACCGAATTTGAAGGATTTGTTTACTTCGTTGGTGTCATAGGCTGCGGTGCGAAGGAAATTGGAATAGGTGGTTGCCATTGTTTTTCCGTCCGGGCCGTGGCCTTCTCTGGCACACTGCGCAATGTACTCTAGAGCTTCGTTGATCTCTTTGAAGAGCTGGAAGTAATTGCGGACTTTCTTGCCGTTGCCCGGCTCCAGTTTTTCAATGGCATCTATGCAATTCTCTATGCCGAACGGCATGGTGAAGTCGATTCCCTTGTCGGTAAGGATGACTCGGTAGGCATCGGGAACCTTTACCCAGTCCAGCTTAACACCGACATCGTCAAACATCGCTTTCACAGCACCGTATTCGGCACCGTCTTTTCCGTCGCCGAATTCACAAATTTCGTGAAGGCTGACTTCAAACTCGTAGTTCCCGCGTACAAAGCTTGTGGCATATCCGCCGGTAAGGTTGTGCTTTTCAAGCATAAGCACTTTTTTCCCTTCCTTGGCCAGCTTGGCAGCGGCTGTCATACCGCCCATGCCGGACCCGACGACGATTACGTCGTACTCAGGAAGGAATCTGTTGGTTTTGGCCATAGAATTTCCTCCGTTTTAGTTTTGGTATTAGATAATAATAATTGTATCAGCAGGCGAGGCTTTTGACAACCTCATAGTTATGGCTGCAGTGCTGTGTTTTCCAGCTTCTTGCTGAATCGGAGATAGATTATCAGAGAAATCAGAGCAACGCACATGTCGCTGACGAACTGGCTCCATACGATGCCGTAGATGCCGAAGAGACTGTTTAACAGGAACAGCATCGGAATGTTGAATACAACCCAGCGCAGGACAATGAGGAGAAGGGACATTCCGCCGTGCCCGACACCCTGAAAATAATGAACGTAGATAAAACATAAAAACATGAAAATGGTTGCCGGGGCTCTGGCACGGAGAAAATCGGCTCCCAGGCTGACGGTTGCCGCATCGTTGATGAAAAACTGCATGATAACGGGAGCAAAAAGCTCATAGAGGGCAATGGACACAATGCCGACGGCTATGCCGATGCGTCTGGCACAGCGGACGGAGGCACGCATTCTGCCGAGATTCCCGGAGGAATAGTTGTAGGCGGCAAGGGGAGTCATGCCGAGGCAGAGCCCGATGCCGATGTTCAGCGGAAACCTTTCCGCTTTCAGAACAATGCCGACCGCAGCCAAAGCGGTATCGCTGTATGCTGCCATGAGTCTGTCAATCAGGATGTAATCCACGTCAAAGAGGAAAGGCCCGATAGCTGCCGGAATGCCGACGCTGAAGAAGGAGCGGATGCTCTCCCCGGACGGCAGACCCAGTCTGGGCGAAAAAGAAATAATGTCGCTCTTCATGCGGGTGATGAAAATCAGGAAAAAGGCGCAGGCGAGATAATTCGAAAGCGCAGTGGCTATGCCGGCACCGAGCATTTCGTTCCCGCGAGGCAGAATGACAAACATGAAGAGCGGGTCGAGAATAATATTGACAATGCCGGCTGCGGAAAAACCGAACCCGGCGACTTTGGCATAACCGGAATTGCGCAAAAGATTGCCGAGTGTCATGGAAAGAATCGTCGGAACGGCACCGATGACAATGACGCAGGTTGCATACTGTCTTGCGTATTCAAAAGTGTCCGAGCTTGCCCCGAGAAGCTTCAACAAAGGCCGCATGACAGCCAGAGTGGTCATGGCAAAGGCAAAGGAGGAGACAATCGAAAAATAGAAGCTGAAGGCGGATACTTTCCTTGCCTCATCCTCACGACCGACGCCAAGAAGCCGGGCTATCAGCGTTCCGCCGCCGGTACCGGCTATGTTGGCAAAGACAAAACAGACGTTGAATACCGGCAGAATCAAAGAGGCGGCCGCAATCATGCAGGGGTCGTTCGTTCTCCCGATAAAGAAAACATCCGCTATGTTGTAAAGAAGCAGAATCAGCTGAGAAATAATCATAGGGATTGCCATGTTCATCAGGGCAGTCCCTACGGGAAGTTCCTCAAAGATTATTCTGTTGCGCTCTTTTTCGTTTATACCTTTTAAATTCATTTGCTTGCCTCGAAATAAACCCGGCGCCGGTCAGCGCTTGTCTTTATCCACACCCTTTAGTATCAGAACGGAAATGACGGCAAAAACGAGGGCAAAGGCTATGAGAACACCCCAGCATTTGAAAACATTGCCTACAGTCCGGACATATTCCGCATTCTGGGACAGAGAACCGACTTCCAGGCAGAAATCGTTCACAAGGTCGTTGTCCTGAATCCAATGCACCAGGCTTTCGAGAGGCTTGACGCCTTCGATTTCATAGCCGCGATACTGAACCATCTGATTCCAGATCTGTACCAGAGGAAGAGAGTTATAATTTGCAAGGGCACACATGGCAATCATGCCCCATTTTGCAATGGTAAGGGCGGAGAATCTGGCGGCATTGGCATCCAGTGTGAACAGTATGCCGGAAAACACAAGCTCGAATATCAGCACGAGAGGCATCACCGTCATGGCAGAGGTGGTATCCTTTACGATGGAGGATATCATGAGCGACATCATGTCCGCCGCATAGGTAGTGAGGAAAATCGTGATGCCGAAGTCCAGCAGGAGCCACGGAGTGATAAAGCCCTCTTTCGGAAAATCCATTGTCGTCAAGGAACAGATGGTGATGGTTATGACTGTCTGCAGCAGGCAGAGAAACGCCTGATAAATCATGTGGGAGAGAATGTAGGCGGAGATGCGCATGCCCGAGCGGTGCTCACGCTTTACAATGCCTCTTTCGCGACAGACAACCTGAATGGAATTGAAACAGCCGTTCCACAGACATACGCAGGTCAGAGCCATGGAACCCATCAGAGTCCCTTCCATCGTCTTGAACATATAGGCACCGACAACGTAGGCGACAAGCCAGGCTATCAGAGCGGACATCGGCAGAACCAGCCAGTCGTTTTTGAAAATGAACATGCGGAAAAATTTGCCGAGATAGATGGGAACCTGCTTGAATGTGCCGCGGTGGAGAATCCTGCCTTTATTCGTCTCTTCCATTTTGCACCTCCGCAAATTTTTCTATCAGTTCATCCGCCCGACCTTCACCGCCCTCGTCGGGACGGTTGACGGATTTTACAAAGTCTTCAAGTTTCTCTTTCCCGAAGAAGGCGCGAGCCTCCTCAACAGTACCGAAGAAGACGAGACGGCCGATGCCGTCCGCATCCTTTCCGAGGACGATTATGTCGTCAAAAAATTCCGCAACACGGTCGGGAGAATGGGTAATGACGATAACCATCTTGTCCTGCTTGGCAATTTTTTGCAGCCTGGACATCAGGTCCCTGGCCAGAACGCCGTCAAGACCGGAATCCGGTTCATCCAGGACAAAAAGACTCGGGTCGGAAATGTATCCCATGGCGATGGAAAGGCGCTTGCGCTGACCGCCGGAGAGCTTTTCAACCTGACTGTCCCGGACACTGGAAAGACCGAAAATGTCAAGCACCTCATTGACGCGTTTGACACGGTCCCGCCTGGATACATTTTCGGGGAGGCGAAGAACCGCCGCATCATTGAGCGTACGGACAACAGTATCATCGTAGCGGATGAGGTCCTGCTGCGGGACAAGAGAGATTTCATAGAGCATGCGCTCGTAATCGTCGTAAACATCCCGGCCGTTGAGAGTTATTTTGGCATCGGCCTTTTCATAGCCTATGACGGCGTTGATCAGGGTGGTTTTACCGGAACCCGAACCGCCGAGCAGCATGACCATCCGCCCCGGGCGGATGTTGAAGTGGATGTCCTTCAAAAGAGTCTTTCTGCGAAGGGCGTCTCTGACGGTGCGCTTTTTCAGATTGATTGTCAGGCCCTTTGCTATTTCTTCGGCCTCGATGCCGTAAACGGGAGCAGCGGTGTCCTTCGAATCAAACAAAAGGTTGGACTGAAATTTATCCGACAGTCCCCATATCAGAGAGCAAAGGGCGGAGGAAAGAATCCAGCCGAGAACCCAGCGGTTTTTCCTGCCGAACATGCGGCACAGAGCCACATAAACACGGATTTCATAGATGACGGATATGATTCCTACGACCAGCAGCAGCGCTATATAGGCGAGACCGGCCTTCTCATTGTTTTTGAAATACTCGAAAAAAAACGAGGCACCGGTTATCATGCACTTTCCGATGAAGATGGAGAGAGCAAGAATGAAGCCGGAGTCCTCCCGGTCGGCACTCTGAGCCAGTTTGTAATATCGGATGATGGGAACAAGAGCCCACTTGCTGTCTACACCGCATTTGGGGAACAGCTTCCAAAGACCGGCCGTAAGCAGAAGAAAGCTTATCAGGCTGCCTGCAGAGCCGATGTTGTCAGCAAGAAATCTTGTAAAAAAATTCATAAAGCACTCCGGAAGAATTAATAATTACTTTTATATTATAGCATCAAAAAGAAGAAAGGGGCAAACAAAAACAGACTCGGGACTTTACGGAACGTCCGATTTTGATATAATACAGATAAACTATTTTTCTGTTGAGGAAATCATTATGCAGGATAAGAAAAAAATCAGAAACAGGCTGTTCTTTTCGCGTGCCAATGCGGACCTGAAAAAGCGCGTAAAGAATGTCTATATCCGGGGGGATGCTGCCATCCTGCCCTGCCGTGTGACCGCTTATGATGATGTAATCAGCCACTACAGTGTTCACGAATACGAAACGCTTAATCCGGAGTTTGGGGAATACGTGGAAGATGCCATATCCTTCATTCCGCCGGAATATCCGGTGCTGCTGGAGATAGTCGGCTGCGATTTTACCGAGGAAGAGCAGGAGACGATACGCTCTACCATCGAAGAAGACTTTATGTATGAACTCGGAGCCGTTCAGGAGCAGAACAGCCGGCAGAACAAGATAATGCTGTTCATGCTTGCCGGGATGATTCTGACGTGGCTTTTTGTTTCATTTTGGGAAGGCTTATCCGAGATGTCGCTGGAATTCATATACATTGTCTTCTGGTTTTTTGCCGACCTTGTCATCAGTTATGTATTTCTGGACAACCCGGAAAGCTTGCACCGGCGCGTGCTGGCAGGCAGACTGGCCAGGATTAAAGTCAGCTTTGTGCAAAACGTAGAAGACTGTGACAAAGAATTGGAAAATATGGAAGAAGAAATCAAAATGGAGAGCCAGAAGCTGTGAAGAAACTGATTTCAATAGACGGCGTATTTGTGGCCTTTGCTTCGGCAATCGGTTACGGATTCGGTTATGCTGTTCCGGAACTGATGGGAGCGGGTGTGCTGCTTTCGATGCTTATCTGCTTTACGGTCGGATCTCTGCCGGGAATCATCGCGGGCAAGATAGTATTCAGCAGATTCATTCAGGAGAAAAAGTCCCGCAGAATACTGTCCTTCGTCATTATTATTGCAATATTCCTCATAATGTTCCTGGTCGGGTTGGAGTGCTTCCACTACAATCTGCTTACGGAACTGCCGGCGGACCTCGGCCCGGAGCTCGTCCTGCCGCTGATTGGTTTTGCCTTATCCTGTGCCGTTAAGTACTATAAAAAAAGAAAGATACTGAAGAAATACAGCAATCCCGATGAAGGCTTTGTTGTGAACGATTCCGAACTGGACTACATCAGCCGTCTCAAGGGAAATAATAATGAGATAATCGGGGACTATGACGAAAGATTGGCGGTCCGAACGGGAAACGGAATCTTTGTCTGCCCCAAAACAAGAAATGTCCGCTGCTATCTGGGCATCCCGTATGCAAAGCCTCCCGTGGGCGAGCTCCGCTGGAAGGCACCGCAGAAGCTGGAAAAATCGGAAAAGGTCTATGAAGCGTTTTACTTCGGCCATTCCGAGATACAGGGCTTTAACGAAAGAAGTGTTCTTCAGGCTCATACACAGAGCGAGGACTGCCTGTATCTGAATGTCTGGACAGGCAAATCCGAGAAAGAGGATAAGAAAAAACCGGTTATCGTCTACATTCACGGGGGAGACTTTTCATACGGCGGTTCGGCTGACCCGATATGGAACGGAGAGCATTTTGTCGAGGACAATCCGGATGTTGTATTTGTCAGCTTCAATTACCGACTGAATATTTTCGGTTTTGTTGATTTTTCTTCCGTACAGGGCTCGGAAGAATATGCCGATGCTCTGAACCTGGGCGTTCTGGACATGATGGCAGCCTTGGAATGGGTGAAGGAAAACATAGCGGCTTTCGGCGGAGACCCGGAGCGTGTCACGGTATTCGGAGACAGTGCGGGTGCTTCGACCATCGGGCTCCTCTCTACCTGCGAAAGGGCCGGAGGCCTCTTTAAAAGGGCTGTTGTGATTACCGGAAGCCCGGAGAGCGTCATGCCGGATAACAGGCTGTCCCAATCAATCGGAGAAACACTGGCGAAAGAATTCAATGCCTCATCCATGCAGGACCTGGTCAGTCTGAGTACCGAACAGCTCAAGGAGTTCGTGGACAGGCACAGTGCGGAAATGAGCGAACCGGTGTGCGACGGCAGGCTGTTCCCGAAGAACCTTTATGATGCGGCTCTCGAAGGAAAAACCGGAGACATCGAGTTCATCTTCGCACTCAGCAACGATGAGGTGAAGACATATGATTCCATTGTCGGCGAAGAAATAACGCAGCAGTGGTTACAGCCCTATCTGAATCTGATAGTCAATGGCGGTTCCGCGGAACGAAAGGAAATGCTTGAATCCATCATCGCCGAAAAGGAAGCCGAGACAGGTGACAGAAAGCAGGCGGAAAAGTGGCTTATAAACTACTGGTACAGTCTTGCCAGCATGCTTAAAGTCGCAGACAATCTGAAAAAGGCCGGAAAGAAGATTCGCTGCTTCTACTGGAACACGGAGACGCTTGTGGACAAGCTCGGATCCGGAACCATCCAGATTGTTCCGACGCTTCTGGGTAACTCGAAAGCGGCAGAAACGCTCGGGTCGATAGTGAATGAAAACATCAAGCAGATTCTCCAGGCACTAATAATGAAATTCGTCAACGGCGAAGAAGAAATCTGCCTGAGCAACAACGAAATAAAAGGTGTGATGGAGATAAACTGGGAAGAGTATCCGAAAGTGCTCTCCATCAGCGACAAAAAGATAGAATGCCTTGAAGATTTCATGGGCGACGAGATGCCGCTGATAAATCGCATTCTTTCCGCATCCGAAATGTAAAAATAAAACGGCACCGGTTCGGTGCCGTTTGTGTTTATTGCATTATCTGTTCGAGTACATGTTTTGGTAATAGTTCTGATATTCGCCGGAAATGATTTCTTCCCACCATTCGGGATTGTCGAGATACCAGCGGATGGTCTTCTTCAGACCGTCGGCAAACTTCGTTTCGGGAAGCCAGCCAAGTTCGTTATGTATCTTGGTGGGATCGATGGCATATCGCAGGTCGTGGCCCTTGCGGTCACCCACGTAGGTTATGAGGGATTCCGGCTTGTCAAGCTCTTCGCAGATGAGCTTAACGATGTTGATGTTGCTCATTTCGTTATGACCGCCGATGTTGTAAACCTCGCCGACACGGCCGTTGTGAATGACAAGGTCGATGGCCTTGCAGTGGTCTTCCACATAGAGCCAGTCACGTACGTTTTTTCCTTCACCGTAGACGGGAAGCGGTTTGTCATGCAGGCAGTTGATAATCATGAGCGGGATGAGCTTTTCGGGGAAATGATAGGGCCCGTAGTTGTTGCTGCAGCGTGAAATGGTAACCGGCAGTTCGTAGGTGCGGCGGTATGCCATGGCGAGAAGGTCGGCAGCCGCTTTGGAGGAAGAGTACGGGCTGGATGTGTGAATCGGCGTTTCTTCGGTGAAGAACAGGTCCGGCCTGTCAAGAGGCAGATCTCCGTACACTTCGTCGGTCGATACCTGATGATATCTGGTAATGCCGTATTTGCGGCAGGCGTCCATGAGGACGGATGTGCCGATGATGTTGGTCTGCAGGAAAATTTCCGGGTTTTCTATGGATCTGTCCACATGGCTTTCGGCAGCAAAGTTCACGACAATGTCGGGGTGCTCCTGCTCAAAAAGGTCATAAACAGCCTCACGGTTGCAGATGTCCTCTTTTACAAAGCGGAAGTTGCTGTTGTTCATAATGGGGGCCAGAGTGGATAGATTGCCGGCATACGTCAGCTTATCCAGGCAGATGATGCGGTAGTCCGGATGTTCCTTGAGCATGTGGTATATGAAATTGGAACCGATAAAGCCGGCACCGCCGGTAACTATGACTGTCATCAGTAAAGATACCTTCCTTCCGCAACATTTTTGAGATGTTTCCCGTAAGGGGACTTGCCGTAGGCCTGTGCCGCTTCCAGCAGCGTTTCCCTGGAAATCCACCCGTTGTTATAGGCGATTTCCTCTATGGCAGCAATGGCTATTCCCTCGCGGCACTGCGTTACGCGGATGAATTCCGCGGCTTCATAGAGACTGTCGATTGTACCGGTGTCAAGCCAGGCGTAACCGCGGCCGAGGGTTGTGACGTTCAGAGAACCCTCTTCCAGATAAATCCGGTTGAGGTCGGTAATCTCGAGTTCTCCTCTGGGGGAGGGCTTCAGACTCTTTGCCCTTTCCACAACCTTCTCATCGTAGAAATACAGCCCGGTGACGGCATAGTTGCTTTTGGGCTGAGCGGGCTTTTCCTCGATGGAAACGGCTCTGCCGGATTCGTCGAATTCGACCACGCCGAAACGCTCCGGGTCGGGAACATAGTATCCGAAAACCGTGGCACCGCTCTCAAGCGCGGCCGCATTCTTCAGATGCCTGCCGAGGCCGGCACCGAAAAAGATGTTGTCTCCGAGGACCATCGCACAGCGGTCTCCGGCAATGAATTCCTCACCGAGAAGGAATGCCTGGGCAAGCCCGTCGGGGGAAGGTTGCACTTTATAGCTCAGGCTGATGCCGAACTGGGAACCGTCACCCAGCAGAGCTTCAAACCTGGGAGTATCGTCGGGCGTGGAGATAATCAGAATGTCTTTAATTCCGGCGAGCATGAGCGTGGACAGCGGATAGTATATCATCGGCTTGTCGTAGACCGGAAGAAGCTGTTTAGATGTAACGCGCGTAAGCGGATACAGACGTGTGCCCGAACCGCCGGCGAGGACTATTCCTTTCATCGCCTTACCTCCGATAATAAAATCACTTTATTATATGGGATGTCCTTGCAAAAAGCAAGCAAGACAGTTTATAATCAAGACCATGAAGATACTTGTTACGGGAGCGCATGGTCAGCTCGGCCATGACGTTATGAAGGAACTTGAAAAGAGGGGACACGAGGCATTCGGGCCCTCCTCTCGTGAACTGGACATTACGGACGCCGGTTCGGTAAACAGGGTGCTGAATCATTTTATGCCGGATGCCGTCATTCACTGCGCCGGCTGGACGGCGGTTGACGATGCCGAAAAGGCAGAAAACAGAGAAAGAGTATTTGCCATAAACCGGGACGGCAGTGCCAATCTTGCCGCATTCTGTGCCGGGACGGGAGCCAAGATGCTCTATATCAGCACGGACTATGTGTTTGACGGAAACGGGACGGAACCCTGGCAGCCGGACTGCAAAGATTATGCACCGATTTCGGTCTACGGGCAGAGCAAGCTGGAAGGAGAGCTCGCCGTTGCCTCCGCGCTTGATCGTTATTTCATTGTGCGCATTGCGTGGCTTTTCGGCATTAACGGAAAGAATTTCGTCAAAACAATGCTCAATGCCGGCAGAACACACGACAGCGTCCGGGTTGTCTGCGACCAGATCGGCACGCCGACGTATGCGGCAGACCTGGCGAGGCTGCTTGCGGACATGATTGAAAGCGAGCGCTACGGGTATTATCACGCCACCAATGAAGGCGGCTTTATCAGCTGGTACGATTTTACAAAAGAGATTTATTCGCTCGCGGGGCTGGACACGCAGGTGATACCGGTAACCACCGCGGAATACGGGTCTCCGGCCAAAAGGCCTTTCAACAGCAGGCTTGACAAGAGCAAGCTGAAGGCAAACGGATTCGAACCTCTGCCGGACTGGAAGGATGCTCTTTCAAGATATCTGAAGGAACTGGAAAACAACGGATAAAACACAAAAAAAGACACGGACAGTCAAGGAATTTAGCACAAAATTCCTTGACTGTTTTTGGTTATTATGCTAAAATCTCACTTTGCGTGGGCTTATGTCCGCAAATAAATATAAGAAAGGAGTTTTAAATGCCGACTTTTAACCAGCTGGTGAGAAAAGGCAGAGAAAAGGTCACTTATAAGAGCACTTCTCCTGCAATGCAGAAGGGCCTCAACACGATTAAAAACCGTGAAACCGACCTGAGTTCTCCCCAAAAGCGCGGTGTCTGCACAGCTGTGCGTACATCCACTCCTAAGAAGCCTAACTCGGCTCTGCGTAAAATCGCCCGTGTCCGTTTGACAAATGGTTATGAAGTTACTGCTTACATCCCCGGCATCGGTCACAACCTTCAGGAACACTCCGTCGTTATGATTCGTGGCGGCCGTGTTAAGGACCTTCCTGGTGTGCGTTATCACATCATCCGCGGTACGCTGGATGCTCAGGGCGTTGAAGGCAGAAAACAGGCCCGTTCGAAATACGGTGCCAAGAGGCCCAAAGCCGCAAAGAAGTAATTTCAACCACAGGCAAACATTTTTGCCCTGTTGTTTAACATATAGGACGTTAAACCTCAGGGCGCAAACAGTGTAAAGAATACACTGAGTACCTATGATTCCATTTTATTGATGAAGGAGGGAAGCAACGTGCCCAGAAGAGGGAATGTCCCCAAGAGAGAAGTCTTACCCGATCCTATGTATAATTCCGTGCTTGTTACCAAGCTCATAAACGGCGTTATGCTCGACGGTAAGAAGGGTGTTGCTCAGAAAGTTGTTTATGACGCTTTCGACATCATCAAGGAGAAGACCGGTAAGGAACCCCTTGATGCTTTTGCAGAAGCTATGAACAACATTATGCCTGCTCTGGAAGTTAAGGCTCGCCGTGTCGGTGGTGCAACCTATCAGGTTCCTATCGAAGTAAGGCCCGCCCGCAGACAGACACTGGCACTTCGCTGGCTCGTAGATTATTCTCGCAAGCGCGGCGAAAAAACCATGAAAGAGCGCCTTGCAGGCGAAATCATGGATGCGTGCAACAACACCGGCGCTGCTGTTAAGAAGCGCGAAGATATGCACAAGAATGCTGAAGCCAACAAGGCTTTCGCACATTTCAGATGGTAATGTAATAAATGCCCAGACAATATCCCCTGGAAAAAACAAGAAATATCGGAATAATGGCTCACATCGA
>JAZUEY010000066.1:0-8599 GCA_045640405.1 Candidatus Limivicinus sp.
CCGTTTCGAGCAGACAAAGAAGAAAAAGGAAGCCAAGAAGAACCAGAAGGTCATCGAAGTGAAGGAAATCCGAATGGGTCCCTCCATCGGAGAGAATGACTTCAATACCAAGCTCAAGAACTGCATCAAGTTCCTGAAGGAAGGTAACAGAGTCAAGGTATCCGTGCGCTTCAGAGGCCGCGAAATGGCACATACCGACATTGGCAAGGAACTGCTTGCAGACTTTGCCGCCCAGTGCGAAGAAGTTGCAACTGTCGATAAAGAGGCAAAGCTCGAAGGAAGAAACATGTTCATGTTCCTCTCTCCGAAGCCGGTTAAACCCGAGAAAAAGAAAAAGGAAAATAACAACAAAGGAGATAGCAACAATGCCGAAACTGAAAACACACAGCGGAGCGAAGAAAAGATTTAATCTTACCAAGTCCGGTAAGGTAAAAAGAGCTCACGCTTACAAGAGCCACATCCTCACCAAGAAGGATACCAAGCGTTGCCGTCGTCTGCGCAGCGAGACCTATGCAGATGTTACCAACGAAGCAACCATCAAAAAGATGATTCCTTACAAATAATCGGAACGGGAGGATATAAGAAATGGCTAGAGTTAAAGGCGCGATGATGACGCGCAAGCACAGAAATAAAGTATTAAAGCTCGCAAAGGGCTATTGGGGAAATAAACACCGCCACTTCAAGATGGCGAACGAGCAGATGATGAAGTCCGGCCGTTATGCATACATCGGCCGCAAGCAGAAGAAGAGAGACTTCCGTAAGCTCTGGATTACCCGTATCTCCGCAGCATGCAAGATGAACGGTCTTAACTACTCCACCTTCATGCACGGCCTCAAGCTCGCCGGCGTCGACCTCAACCGCAAGATGCTCTCCGAGATGGCTATTCACGAGCCCGAAGCTTTTGCAGCCCTCTGCAACTATGCAAAGGAAGGCAAAGTTCCCGAAGCAAAAGTCGAGAAGAAAGCCGCCAAGAAAGCTCCTGCTAAGAAAGCAGCCGAGAAGAAGGAAGAAGAGTAATCAAAAAGATTATATCTATACTAAGTGCAGCCGTTATAGGGCTGCACTTGGCATTTAGGAAAAACTTTAAACTGATGCATTTGCTGTCGGTGAATGTTGTGGCGCCGATCCGGCGGCTGCAGACGGCCCTGGCGGCCAAACTGCCGTTTTCGCTGGCGGAGGCCCTGCTCGCGCTGGTCCTGGCCTGGCTGATCTGGAAGATTGCACACAGAAAGTGGAAGAAGCTCTTTACGGGGCTGATTACGCTGGCGCTTTTTGCCTATGCCGGGTTCTGCTTCCTCTGGGGTACCTACTATTACGGAGATGCCGGGGAGCAGGCACCGCCGATTTCCGTCGGCCAGCTGACGGAGGTCACACGGTATTTTGCCGACCGGTGCTCGAAAACCTGGGTGGACGAGCCGGACCGGGCCGACGTGCTGGCCAAATCCGCCGAGATGAACGGCGGCATCGGCTGCAAAAAGATTGTCTGTTCCAAAATCATGAGCTATCTGGATTTCCAGGGCTTCTTTTTCCCGTTTACCGGTGAAGCCAACGTGAACACGGACATGCCCGCGCACGACCTGGCATCGACCTGCGCGCACGAGCTGTGCCATCTGAACGGTATCGCCCGCGAGCAGGAGGCCAACTACCACGCGGTGCTGGATTCCTACGAGACCGGGGATGCGGCCTATGTCTACTCGGCATCGCTGATGGCATACACGTATCTCTCAAACGCCCTGTACTCGGCCGACCGCGAGGCCTGGCAGACGATTGCCGAGTCCCTCGACGAGAGAGTGAACGAGGACTTGATGGAATCCCGGGAATACTGGGCTAAGTTCGACACCGGGGTGAAGAAGGTTTCCAACACGGTTTACGAGGGCTTTCTGCAGAGCTACGGCCAGGAACTGGGGCTGCAGAGCTATGGCGCCTGCGTCGACCTGCTGGTCAATCACTATTATCCGCTGATATTTCAGGCGGGAACTTGACAATCCTATTCCTTAGTATATAATAAATCATACAAAATACTTATCGAGAGCGATGGAGGGAACGGCCCTGTGAAGTCGCAGCAACCTGTTTATCAAGGTGCTAAAACCGGCGCACGACGTAGTGATAAGAAACATTCAGTTGTAATCTTAAGCGCTCTGTGTGCAGAGCGCTTTTAATTTTTATTAGGAGAGAAAACATGAAAAAACTATCCGTCAAGACAATCGTTGCCATAGGCATCGGCGCGGCTCTTTTCTTCGTTCTCGGCCGCTTTGTAGCAATCCCGAGCCCCGTTCCCAACACCAACATTACCACCCAGTACGGCCTTCTTGCCTTTATGGCCACCCTGTTCGGCCCTGTTGCGGGCTGCCTCATAGGCCTTATCGGCCATGCGCTTATTGACTTCAGCTACGGCGGAAGCTTCGGCGGCATCTGGTGGAGCTGGGTTATCGCTTCTGCGATATTCGGCCTTATTGTAGGTATTTTCGGAAAAAAGAAAATCAGACTTTACGACGGCGTGTTCTCAACCAAAGAATGCATTCGTTTCAACATTATCCAGCTCATCGGGCATTTGATCTGCTGGGGCCTGATTGCACCGGCTCTTGACGTTATCATTTACAGCGAGCCCACCGAGAAGCTGGTTGCCCAGGGTCTGGTGGCAGGTGTATCCAACTTTGTTACCACTCTGATTATCGGCAGCCTGCTCTGCTTTGCCTACGCAGCAACGAAGCCCAAGAAGGGCTCTCTGAAGAAAGACGATTAATACACCGGTCATTCAATTAAATAATTTCAGTTTCCAATATGATGCACAGCAGGAGGCAACCCTGCATGAGATAAACCTGGAAATTCGTCCGGGTGAAAAAATTCTCATTGCCGGGCCCTCCGGCTGCGGTAAAAGCACCCTCATTCACTGCATCAACGGGCTCATTCCTTTCTCGTACCGCGGCGAAAGCAGCGGTTCCCTTATGCTGAACGGCAGGGAGACGAAAGAAATGAGCCTGTTTGAGATTTCAAAAACCGTAGGAACCGTGCTTCAGGACAGTGACGGCCAGTTTGTCGGGCTCACGGTGGCGGAGGATATTGCCTTTGCGCTTGAAAACGAGTGCGTCGAAGAACCGGAACTGCATGGCAGGGTTCTGGAAGCGGCAAAAAAGGTCGCTGTTGACGGGTTTCTGTCACATGCCCCGACCGAATTGTCCGGCGGACAGAAGCAGAGAGTTTCCATAGCCGGCGTGATGGTAGACAATGTTGACGTCTTCCTTTTTGACGAGCCTTTGGCGAACCTTGACCCTGCAACCGGAAAAGCCGCCATTGAACTGATTGACGACATTCAGAAACAGACCGGTGCCACGGTAATCATAGTGGAGCACCGGCTTGAAGACGTTCTCTGGAGACATGTGGACAGAGTGGTCCTCATGCATGAAGGACGGATTATCGCCGATACCACTCCGGATGAACTGCTTTCCGGGAAACTGCTTACAGACAACGGAATACGCGAACCTTTGTATATTACCGCACTCAAGTATGCGGGAGTGGCAATAAGACCGGAGATGCACCCCTGGAGCATAAAGGAAATGACGCTTTCGGATTCTGACAGGCAGAAAGTCAGAGACTGGTTCGAAAGAGTTCCTTTGAAAGAAACCGAAGATACGAGAGAGAACCTTCTGGAAGCCGACGACCTGCGGTTTGCATACCCCAACGGCAAGGAAGCCATAAAGGGAATCTCCGTAAAAGTAAAAAGGGGAGAACTCGTTGCGGTTGTCGGAACGAACGGTGCCGGCAAATCCACTTTTGCAAAGATAGTCTGCGGTTTTGAGAAGCAGAGCGGCGGAACACTCACTTTTGCCGGCGGCAGTCTTGACGAACTGTCCATAAAAGAACGGGCCGACCGCATCGGATATGTGATGCAGAACCCGAACCAGATGATTTCCAAGGTCATGATAAGAGACGAGGTTGCTCTCGGCCTTGTGACAAGAGGCGTTGACAAAGAGGAAATCGACAAGCGGGTCGACGAGGCGCTCAAGGTCTGCGGTCTCTATCCCTTCCGGAACTGGCCGGTATCGGCTTTGAGCTACGGACAGAAGAAACGCGTTACAATTGCCTCAATTCTTGTGCTGAATCCCGACATGATTATTCTGGATGAACCGACGGCCGGGCAGGATTATCGTCATTATACGGACATCATGGATTTCATAGAGGAGCTCAACCGGCAAGGGATAAGCATAATTCTCATAACTCATGACATGCATTTGATGCTCGAATACGCGGAAAGAGCGATTGTGTTTGAATCGGGAAAGCTTATTGCCGATGCCCCCTGTGCGGACGTACTCACCGACGGCGAGATCATACAAAGGGCCAGCCTCCGGGAGACATCCCTGTATAATCTGGCCGAACTTTGCGGAATTGAGCCCGGGAGAGAGTTCGTAAGGCGCTTTATAGCCTTTGAAAGAGAGATGCGAAAGAAATGACAAATCTCTTCAACTATATCGAAAGGCCCTCCCCGATACACCGCCTCACCGGAGCGACAAAGCTGCTGAGCCTCATTCTCTGGTCCACAGCCTGCATGATAACCTTTGATACGCGTTTCCTGGCTGTTATGCCCTTGCTGGCCTTTGCGCTTCTAAAAGCGGCAAAGATAAAATACAGGGATATTTCGTTTATCCTGAACTTTACACTGTTCTTTATGGTGTTCAACAACATCATTATTTTCCTTTTCTCACCGCAGTACGGAACCGAAATATACGGGACGAGGCATTTCCTCTTTTCCATGACGGGGAGATACGCCCTTACATCCGAACAGCTGTTCTATCATCTGAATCAGGTGCTGAAGTGCCTGTCGATTGTTCCGATAGTCATACTGTTTGTATGCACAACCGAGCCGTCGGAGTTTGCCGCCTCCCTGAATAAGCTCAAGGTGCCCTATTCGATAGCGTATTCGGTATCGCTTGCCTTGCGATATATTCCGGACATCCAGAGGGAGTATCACGATATCTCTCAGGCACAGCAGGCCCGAGGCATCGAGATGAGCAAAAAGGAAAACATATTCAAAAGACTTAAAGCGGCAAGCGCCATCATCATTCCGCTGATTCTGTCATCTATGGACAGAATCGAAATCATTTCAAACGCCATGGAACTCCGGTCATTCGGCAAGAACAAAACGCGCACCTGGTACCGGGCACGATCTTTCAAAAAAGCGGATGCCGTATCGATTGCTTTCTGTGTGCTGCTTGTTATCATCTCCATAAGCCTGAACATCATCAACGGCGGAAGATTCTATAATCCGTTCATCTAAGGAGAACATATGAGTCATTATTTCTTTACTTCGGAATCCGTGACGGAAGGCCATCCGGATAAAATATGCGACCAGATTTCCGACGCGATTCTGGACGCAATGCTGGAGCAGGATCCCAATTCCCGCGTTGCCTGCGAAACGACGGCATCAACGGGTCTCATTCACATCATGGGCGAAATCAGCACCAACTGCTATGTGGACATTCCCAGAGTCGCCCGCGAGGTGATTCGCCAAATCGGCTATGACAGAGCCAAATACGGCTTCGACTGCGACACCTGCGGCATCATCACCAACATAGACGAGCAGTCGGCAGACATTGCTCTCGGCACGAATGACGAAATCGGCGGAGCGGGAGACCAGGGCCTCATGTTCGGCTATGCCTGCGACGAGACGCCGGAACTTATGCCGCTTCCGCTGTCGCTGGCGCACAAGCTTGCCAAACGCCTGGCGGAGATTCGCAAGCAGAAGCTGGTCGACTATCTGCGCCCGGACGGCAAGAGCCAGGTGACGGTAGAGTACGATGAGGCGGGAAAGCCCGTCCGTGTCGACACGGTCGTCATCTCCACGCAGCATGCACCGGAGGTGGAGCTGGAGCAGATACGCCGCGACATGATCGATCTGGTCATTAAAGAGGTGATTCCGGCGCAGCTGCTGGATGAGCGCACAAAATACTACGTCAACCCGACGGGGCGCTTTGTCATCGGCGGTCCGCAGGGCGATACCGGCCTTACCGGCCGCAAGATTATTGTGGAT
Organism: Candidatus Limivicinus sp.; assembly: GCA_045640405.1. Classification (GTDB taxonomy): domain Bacteria; phylum Bacillota; class Clostridia; order Oscillospirales; family Oscillospiraceae; genus Limivicinus. The sequence continues at coordinate 6,026 of JAZUEY010000066.1, forward strand.
ACCTACGGCGGTTCGGCACCGCACGGCGGCGGATGCTTCTCCGGCAAGGACCCGACGAAGGTGGACAGAAGCGCCGCTTATGCCGCCAGATGGGCCGCCAAGAACGTAGTCGCGGCGGGTCTTGCCTCCAAATGCCAGATTCAGCTGGCCTATGCTATCGGCATTGCAGAGCCGGTTTCCGTGCTGGTGCAGACCTTCGGAACCGGTAAGAAGCCAGATGATGTGATTTCCGATGCGGTGCAGAAGGTGTTCGACTTCCGCCCGGCCGCCATTATCCGGGATCTTGACCTGAGAAAACCGATTTACAGACAGCTCGCGGCTTACGGCCACATGGGAAGAGAAGACCTCGGCGTAAAGTGGGAAATCTGCAACCGGACCGGGGAACTCCTCGAAGCCTGTAAAATCAGTTAATAGGGAAAAAACACCTGCTCAAATTTGAACAGGTGTTTTTTGACGGTGAAGACAACGGAGAGTGTAGCTTGTATTTAAACAATTTTTATGACATAATAACAGTACTATCAATCGATTTCGAGACTTGAGATGACAAAAAACATAGCTGATATACTGGCTCCTCTTTCATCGGGCGAATTCCGGGAACTGGCAGAGAACCTGGAAGAATTCAGTATGCCCGGTATCCTGGCGGCCTTTTCATCCGTAGGTCGGGAGCTTTCATTCGATGACGCCTTCCGGCTCGCGGCCGGCATCGAGAGATTCCTCTTCACCGATGAGGATGTCGTGAAAATGACGGTTCACGAAAATGAGATTCTGGGTGGCCGACTGCCGGGAACCGGTTACGATGCATCCGGAGCGGAGACCTTTGCCGCGGGTGTAAGGCCGGCCATGACCTGTATGAAAGACTATCCGCAGCACGTTCTGAAGCTTTCCGTTCCCGAGGGCGACCTTTCGCTGCCGCAGTTCCGTTTTGCGGTGCTGAGAGCACGGGAGCAGGATATCCCTGTGGAATTTTTGCGTGCCGGGGAAGAACAGCCCTGCGGGATGTGCGCGGTGCTGAGGAAATTCAGCACGGTGCTGGATGATAACGCACCGCATGTGGTGCTTCACCACCTTACCGATATGGGCAACGTCGGCGCCATCATCCGCAGTGCCCTTGCCTTCGGATATCGGGACGTCGCCCTGATAGGGAGCTGGAACGACCCCTGGAATCCAAACGTCATCTCGACATCAAGATGTGCAAACCTCGAGACCCGTATCGAGTGCTTTGACACCTTTGAAGAGTATGCGCAAAGATTTCCGGACCACAGTCTGTATCCCCTGATGCTGCAGGCTTCGGTTCCAATCGATGAAGCACTGGCAGAAGGCGTACCGGAGAAGTATTCCATCGTATTGGGCAATGAGTCAAAAGGCCTGCCCGCCTATTTCTCGGGGCTCGGAAAGCCGGTAATCATACCCATTCGTACGATTGACTCCCTGAATGTGTCTTCGGCGGCCGCCATAAGCTTTTATGCTTTTTCGCGTGCGAATAACGGGAGAAAACTACCAAAGTAATCAATTTATTATTTGGAAAGGAATAAAAACAATGTCTACCATGTCACAGGAATTAACCAGCTTCTTCGCAAAGCTGAACAAGGAGGATTTCCTCAGCATCCTCAAAGCGGCGATAAAGAACCGCGATGTGAAATCACTCGTTGAGAATCTGAAGGAAAAGAACGTGGAAATCCCCGAGAATCTTGCTTCCGAGCTGCTGGCACAGCTGGGCGACCCCGTCGAGGAAGAGGCCCTCAAACAGCTCGCCGCCGGTTATTATCCCGGTATGGACGAGCTTGACTGGAAGTATTTTTCACAGCATCCCGAATACGGAGTCGGTCTCAGCCGATAAAAGATTCCGCCGCTCGCGGCAGCGGGCAAAATAAAGTTTGAATATGTCAGCAGAAGAGGGAAGCGGAAATTCCGCGTCTGCCATTGCCCTGCGCACTTCCATGAAACTCTTTCGAGTGGCCCGGCAGGCGGCCGGGAGTGCGGAAAGGCCACTATTTGTAAAGTTTCTTTCACGTTTAATATGTGTCTGGAACGTCCCTCTTCTGCTGATTTTTTAGGAAAGGTTAGGCAATATGGCCGGTTTCTTTGACAATATCGTTTCGGAAAAAGTCAGAACGGAATTTGTGCAGCATAAATCGGCACATAGGAGCGAGGAAGGCCGCGAAAAGCTCTCCGGCTATATTCTGTCCGATGCCTGCGTTTCCGACCTTGTCGGGCTGAGCACAGGCACTTACCGGTTCCAGGCCCCGGAGCGTGTCGTCAGAACCGACCTGAACGGAAAGAGAAGATCCGTTTTCCGCTATCCGGAGCACGACAGGATGCTTCGGACCCTGATGGCCTATTATCTTCACATCTATGACGCCCGCTTCGGACCGGATCTCTATCCGCACCGCCTGGATACGGGAGTGCAGGATGTGCTGACCAGGATACGCACACAGCCGGGCATCCATCGGATGACAGCCTACAAAACGGATATTGGAAGCTACGGAGAAAGCATCGGACGCGAGCGGCTGAAGGAGAAACTGGATGCCTTCTTACCGGATGACCCCGAACTGTGCCTGTTTCTGAAGAGCTTTA
>JAZUEY010000067.1:0-32044 GCA_045640405.1 Candidatus Limivicinus sp.
GCATTAATCATTATATTGTAACATTTATCAATGTATTTTCAGATTGTGCTGTAGATATTTTTATTTTAATCAGCGGTTATGTCGGGTATTCCGAGCACAAACATTCTTCTGTATCCACTAAGTTTCTGACTCTTTGGTCTCAAGTATTTTTCTATAGCTTTGGTATTGCTTTATGCTTTTTTCTACTTAATCCGGGTACAATTTGTATCAAAGACCTAATACGCTCTCTATTTCCTGTTGCTTCTGATCAATACTGGTTTTTTTCAAATTATGTGCCATTGCTGTTTTTAATGCCATTTTTAAACGGTTTTATTAAAAATGTCGGTATTAAAGGTCTTACAAAACTAGTAGCTGTTATTTTTGTTTTGTTTTCAGTATATATGGTTTTTGTTGCAAGATTAGGGACTGCGGATCCTTTCTTATTATATTACGGCTATTCAGCTATTTGGTTTATATCCCTTTATATTATTGGGGCGTGGATTAAATGCATTAATTTGCAAAGCAAAGTGAAAATAAAGACTTCCATATCCATTATATTATTATGTGTTGTCATTTCATGGCTGTTTAAATTTGTTTTTACTGGTTTATTTCAAACCAGTGCACTTGTATCATATACGAGCCCGACAGTACTTATAACTGCTATCGCTTACCTTATTATTTTTTCAAAATTAGAAATAGGTCCAAAACTTAAAAAATGGATTGCTTTTTTTGCGCCGTCAGCATTTGGCGTATATTTAATTCACGACAACAATCTTATACGTACATATTTTATTAGCCGTTATTTTAACTATATTACAACCGCTCCAGCATACTTACTTATATTAGAAGTTTTAGGATGCGCATTAGGAATTCTATTTGCTGGCATGCTCATAGAAAAATTAAGACTACTTCTGTTTAAAGCTCTTAAAATTAACAAATATATTCAAAGAGCAGGGGAAAGAATTGACTCTTATATACAGCATTTGTTTACCGAAACATATACCAATCACCTATTGTAATAATCACGAAATATAATGAGATTCTCGAAGAACCAACGAATGATTATTGTATAAAAGGCCATAGCAAAATTTTCATTTTGCTATGGCCCCTCTTTTTAATCGCTTATAGAGTTCATTTCGCTGCATAACCACATGTCATTGCTTTTTACAAAGACAAGCTCATATGCATTATCAAGATAAACTTCGTTTATGTCTTTATACTGCTGTCCGATTGTATTTGCCTTATAAGAAACGGAACATATGAAGCTTTCATCATCTATCATTTCGAAGTTATCAAAGTTCAGCTCGTCATACTGCATTTCCGTTTTTGCAGCCCACTGCATGGCATCTACAGAGTTCAGTACATAATCATACATTTTGCTGTGTCTCAGCGTTCTGTTCAGCAGCTTGCCCTGTCTTTCACCGGAAAAAGCCGATGAAGAATAATTCATATAGGCATCAAAGAATTCTTCGGCCCAATGTCCAAGTTCTTCCTGCACGGCAGTATTATTACCATGCATAAATGAATACCTGCCATCCGATTTGTAAGCCGGAAGAATTTCATTGCCCTTTGCATCTTTTGCTGCAACCAGAGGACTGGCAAACAGCCTGTCAACTTCATAGCTTACCGTATTCCAGACAGAGCCTTCACTGACCTTCCCGTTGTTCGCTTCAACACCGTTAATATACACTTTCAAATCATCCGGAGCCGTGATTTTAACGGAATGCATCACTTCGGGATATTCGAAATATACTCTTCCTCCCTCATCATCTCTGCTTTCGGAAAGTGGTACGTCCTTATTGTTTGTAACCATTATCTCACCGTAAAGATTTTCGACGTCGAATTCCGAATAGTTGTTTTCAGGTTTTACATTAACTTCATATGCAGATAAAGAAGGAATAGAGACTTTATCGCAACGGTAAGCGTTTCCGACCTCTATGCCGTTGATAAACGCTGTGCTGCCCTCCGGTACGAAGATTCGAGCACTATAGCCGGAAAGTCTTTTCAGAACATCCGGGGCAGATATGCTTCCAAGCTGCCACTCATGCCTTCCGAACCCGAAATGACCGCCATCTTTTGGAATAAGCGTAACAGCTGCAATCTCTGTTATTCCGGACCGAATCGAATACACGGTCTGTTTTGAATTGCTTAGCGTTATTTCTTTTCTGTAACTAAGCTTTTTATCATCAAGCCTGCTGTTTGCAAGATAGTTTTCATAAAGATCTAGGCTATATTCAAACTCAGTGTTGTTTAGATTGCAGTTATTTCTTGCTTCGTTATACCAGTCATCCGCTGTTTTAGATTGAAAGATTTCTTCGATAACTTCATCCGGCAAGGTTTTCTCATACACATCGCAATATTTATACAGGACAATACAAGCAATTAATCCCGCTATCAAAAGCAATCCGGCATAAAGAATCAGGAATCTATTCCATTTTTTTTCAGCCAACCGAATCACCTTCTTCCAGGACGATGAATCCGGTCGGAACTCTTCGCGGCCCCGTAACCGAAGCACAGTTATTAATGATTTCATCTTCGTAAACCATAACCGAAGATGAACCGCCGTCAAGATTACCTGCATTGACAGCGCCGTATTCAAGCATGATTTCCGCTACATTCTGCAGAGAAGCGCCCAGAGTACTGATGCTTCTGCCATCAAGGACAAGAAGCAATATGGCACCGTCGGCTCGCTGTCCAATGGCCGTTCTTGGATTGACTCCGCCGCCAAGATTCTGCTTTTGAATCTCTCCGTTGATAATCAAAGCCGAAGCGACACCGTCGAAGGTAGTAAAGCTGACGCCGTATTTCACACCCTGAGCCAAGGCATCGTTTCCGGACATGGTATTTACAATAAGAATACCGTCATTATTCAAACCGACGATGTTGTAGGTCAATGACCCATTCCCTGCAAGAAGCTTACCATCACAGATGACAAGACCGTCAGGACTTCCTCCGTCCCCTTGTCCGCCATCATCATGAAAACCTCCGGCATTGGTTCCGGCAATTCCCCCGTACTTTTTTACCATATCCGTAACCAACAAGCCAGGTTCATAATAGAAGTTCTCCGAAGTACCGAGAATAACTCTCTTTGGATCCTTTACAATCAGCAGCTTGCCCTTGCAAGTTCCGGCAGATATGTCAATCAACTGCAAATCAGGCTCCGAACTGTTAATTTCAGCACCGGAAATATCGATAAGCGCTGTATCAACGCTTTCCGTCATGGTTTCTTCTGTACTTACGGATTTATAGCGCTCCAATTCTTCTTCACTGAGAAAAATTTTAGAAATAAACTTCAGCGCACTTGTCTCACGGACACTTCTTGTAAAAGTGGCCGTCATAGTCGGAGAAGGTCCTTTTTCAAGAACCCATATAACTCCGAGCAATGTAACTATCAGGCAAAGAAGAGTAACACCGATTAGTTCCAGTAATTTTATTATTTTGTTCTTCAGCCCTTTAAGCATTAAGAAGTGCTTCCACTGCTGCCAGTTTTATGCAAACCGCAAGGATCTTCGTTGACTTTTCAATGTCTTCCACACTTGGGAATGACGGTGCAAGACGAATATTGGAATTATTCGGGTCTTTCCCATATGGATAAGTGGCACCGGCCGAAGTGAGCTTTACTCCGCAATCTGCACACATACTGACGATTTTGTCAGCTGTTCCGGGATAGGAAAATACACTGATAAAATAGCCGCCTCTCGGTTTCGTCCATGTAGCAGCACCGGTTCCTTCCAGTTCATTCTCCAGAACTTCAAGTGCCTTTTCGAATTTCGGTCTTAACAGTTCGGCATGCTTTTTCATAACGGCTTCCAGACCATCCATATCTTTTAGATATACCGCATGAGCGAGCTGATTCACTTTGTCAAAGCAAATGGCCTCCGCCGCGATATTTTTTTTAAAATGCTCATAGTTCTCTTTATTTGCAGCAATGCAGCAAACACCGGCACCTGCAAACGTAATCTTGGAAGTCGATGCAAATTCATAGAATCTTGAAGGATTCCCGCATTCCTCACTCAGTGCAAGAACATCGGGAACGGTTCCCCTGTTGTCATCATAGAGATGATGAACTACATAGGCATTATCCCAATATACTCTGAAGTCCTTTGCAGCTGTTTTCATGGAAGCAATTCTTCTGCATGTTTCCTCGGAATATACAATGCCGTCCGGATTGCTGTAAACGGGAACACACCACATACCAAGAATTTTATCATCCTTGGCAACAAGTTCTTCCACAATGCTCATATCCGGTCCGTCTTCCGTCATCGGAACGGTTATCAGTTCAAAGCCTAATTTTTCGGTAATTCTGAAATGTCTGTCATATCCGGGAGCCGGGCAAAGCCACTTCTTCCCTTCGATCTGTGCCCACGGTCTTTCGGAATCATGTTCGCCGAATACCATTGCCCTCATCAGAGAACCATACATCAGGGTAAGCGAAGAGTTATTACCCAAAAACACTTTATCCGCCGTTGTTCCAAGAATAGAAGCAAACAGTTCACGTACCTCGGGAAGGCCGGCAGGAACACCGTAATTACGGCAGTCCGTTCCGTCAGCTGCTTTAAATCCCGTTTTTTTGCTCAGTTCATCAAACATCCCGGAAGAAATATCGAGCTGCTTTGGAGACGGCTTTCCTCTCGTCATATCCAAAGAGAGATTAAGCGCTTTAAAATCAGAAAAAGATTTTAAAAGCGCTTCTCTTTCATTCTTAAGTTCTTCGCGGGAAAAATCCGCATAACTTTTCATGAAATTATTTCCTTTTCTTTCCTTTAGGGCAGGAATCCTCTGCCTTGACAGTTTTGTTAACAACACCGCAGAAAGCGCAAACATTCTGCTGAAGTGCCCATTCCTTAAGATTAACGCAGTCTTTGCATTTTACTTTTTCGGCCATTTCAAAAACTCCTTAAAATAATTATTGTTCAAAGTAATTGAATAATAACATAATGCGGCTCAAATATCAACGGAAAATGCCAGTTTCAAAAGATAAACTGCGATAAAAGCATACAGGTAAGCGTCCCGCCGACAATGGAAATCATAGTATTCCTTTTCCACAAATGCAGCACCAGTGTAACCACGGCAGCAGCAATCTGCGGGACAAACCCGGAACAGGTATTAAAAGTTATCCCTTTCATACAATAAAAAACAAGCGTTGTCATAATCGCCGGAGCCAAAACCTTGCCGAGATATCGGACAGCCCCAGGAACTTCGCCTTTTCTGAATACAACAAAAGGCAATGCTCTTTCACTAAAAGTAATAACGGCACAGATGGCTATAATAACTATCGATCTTGCAACATCAATCTTCATCAGCCACCTCCAGCTTTTTCCGCATGAGCATCAAAGCCGTAACGGTAATAACCAAAGACGGAAGAATAAAATAGTCCGGTCCGATAACAATCAGGCATAATATAGACGATATTGCCGCAATAAGGGCCGGTACAAAGCTTTTTGATGTTTTCAGCTGTTCCAATACAATAACAATAAAAAGAGCCGTAAGAGCGAAATCCATCCCTTCCGTGGGAAATCTGATTAACGAGCCCAGAAGACCTCCAAGAATGCTGATAATCAGCCAATATATCAGCACAAAAAAAGCATTGAATATATAAATCAGTTTTTCGTCATATTCACTGGAAATATGAAGGGAAAAAGCTTCATCCGGCAATGCAAAAATCAGAAACCATTTTGCTGCTCCGTAGTCTTTCCATTTTTCAATAAACGGAATTCCATAGAAAATATGCCGGCTGTTTAAGAGCAGCGCCATTACAGCAACCGTCATATAAGAAGTCCCGTCTCTAAAAAAATCAATCATCAGATACTGCAGTGATCCGGCAAAAACGGCAAGTGAGGTGGCACCGCTCCAATACCAGGCATATCCGTTTGTCTGCATCAGAATGCCGTATACAATTCCAACCGGGACAAAACTGATAAATATAGGCAACGAATGTTTAAAACTGTATAAAAAAGCTTTTTTCATAATTTGATTATAAAAATCGGGACTTGCAAAAGCAAGTCCCGTAAACATGGTTTTGAGGTTATTTATTCAATGCTTCGTTGACGGAAGCAGGAAGTTGCCTAATTTAGCTAACTTTCAAATATAAATGTAGGAGTAATGTATGAACAACCTACATTAGTTTGCTGTTTTCAACGACGGAAACTCATCTTCCAGAGCTTCTGCATACCGTCTCATAACGGTTTCAAGGTTAAATTCACGCATCGCTTCTCTGTGCTTTTTCTGATGTCTATACTCGATTCCACGAGCTTCTGCATCATTCGCCCAGATTATAGCTTCGGCATGTAAGTTGTCACCTGTGTAGGGCAAAAAGAAAAGGAGCTGTTGAAAGCTCCTAATCATTTCATTTAGCCAAATTCATTTCGGATAGAATATCAATAACTCTATGCCGTATGCAAATATAATTCTGATTCAGTGCTATATGGGCTGGAGGCCTCAAGAATTAGGGCTTATAGAGCTCGATAAGGTTGATTTAGAGAAACGAAATATAATTGGTGGTATCAAGACCGATGCTGGTTATGACCGTGTTGTGCCTATTCACGATTGTATTTACGATATGGTAAAAGAGCTCTATGATAAAGCTAAGAAAGCCGGCAGCAAGTATCTTATAAATTGTTTTGACGGAGTTACCCACCGGGGAAATTCGCAAATGACATATGATAAGTACTCGGCAAGATTTGCTAAAGTGATATCAGCTCTTGGATTGAATTCGGAACATCGTCCGCACGACCCTCGAAAGCAATTCGTCAGTCGTTGCAAGAAATATAATGTTGACGAGTACGCTATTAAGTACATGGTCGGGCATAAGATTAGTGACATAACAGAAGCTGTGTATACAAAGCGTCCTGAGGGATGGCTTAATGACGAAATTAAAAAAATAAAAGGAGCTGTTTAATTCGCTCCTTTTTATTATCGGGGCCTGTTAGCTTCTTTCCTCTTTCTTCTTTGTGAGTACTCGTATAGCGCTGTCATCGGCCCTCTCATATAATAAACTGTAATTCTTTCGAAATATGAAACCAAAAGAGCCTATAGATCCCGTAAAAATCTATAGGCCCTTTTTCACAACGTCTGACAATAAATTCTATAAGAAGTAGCAATGCCGAATTATTTTGGAGGACAAAACATCAAATGAGAAAGGAAACAGAATGATTATTGTAAGGAGCGTCAGACGGTGTAGGAATATAATTGTAGGAGTAGTATAGGATTAATGTAGGACTGTGCTAAAACCTACTACCCTTTACTACTCCTAAAAGTAACTAAATTAGGTTGTTTTTCCTAAATATAAGTAATTTCTCTACCAAATTACTTGTTGATGGCTTCGTTGACGGCAACGGCGACAGCCACTGTCATACCGACCATCGGGTTATTGCCTGCACCGAGGAATCCCATCATTTCAACATGAGCGGGAACAGAAGAGGAACCGGCAAACTGAGCATCGGAATGCATGCGTCCCATTGTATCAGTCATACCATAGGAAGCCGGGCCTGCTGCCATGTTGTCCGGGTGAAGGGTACGTCCCGTACCGCCACCGGATGCCACGGAGAAGTATTTCTTGCCCTGTTCGATGCATTCTTTCTTATAGGTGCCTGCAACAGGATGCTGGAAACGGGTAGGATTGGTGGAGTTACCGGTGATAGAAACATCAACGCCTTCGGAATGCATGATGGCAACACCTTCACGAACGTCATCCGCACCGTAGCAACGGACATCGGCGCGTTCGGTTTCAGAGTAGCGGATTTCCTTTACAACTTTCAGCTCGCCGGTAAAATAATCAAACTGCGTCTGAACATAGGTAAATCCGTTGATTCTGGAAATAATCTGGGCTGCATCTTTGCCAAGACCGTTAAGAATGACTCTGAGGGGAACTTTACGTGCCTTGTTGGCATTCTTCACGATTCCGATTGCGCCTTCGGCAGCAGCAAACGATTCATGACCGGCAAGAAAAGCAAAGCACTTTGTCTCGTCGCTCAGAAGCATTGCGCCAAGATTACCGTGGCCGAGACCGACTTTACGGTCCTCAGCAACAGAGCCGTCAAGACAGAAGCTCTGAAGGCCGACGCCAAGAAGCTTTGCAGCCTCGGCAGCGTTTTTTGCCCCCTGCTTTATAGCAATGGCAGCACCTACACAATAAGCCCACTTTACATTTTCAAAGCAGATAGGCTGGATTCCGCCTACTATTTCATAAGGATTGAATCCGTATTCCTTGCAAAGATCTCTGCACTCTTCTACGGACTTGAGACCGTACTGAGCGAGGACGCCGTTTATTTTGTCAATGCGTCTGTCATAGTTTTCAAACAGTGCCATTATTTCGTCCTCCTTTATTCCTTGCGCGGGTCAATATATTTTGCCGCGCTGTCCCACTGGCCGTAATGACCGGTGGCTTTTTTCATTGCTTCGTTAGCATCGTCACCTTTTTTGACGAAGTCCATCATTTTCCCGAGAGAAACAAATTCATAACCGATAATCTCATTGTCCTTGTTAAGAGCTATCTTGGTAACATAGCCTTCCGTGAGTTCAAGATAACGGGGTCCCTTCTCCTTGGTAGCAAACATGGTACCAATCTGGGAGCGGAGACCTTTGCCAAGGTCTTCAAGAGAAGCGCCGACAGCCAGCCCGTCTTCGGAGAAAGCAGACTGAGAACGGCCATAAACAATCTGCAGGAACAGTTCGCGCATTGCGGTGTTGATGGCATCGCAAACAAGGTCGGTGTTCAGGGCTTCGAGAATCGTCTTTCCAATCAGGATTTCGGAAGCCATAGCTGCGGAATGCGTCATACCGGAGCATCCGAGAGTCTCAACCAGTGCCTCTTCAATCACACCTTCCTTAATATTCAGTGTCAGTTTGCAGGCACCCTGCTGAGGGGCACACCAACCGATACCGTGCGTGAAACCGGAGATGTCTTTAATTTCTTTTGCCTGAACCCATTTGCCTTCTTCGGGAATGGGTGCCGGGCCATGATATGCACCCTTGGCAACCGGGCACATATTGTTTACCTCTGTTGTGTAAATCATATGTTTAAATCCTTTCGATTAATGTTTCGCCTGTCATTTCAGCCGGTTTATCAAGCCCCATTACATCGAGTATTGTCGGTGCAATGTCTGCCAGACGGCCATCTTTAAGTTTTATTCCTTCTTCGCAAACTGCAAAAGGAACAGGGTTTGTTGTATGAGCCGTATTGACTTTGCCGTTTTCATCAAACATGCAGTCTGCATTACCGTGGTCAGCTGTCACGAGCAAAACGGTCTGAGGATGTTTTGCAACTTCTTCAACAATCCGCTTCATACAACCGTCTATGGTTTCAACCGCCTTTACAGCCGCTTCCATCACTCCGGTGTGACCGACCATATCGCAGTTAGCAAAATTGCAGACAACAAGGTCATACTTATCCGAAGCAATAGCTTCCGTAACCTTGTCGCAGACCTTTTCCGCACTCATCTGCGGAATCAGGTCATAGGTCGGATATTCTTTCGGAGAAGGAACAAGGCATCTCTCCTCGCCTTCGATTTCTTTCTCAACGCCGCCGTTAAAGAAGAACGTAACATGAGCGTACTTTTCGGTCTCCGCAACCCTGAACTGCTTCAAACCGAGAGAAGAAACATAATCACCCAGCGTATTCTCTATGGTCTCGGGAGGATAGGCTATCGGCAGATTTGCCGTTTCGTCATACTGAGCCGTGCATACATAAGAGAGCGGGAAAACCTTCTTTTTGCGCTCAAAACCGTCAAAATCAGGCATGTTCAACGCCCAGGTCATTTCTCTGGCTCTGTCGGGTCGGAAGTTCATAAAGATTACGCTATCCCCTGCATTGATAACACCGTCCTTGCAGCAGACAACCGGCTTAACGAACTCATCCGTAACACCTTCAGCATAGCTCTTTTCAACGGCATCAACGGGATTGGAATTCTCTATTCCCTCTCCGCATACGATGGCATTGTATCCTTCTTCAACACGTTCCCAGCGTTTGTCTCTGTCCATTCCGTAAAAACGCCCCTGAACAGTGGCTATCGCCGCATTTCTGAGCTCATCGCACTTTTCGGCAAGCGCTTTCACAAAACCGGCTCCGGACGTCGGCGCAACATCGCGCCCGTCCAGGAAGCAGTGAACATAGACCTTTTCCAGTCCGCGCTGTTTTGCCATATCCAAAATGGCAAAAATATGTTTAATGTGGCTGTGAACACCGCCGTCCGACAGCAGTCCCATAATGTGGAGCGCCTTGCCGTTTGCTTTGGCATCGTCCATTGCCTTGATGTATACAGGGTTATTGAAGAACTTGCCGTTATCAATTTCCTGTGTCATTTTTGGCAGTATCTGGAAAACAACTCTCCCTGCGCCGATATTGGTATGACCGACCTCCGAGTTGCCCATCTGTCCTTCCGGAAGGCCCACATCAAGCCCGGATGCCATCAGCTGTGAATGAGGGTTCTCATTAAACAGCCTGACAAGGTTCGGTTCGTTAGCGGTGGTTATGGCATTCCCGGCGCAGACCGGTGCAATGCCGTATCCGTCCAAGATAATCAGAACGGCTTTTTTCATTGGTCAGCTGCCTTTACGATTGTTGCAAAATCGGCCGGCTTCAAAGAGGCACCGCCGATAAGACCGCCGTCAATATCCGGCTGGGCAAGCAGTTCAGCTGCATTCTTGGCATTCATGCTTCCGCCGTACAGAATGCTGACGGCTCTTGCAGGACGTGCACCGTAGATTTTTCTGATAACGGTACGGATGGCAGCGCAGACTTCCTGTGCCTGCTCGGCAGTGGCCGTCTTTCCGGTGCCGATGGCCCAGATAGGTTCATAAGCGATAACGGTACGTCTGAGTTCCGTAGCGGAAATGCCGCTGAGAGCTGCTTTTACCTGATAGGTAATATACTCGATTGTGAGATCCATTTCACGCTGCTCAAGGCTCTCGCCTACGCAGATAATCGGGTTGACACCGTTTGCAAGCAGCATCTTTGCTTTTTCGTTAACAAGCAGATCACTCTCACCGTGATACTGGCGTCTCTCGCTGTGTCCGACGATGCAGTACTTGGCACCGATGTCAGCCATCTGTGCAGCTGAAATCTCGCCGGTGTAAGCGCCCTTTTCATATTTGGAGCAATCCTGTCCGCCGGCAGCGACCTTGCATTTCTTCCCGGCCTTTACCATTCCGGGAATCATGACAGCCGGTGTGCAAAGGACAACGTCACAAACCTTCTTCTCAGGCATGTTGGCTTTCAGTTCTTCCATGAAGGGCTTAACCTGAGAAGCAAGCATGTTCATTTTCCAGTTTCCGGCAATAATAGTTTTACGATAATTTCTGTTCATATATAGCCTCAAAAATTGAATAATTATTTGTCAAGCAGGCATGTAACGCCGGGAAGTGCCTTGCCTTCAAGGAATTCCAGAGAAGCGCCGCCGCCGGTGGAAATATGAGTAACTTTATCGGCAAAACCGAGCTTTTCAACGGCTGCAGCCGAATCACCGCCACCGATAATGGAAACGGCACCGCTCTCTGCTACGGCCTTTGCCATTTCTTTTGTACCGTTTGCAAACTTGTCAAACTCAAAAACGCCCATAGGTCCGTTCCAGACTATGGTGCCGGCGCCTTTAACAGCCTCGGTAAAGCTTGCAACGGTCTTGGGACCGATGTCCATGCCCATCATGTTTTCGGGAATGTCACCTTCGAAGAGGACAGGCTCTGCGTCTGCGGAGAACTCCTCTGCACAGTAACTGTCAACCGGGAGAAGGAACTTAACACCCTTATCGGCTGCTTTGGCTATCATGTCTTTTGCATAGTCGATACGGTCTTCTTCAAGAAGGCTCTTTCCTATGGTGTAGCCCTGTGCCTTCATGAAGGTATATGCCATGCCTCCGCCTATGATAACGGTATCGGCCTTTTCAAGAAGATTGTTGATAACGTTAATCTTATCGGAAACTTTTGCACCGCCGAGAATAGCTACGAAAGGACGGGCGGGATCTTCCAGTGCCTTACCCATAATGGAAAGCTCTTTGTCAACGAGGAGGCCGCTGAAAGCATCCAGGAACTTGGAAACGCCTTCGGTGGAAGCGTGAGCTCTGTGAACCGTACCGAAAGCATCGGAAACAAATACGTCAGCCAGGGATGCAAGCTCCTTGGCAAATTCGGAATCGTTCTTCTCTTCTCTCGGGTCGAAGCGGAGGTTTTCAAGAAGCATGATTTCGCCGCTCTTGAGTGCCGCAGCCTTAGCCTTGGCATCCTCACCGATGATGTCACTTGCAAAAATAACATCTTTGCCGAGTTTTTCGGAAAGGCGCTTTGCAACCGGAGCCAGCGTCAAGCTCTTTTTCCATTCGCCCTTGGGTTTGCCAAGATGAGAGCAGGCTATAACCGCTGCTCCGTTATCAAGAAGATACTGGATGGTGGGAATAGCTGCAACAATTCTTTTATCAGATGTAATTTCACCTGTTTCTTTGTTCTGAGGAACGTTAAAATCGCATCTCAGAAGAACTTTTTTACCGTTAAGATCCAGGTCTTTTACGGTTTTCTTGGAATAGTTCATATAAAATCCTCCAATATTAGATTCTGTGCACATTTTAGCACAATTTGTATTAAAATCACGTAGATTTTAAGTGATTTTTGAATTTCTTGCATATTGAACAAAATGCGTTTATAATTGGCTTGAAATTGTTAATTTTTTGGTTATTTTGACGTTATGAAATGTTCTCTTTGTCCCAGAAAATGTAATGTTGACCGGGCATTCGTCCGTGGCTTCTGCTCATGCGGCGAATTACCCCGAATCATGCGTGCAGCGCCACATTTCGGAGAGGAGCCGTGCATAAGCGGCAGTAACGGTTCCGGTGCCGTATTCTTTTCCGGATGTAATCTAAAATGCTCCTTTTGCCAGAATCACGAGATATCAAGGCATGAGCAGGGATCTGAATTCGATGCACGGTCTTTGGCCGATTTGTTCCGCAGGCTGCAGGACAGCGGCGTTCACAACATCAATCTTGTTACCGGAACGCATTTTACACCTCTGATTGCGGAGGCTCTTTCCATGGCAGAGCTTGCGATACCCGTCATCTGGAATTCTTCCGGATATGAACTGCCAGACACTCTCCGCATGCTGGACGGTCTTGTGAACGTCTATCTGCCGGATTATAAATATTGCGACAGCCAGCTTGCCGCCAAATACAGCTTTGCCCCGGATTACCCGGAAACGGCGGCCGCTGCCGTGGCCGAAATGTTTCGCCAGCGCGGTGTATATAAACTTGAAAACGGCATGTTGACGTCCGGTGTTCTTCTCCGGCACCTGATTCTCCCCGGTCATATTGAAAATTCAATGGATGTTATCGACTTTGCTGCCGATCATTACGGTGAAGGAATACTTTTTTCCCTTATGTCGCAATTTGTTCCGATGCCCGGCTGTGATATCACGGCAAAGGTATCGCCGGAAGAAAACAGCAATCTCATCCATTATATGCAACTTCGCGGCCTGAACGGCTTTTATCAGGAACTTTCATCCGCCACCGAAGATTTTATTCCTTCTTTTGACGGCACGATCATTTAACGCAATTAATAAAGGATTCAATTATAAAAGGAGACATGATTATGACTTACGCGGAAGTACATGCGGCAGCTGACGGCCAGCTGGGGCCTTACTGCAAGAACTGTCCGGTGTGTAACGGAAAAGCCTGTGGGAATTCAATCCCCGGTCCGGGCTCCAAATTCCCCGGTAACACCGCTGAACGAAACTACGAGAAGTGGCAGGAAATCACCGTTAATATGGATACGCTCAATCCGAGCTGTTGCCCCGATACCTCTTTTGAAATGTTCGGCCATGTTTTCAAAGCTCCCGTTTTTGTTGCGCCCCTCGGTGCCCTTCCCACACATTACGGGCCGAAATATCAGGAAGCGGACTACAATGCATTAATGGTCAAGTCTGCCGCCGAATACGGGCTCATGGGTTTCACCGGAGACGGCACGAATCCCGAGATTCTCAAGTCCGCAGCTTCGGATATGCAGCAGGTCGGCGGGATAGGATGTCCTACCATAAAGCCATGGACTAAAGAAATTGTCTTTGAAAAGCTGGACATCCTTCATGAAAAGAATCCGCTCTGTGTCGCCATGGATATCGACGGTGCCGGTCTTCCCTTCCTCCGAAACAATCCGGATGCTGGCAGCAAAACCGTGGATGAAATGAAAGAGATCATTTCCTATGCCGGTCGTCCCTTCATCATCAAGGGTATTATGACGGCTGCCGGAGCCGGAAAAGCCCTTGAAGCCGGGGCAAAAGGAATCGTGGTTTCCAACCACGGTGGCAGAGTTCAGGGCGGTTGCCCCTCTACAGCCGAGGTCCTTCCCGAAATTGCGGACGTCGTTAAAGGAAAGCTGACCATTCTCGTTGACGGCGGCATCCGCAGCGGTGTGGATGTTTTCCGTGCTCTCGCCCTCGGTGCCGACGGGGTTCTGATAGGCCGTCCGGTTCTCAACAGCATATACGGCGCCGGTGCCGAAGGATTCCGCGTTTACATGGACAAAATCATAGATGAGCTGCAGTCCACAATGATTATGTGCGGATGCCCCGATTTAAAACATATTACAAAGGATAACATCAGACTTTAATGGACAGAATTATCAGAGCAACGGCCGCTGAAGGCTTTATTAAAATGGCGGTGATCGAAGCCGCCGATACCGTAGAAGAAGCCCGTCGCATACACGCCTGTTCGCCAACGGCTTCGGCCGCTCTTGGCAGAACGCTGTGTGCGGCCTCTCTCCTCGGAAACGCAATGAAAGAAGATAACGCATCTTTGACAATCCGTATTGCCGGAGACGGTCCGATTAACGGAATCGTGGCCGTATCGGACAGTGACGGTTATGTCCGCGGATATGTCGGGAATCCGGAAGTGGATCCTCCCCTGCGGGACGACGGCAAATTAAATGTCGGTGCCGCAGTCGGTCACAACGGCCTTCTGACGGTAAGCCGAGATATCGGCCTTGTCGAACCCTATATCGGCTCCGTTGAACTTGTCAGCGGTGAAATCGCCGAGGATGTAACTTCCTATCTTCTTTCCAGTGACCAGGTTCCTTCTGCCTGCGGTTTGGGTGTCCTTGTGGATACGGATACTTCCGTCAGAGCTGCCGGCGGTTTTATCGTTCAGCTGATGCCCGGTGCGGATGAAAGCCTGATAGACAAACTGGAGGAAAACATTTTTCTGATGGATCAGCTCACGGTTATACTCGACCAGGACGGAGCCGAAGAAGTCTTTCATCAGGTTTTAAAAGGCATTGACTATCATATCGTCTCTCAGGAGGAAGTCGGATACCGTTGCAACTGTTCGAGACAGAAGGTACAGGACGCGCTGATATGCCTCGATGATGACGATATTGCCCAGATACTGAGAGAAGGACGGAACGTCGATGCTTCCTGCCAGTTCTGCGACAAAACATACAGCTTCTCTCCCGATGAAATTGCTGCCTTAAAGCGTTCGAGTCTATAAGATTTCTCGGAAAGCAAGCCTCTCCGCCTCTTGACGGAGAGGTTTATTTTTATTTTCATGTTTGTAACTTTTTCTTCAATCGCTCTATTAATTCTTACATTATTATGTTATAATTTCATCAACTGTGTTTAAAACGAGAAACATTTTTCGGAGGAAGTATCAATATGAAAAAAATTCTAGTGATGGAGGACGAAGAGAACATTCGTTCTTTTGTCGTTATCAATCTCCGGAGGAGCGGATACGAGCCTATCGAAGCCGCAACCGGGGCCGAAGCACTCGAGAAGATAAAAGTCAATCAGGATATCTGCATTGCTCTGCTGGATGTCATGCTTCCGGATATCGACGGTTTTGAGGTTTGCCGTCGCATCCGTGCACAGGGCAGCAAAATGGGCGTCATCATGCTCACGGCCAAAAGTCAGGAGATTGATAAAGTCACGGGTCTCATGAACGGTGCCGATGACTATATTACCAAGCCCTTCTCTCCCGCCGAGCTTACAGCCCGCATTGACGCTCTTGTTCGCCGCCTCGGCTCGGATGATCCCGAAAAGGACAGTTACGAAATTCAGAGCGGTCCTTTCATTCTCAACACAAGAAACCGCACCTTGGAAAAATTCGGTGAGCGCATCAAGCTTACGCAGATTGAGTATCTTCTCATGAAGCTCTTTATGGAAAATCCCGCGAAAGCCATGAGCCGTGAAGACATTCTGGCATCCGTCTGGGGCGGGGATTTCAGCGGAGAGCTCAAAACGGTTGATGTCAACATTCGTCGTCTCAGAATGAAAATCGAATCCGATCCCACCGAGCCTGAGTATCTCACGACTGTCTGGGGTTACGGTTACAAGTGGGGTTATTGATTTATCTTGCGTCCTTCGCTTAAAAGACAACTTTTCATATCTTCCGCAGCCGCCGTCATTCTCATGCTCATCGGGATTTGGCTCACGGTTGCCGGCTTCATTGTTCCGGCCGTCATAATATTTATCGTATCGTCCGTTTTTATTGTTCTCATTAACATGTGGTTCCGGACTTTTGTTACCGAACCCATCGAGAACCTTACCCGTTTCTCTTCCAAAATTGCCGAAGGATCCTATGGCATAAAGGAAGAAAAAATGGCCGAAAACGAGATTGGCGATCTTACCGATTCCATTAATGAAATGTCCAAGAAGATAGCCGTTGCGGAACAATCCCGTACCGAATTTATCTCTCAGATATCCCATGAGCTCAGAACACCGCTTACGGCCATTACCGGCTGGGCCGAAACCATTGCCTTCGACCCGAACATCTCCCCCGATTCTCAGCGCGGCCTGTCCATTATCTCCAAAGAAGCGGAGCGTCTCACCCGCATGGTTTCGGAGCTTCTGGAGTTTACGAGAATACAGGACGGCCGGTTCAATCTCCGTGTTGAACTGATTGACATCGCCGCCGAGCTGGAAGATGCCATATTCACCTACGGCGAACTGATGAAACAGGCCGGTATAACCGTCAGCTATTCCTCCCCCGATTCCGAAATTGCTCTGATTCCCGGGGATCCGGAGCGTCTCAAACAGGTCTTTCTGAATCTTCTGGACAATGCTTCCAAGCATGGCGGCGAAGGCGGGAAGATTGACGTCGCTCTCCGCGATGCTCCCAAAACGGTCTCCATTACGGTCCGTGATTACGGTCCCGGCATTCCCGAAAACGATTTGCCTCATGTAAAAGAAAAGTTCTATAAAGGCGCCAGCAAAGCCCGCGGAACGGGCATAGGCCTTGCGGTCTGTGATGAAATCGTATCCCGCCACGGCGGCGAGCTGAATATAACAAATGCCGAGGGCGGCGGCTGCCAGGTCACAATAGTACTTCCCAAGGAGAATTAACAGCTTTTAAACCTATGTCACATAAAACATCAATCGGAGGCCAGGCCCTGATGGAGGGCATTCTGATGCGCGGCCCCGAAAAGCAGTCTATCGTCTGTTCCACGCCCGGCGGTTTTGTCGAGAAAGTGGAAGACCTTAAAGTAACCAAAGAAAAATATAAGATTCTCGGCATTCCCTTCATTCGCGGATGCTTTATTTTCATCAGCTCTCTTGTAAACGGCATGAATGCGCTGACGTATTCCGCCGAACTTCTTCCGGAGGAAGAGCAGGGAGAACCCGACAAGCTCGATCTCTGGATAGAGAATCACTTTTCGGAAGCAAAAGCGAAGAAAATCATCATCGGAACGGCTGTCGTTCTCGGCATCGCGCTGTCTCTGTTCCTTTTTGTCTTTTTGCCGGCTTTTCTTGTCGGTCTGTTTCCCGGTATTCGGGAAAACATAACCGTCCGCAATCTCTGTGAAGGGCTCGCCAAAGTAATCATTCTTCTGCTTTACATGTTTCTCTGTTCCAAACAGAAAGATATAAAGCGCGTCTTTTCCTATCACGGTGCCGAGCATAAAACCATTTTCTGCTATGAACACGGGAAAGAACTGACGGTTGAAAACGTCCGTCCGGAATCCCGTTTTCACCCTCGCTGCGGTACCAGTTTTCTGATTGTGGTCGTTCTGGTTTCCGTTCTGGTTAATTCCGTTGTTACCGCAACGAACACCTTTGCCAGAATCGGCCTTCACCTCCTGCTTCTGCCGGTCGTTGTGGGAATCAGTTATGAAATCAACCGCTGGTGCGGTCTGCACGACAATGCGCTGTCCTCGGCTCTTTCCTGCCCCGGAAAGCTTCTGCAGCGTTTTACCGTATTTGAACCGGATGACACGATGATTGAATGCGCCATTCGCGCCATGAAGCTTGTCATTCCCGAAAAAACCGGTCTTGACGACTGGGGAAAATGAAAACCTATAATGCATTGTATCTGGAAGGTCGCAAAACGCTTCTGGATGCCGGTTTTGATACAGCACGGGAGGATGCAAGGTTTCTCCTCTCCTTTGCCTCCGGCAAAGATGTTTCCTCTCTTATCTCTTCCTACGCACTCTATGCAACAACCGAAATCGAAGAGCTTTATCTGCGTTGTATCAGAAGACGTCTGCAAAACGAACCCGTTGCCTATATAACCGGTTCCTGGGAATTTCACGGTCTCCCTCTGGTTATCGACAGGCATGTCCTGATTCCCCGCTTTGATACCGAATCGCTGATAGAAGCCGCCATGAAGGCTCTTAATAATCGGCCGGCCCCCCGCATTCTTGATTTATGCACCGGCAGCGGGTGCATAGCCTGTGCTCTCGCCTCCGAATTTCCCGCTGCGGAAGTCTTGGCTCTGGACAACAGCCGGGAAGCTCTTGCCGTTGCCAGGAAAAACGTCAGTTCTCTATCCTTCTCATCCCGCGTTACCTGCCTTTATGCCGATGTTTTGCTTCCGCCTCCCCCGGGCTTTGGAAGCTATGATTTAATCATCAGCAATCCGCCGTATATCGAATCGTCCGAGATTCCTCTCCTGGAGCCGTCGGTATGCAAATACGAGCCTCTCTCTGCGCTCGACGGTGGGAAAGACGGGCTTGATTTCTACCGTTCCATTGTGAATAGCTGGTCTTCTCTTTTAAAGGACGGCGCTTCCATCATCTTCGAAGTCGGTGAAAATCAGGCGGAACCGGTAGCGAGCCTGCTATCGGAAAACGGTTTCACGGATATCGGCTTCACGAAAGACTCCATAGGAATCGATCGTGCCGTTTCCGCAATAAAACGACAATAAAATTTTTTTAATAGAGGAGTATCTTGATTATGGCAAAAACAGTACCCGTAAACGAATCAAACGATAAGAAAAAAGCATTGGAGACGGCCATAGCCGCCATCGAAAAGAACTACGGTAAAGGTACCATCATGCGCCTCGGAGATGACATTTCCATCAACGTCGAAGCCCTTTCCACCGGCTCTCTGTCGCTGGACCTGGCGCTTGGTATCGGCGGTGTTCCGAAGGGCCGTATTGTTGAGATATACGGGCCCGAAGCCTCCGGTAAAACAACACTTGCCCTTCATGTCGTGGCGTCCTCACAGAAGCAGGGCGGCGAAGCCGCCTACATAGACGTTGAGCACGCTCTGGAGCCTGCCTACGCGGAAGCACTCGGCGTTGACATCAATTCCCTTCTGATTTCTCAGCCGGATACCGGCGAGCAGGCTCTCGACATTGCGGAATCTCTTGTTCGCAGCGGTGCCGTTGATGTTGTCGTTGTCGACTCGGTTGCCGCTCTGATTCCGCGTGCCGAGCTCGAAGGTGAAGTCGGTGATGTCGTCGTCGGTGCCCTGGCACGTCTGATGAGCCAGGCCATGCGCCGCCTGGCCGGTGCCATCTCCAAGAACAACTGCACGGTTATTTTCATTAACCAGCTCCGCCAGAAAATCGGCGTCATGTACGGAAACCCCGAAACCACCCCCGGCGGTCTGGCACTCAAATATTATTCTTCGGTCCGCATCGATGTCCGCCGTATCGAAACTCTCAAGGTTAACGGCGAAATGGTAGGCAACCGTACCCGTGCAAAAGTCGTCAAAAACAAAGTGGCTCCCCCGTTCCGTGAGGCTGAATTCGATATTCTTTACGGCAAAGGCATTTCCAAGACCGGTGAGCTTATCGATGCCGGCGTAAAGCTTGACCTCATTGACAAGGCCGGCGCCTGGTACACCTGCAACGGAGAACGCATTCAGGGGCGCGACGGTGTCAAGGACTATCTTGAAAATCATCCCGATGTTGCCGAAAAATTAGAAGCGGAAATCAAGGAAAAATTCCTGGAGGCTGCCAATCGTCGCACATCGCGCCCGGCCGCTGCCAATGCCGCTCCGGCTGTCAAGGCTGTAGATATCAGTGCAGAAGACTTTGACGAGGGATGATGCGATGCAATACGCCGGCCGCGTCATTTCGCGCCGGATGATATCGCAGAAAGAATTATTTGATAAATTAACCGAAAAAGGCGTTGCCTTCGAAGATGCGGATTATGTAATCAGCCGCTTTCTCGAGTTGCGTCTTCTGGATGATGCCGCCTATGCCGGCGCCGTTGTCCGGCATTATGCGGCAAAAGGATACGGTTATTCCCGCATCCGTTCCGAGCTGAAAAGGCACGGCATCCCCGAAGATCTTTTTGAAGAGGCTCTTCGGGAAATGCCCGACACCACGGAAAAAATCGATGCCTTTATTCGGTCTCATCTTACCAATCCCCATGACAGAAAAGAAGTATCCAAAGTCAGTGCCGCTCTTGCCCGGCGCGGCTTTTCATGGGATGAAATCAATTCGGCAATCAGAAGATATGAAGAGTAAAACCTTTGCGCTGATCTCTCTGGGATGCGCCAAAAACTTAGTAAACAGCGAGCAGATGATCTATCTCATGTCCGAAGCGGGCTACGAGCTCATTTCGGATGTGTCTTCCGCGGATCTTGTCATCATCAATACCTGTGCCTTTATCGATGATGCCAAGCAGGAAGCTATCGATACCATTCTTGAAACGGCCGCTGTCTGTCCCAACATCATTGTGACCGGCTGTCTGCCGGAACGATACAAGGAAGAAATAGCATCCGAATTTCCCGAGGTGAAAGCCTTTCTCGGTATCGGGTCTTTTGCCGATATCGTTCCGGCCGCCGAAGCGGTTCTTTCCGGTTCCTCTCTGTTTTCCTTCAAAGACAATTCGGCACCGGTTGAAGAAATCCCCCGTGTGATTTCCACCGGCCCCTCCTGGGCTTTCCTCCGGATTGCGGAAGGCTGCGACAATTTCTGTGCGTTTTGTGCCATTCCTTACATACGCGGGAGTTATCGTTCCCGCAGCTTTGAAAACGTGCTGGAAGAAGCCAGGTCCCTTGCCGAGCACGGAGTCCGGGAAATCATCATTATCGCGCAGGACATTACCCGGTACGGCATCGATCTCTACGGTCGTCCCCGCCTTGCGGAGCTCTGCCATGAAATTTCGAAAATTGACAGTGTCGATTGGATTCGCCTCCATTATCTGTATCCGGAGGTCATCAACGATGAACTCATCGATGAGATTGCATCCAACGATAAAATCGTAAAATACCTCGATATTCCCATTCAGCACATAAACGACAAAATTCTCTATGACATGAACCGGCACACGACCTCTCAGGAAGTCCGTTCTCTGTTTTCCACTCTTCGTGAAAGAATCCCCGGTCTGGTTCTTCGTACCAGCCTGATTACCGGGCTCCCCGGAGAAGGAGAAGCGGAATTTGACGAGCTTTGCTGTTTTCTGAAAGAGGCCAAAATAGAGCGGGCCGGTGTATTCCCCTATTCTCCCGAAGAGGGAACGCCGGCTGCCGAAATGCCGCATGTCGATTATGAAACCGCAAAGCACAGAGCCGATTTCATAATGTCCGAGATTCAGCTTCCGATTATGGATGCCTTCTGTGCCTCGTTCATCGGCAAGCAGCTGAAGGTGCTCTGCACGGGCGAAGAAAACGGTTATATGATAGGCCGTTCCTATGCGGATTCCCCGGATATTGACGGTCTGGTCGCTTTTGAAGGTGACTGCGTTGAGGGTGATTTTGCCCAGGTTCTGATTTATGATGCTGAGGACGGTGTTCTTTACGGCAAGGAGATTGAAAAATGAAAAACCTTGCCAACAAAATCACCATCACCCGTATCTGTCTTGTGCCGGTTTTTATGATTTTCGCCTATACCAACAGGCACTATCTTGCCTTTGCGGTATTTGTTCTGGCATCTCTTTCCGATTTTCTGGACGGATACATAGCCCGCAACTACAATCAGATTTCGACTTTCGGTAAATTTATGGACCCTCTGGCCGACAAGGTCCTTGTCATTGCCGCCATGTGTTATTTCATCGAAATCGGGCGTTTCGGCGGATGGGCTGTAGCGCTTGTCTGTTTTCGGGAATTTGCCGTTTCCGGGCTTCGTCTGATAGCGGCTCAAAAGAATTCAATCATAGCGGCCGGTCCCTACGGCAAAATTAAAACAGTGGTTACGATGATCGGAATATCCGCCATGTTTTTATTCAATGTCCGCCTACTGGACAGGATTGTGATGTTTGCCATCGTTGCCGTAACGCTTATATCCGGTATCGATTATTTCATAAAAAACAAAGGAGTGTTTGATTCATGATTTTATATAATTCCGCAACCAGAAAACGCGAGGAGTTTATCCCCAACAACCCGGAACAGGTCAGCATGTATACCTGCGGCCCAACGGTTTATCATTTTGCTCATATCGGCAATCTGCGCTCCTATATCATGGAGGATGTCCTTGAAAAGTATCTCCGCTATTCGGGATATAACGTAAAACGTGTCATGAACATCACCGATGTCGGTCACCTAACTTCCGACGCCGATGAGGGCGAAGATAAGATGCTCAAAGGGGCGCGCCGCGAGCATAAGTCCGTCATGGAAATAGCAAAGTATTACACCGATGCCTTTTTTGCCGACTGTGCCGCGCTCAACATTAAAACACCGGATGTTGTCGAGCCCGCAACCAACTGCATTGATGAATACATCCGCATCATCACGAAGCTGATGGACACCGGATATGCTTATTTTGCCGGCGGCAATGTGTATTTCGATACATCCAAGCTGGATCGCTACTATATATTTAATGACTTTAACGAAGAAGATCTCGCCGTCGGCGTACGCGAAGGTGTTGAAGAAGATACCAACAAGCGTAACAAGAATGACTTTGTCCTCTGGTTCACCAAATCCAAGTTTGAAGACCAGGCTTTGAAGTGGGATTCCCCCTGGGGTGTCGGTTATCCCGGCTGGCATATCGAGTGCTCCGGCATTTCCATGAAACATCTCGGCGAGAATCTTGACATCCATTGCGGCGGAATCGATAACGCCTTCCCCCACCATACCAATGAAATTGCTCAGTCCGAAGCTTACCTCGGTCATCACTGGTGCAACTATTGGATGCATGTTCTGCATCTGAATACCAACGACGGCAAAATGTCAAAATCCAAAGGTGAATTTCTTACCGTTTCCCTGCTTCGGGAAAAAGGTTATGACCCTCTGGCATACCGGTTCTTCTGCCTGCAGAGCCATTATCGCAAGTCCCTTGTCTTCACCTGGGAAAACCTGGACAACGCGCAGCTTGCCTTCAATAAGCTGATTGCTAAAATCGCCGCCCTGAATCCGGCGGACGGAGAGCTTGACAGCGCCGCCTTCGAAGCTCTCGATGCGAAGTTCCGCGCCGGTCTTGATAACGACATCAATACCTCTCTCGGCATCACAGCGCTTTACGATGTTTTGAAAGCCTCCTGCAACGATGCCACCAAGCTGGCAGCCATTGCGTCCTTTGATAAAGTTCTTTCCCTGTCCCTGATAGAAAAAGCGGCCGCCGAAAGAGAAAAACTGGCCAAGCAGAAGGCCGTCGCCGGGCAGTTCAGCATTATTGCCGAAGACGGTACTGAGGATGAGGCCATCAGCGAAAAAATCAAAGCGCGCCAGGCAGCGAAAAAGGCAAAAGACTTTGCCACCGCCGATGCCATCCGCGAGGAACTGAAAGCGCAGGGCATTGAACTTACCGACATCCCTAACGGATGCAAGTGGAAAAAAGTATAAGCATTTCCGGGAACCGTAACGGCTCCCGGAATTCTTAATGAAACAGGAGAAATTTATGTCAGATAAAGAAGAATTCAGGCCCTATGTACCGGCCGAAAAGAACTTACCGGAATTTACCGTCTTTTCCGTGATTGCCGGTATACTGCTTGCCGTTGTATTCGGTGCCGCCAATGCCTACCTCGGCCTTCGCGTCGGCATGACCGTCTCGGCTTCGATTCCGGCAGCGGTTCTGTCCATGGGCATCATCCGGGCACTTCTGAAGCGGAATTCCATTCTTGAAAACAACATGGTGCAAACGATCGGCTCCGCCGGCGAATCGGTTGCAGCCGGTGTCATCTTTACGCTTCCCGTCGTTTTCATGTGGAGTGAAAGCGGAACCGGCGACACGCCTTCCATGTTCAATCTCACACTCGCCGTCGTCTGTGGCGGTCTGCTCGGCGTTTTTCTGATGATTCCTCTGCGCCGGTCCCTGATTGTGCAGGAGCACGGTAAGCTCGGTTATCCGGAAGGAACCGCCTGTGCGCAGGTTCTCATGGCCGGCGAAGAAGGCGGTAAAAAGTCCGGCATCGTTTTTTCGGGTCTCGGAATCTCCGCCCTTTATAAGTTTATTGCCGACGGCCTGAAGGTATTCCCCAGTGAAGTCAACTGGGATATTAAAGCCTACAAAGGTTCCGCTATCGGCTGTGACGTTCTTCCGGCTATTCTGGGCGTCGGTTATATCTGCGGCGGTCAGATTGCATCGTATCTCTTTGCCGGCGGCATCCTGGCCTGGCTGGTGCTAATGCCCCTGATTGCCCTTTTCGGCGGTGATATGACGATTTATCCCGCAGCGCAGTCCGTTAACGAGGTTCTGGAAGCCTCCGGTCCTCAGGGGCTCTGGAGCACCTACATTCGTTACATCGGTGCCGGCGCCCTGGCAACCGGAGGCATCATCAGCCTGATTAAGACGCTTCCTACCATTATTTCCACCTTTGTTTCCGCCTTCTCCGGTTACGGCAAAGGAATCAAAAGTACGCTTCGCACCGAACAGGACATCAGCATTGTCGTCTCTCTTATCGGCTCCGCGCTTGTCTGTCTGTTTGTATGGCTCTATCCCGGCATTCCCATAAACGGGCTCGGCGCTCTCATTGTTCTGGTATTCGGCTTTTTCTTCTCTTCGGTTTCTGCCAGAATGGTCGGCACGCTCGGCTCTTCCAACAACCCTGTCTCCGGCATGTCCATCGCCGCTCTGATTATTACAACGCTTCTGCTGAAGCTTTCCGGCAATAACGGCAGTGCCGGAATGCTCTCCGCCATTATGATCGGCTCTATCGTCTGTATTTCAACCTGTATGGCCGGTGACATGTCGCAGGATTTAAAAACCGGTTTTCTTGTCGGTGCCACCCCCAAAAAGCAGCAGCTGGGTGAACTGATAGGCGCCTTTGCATCGGCCGTTGCCATCGGAGCCATCATGCTGCTGCTCAACAAAGCCTGGGGATTCGGAAGCAACGAACTGCCGGCACCGCAGGCCATGATGATGAAAATGGTCGTGGAAGGCGTTATGAGCGGCAGCCTGCCCTGGACGCTTATCCTGATCGGCGCCTTTATTGCTTTTGCAGTGTTCATCCTCGGTTTGCCGGTTCTCCCGGTTGCCATCGGCCTTTATCTCCCGATTCATCTCTCTGCTGCCATTATGATCGGCGGTATTATCCGAACCATCGTCGATAAAAAGGAATACAGTTCCGACGAAGCCAAGGCCGCTGCCGTAGACCGTGGCATTCTCTATTCTTCCGGTCTGATAGCCGGTGAGGGCATCATCGGCATTCTGCTCGCTGTTTTTGCCGTTATCCGGGTGAACGGCAGCTCGCTGAGTGACCTGATGGACTGCAGCCGCTTTTTCTCTCTCGGCAACATCGGCGCCATTCTCGCCTTTGCTCTGCTTATCGGCAGTCTGTGTCTCTTCATTTTTAAAGAAAAGCGCAAAGATTGATAACGACCATTAAAAAACGGGAACCTTCCGTAAAGGTTCCCGTTTTTTTAATCCAATAAAGTCCTTGCCAGTTCCCCGGCCCGGCGCTCCCCGTCGGTTTTTGCTATGTCTCCGATTTTGTGTACACCCGGAATCAGGACTTCGCCCGCCAGTTCCGCCCCCATGAGCTTCATGGATTCGGCATACGCGAACATCAAACCGTTAAAAGCCTCGAGAGTGCTGTCCTCACAGCAGGCAATCAGGGCCGTCCTCTTGCCGTTGAAAAGCCTCTTGCCGTTATACAGGGCGTAAAACTTGTCGATTACGGCCTTCAGTTTGGCCGGAAACGTATACCAGTAAACCGGCGAAGCAAATACAATAGCATCCGCACTCTCCAGTTCGGCCGCTATGGCGTTAAAAGCATCATCCGCCGCGCAGAATCCCCCGTTGGTGCAGCAGGCATTGCATGCCGTACATCCGCTTATCTCAATAAACGCCGTGTCGAAACGGACGACCGTATGTCCGCACTCCCGGGCAGCTTCTTCAAAGGCTTTCGCCATGGCAAAGCTGTTTCCGTTCTTTCTGGCGCTGCCTGTCAACAGTACAATCTTTTTCATGTGGCTTCTGCCTCGGAATGCACCTTATAGACGGATTGATTCCTGCCGCTTTCTTTGGCCTCATACAGGCATTCATCCGCAATCTGGCTGAGCTTTACTATATTATAAAACAGCGAATTATCGGCACAGACAGCCCCTATGCTGACATGAACGGGAATTCTGTGTCCGTTGTAGTTCACAACCAGATTCCCGAACTCCCTGCATAAGTTTTCAAGGAATTCTTTTGTCAGTTTTCCGCTCCTGTCAAACAGGACAAATTCCTCGCCGCCCCAGCGGCAGACTTCCATACCGGAAAGCTTTTTTATTCTGTCTACGCTCTGCTTTAAAACCTCATCGCCGGCATCGTGGCCGTATTTATCGTTAACATCTTTAAAATGGTCAAGGTCCATCATGGCAAAGGTTATGTTCTCGCCATCCAGTTTCTCGAGTTCATTGTCGACAAACTTAAAGAATCCCCTTCTGTTCAGCGCACCCGTCAGCGGATCGTGATTGATAAGATAGGTATAGTTTTCAAAGGTTTTCTGTCGAATCAGCTCCAGGAACAGGGCCAGTACAGAAGCGGCCAGATACAGCACCGGGAATCTCTGCATAAAAGAGGCGGAGTATTCATACTGCAGCAGGCCGTTGCCGGGCTTCGTCCAGAGCAGGAAAACCAGAATCAGCCACATGCATCCGGTCAGGATGGAACCTTCCTTCATCTGATACAGAAGAAAAGCACAGGACGGTAAAAGAACAATCCAGATGGCGGAAAATCCCTCCGGATTTCCGGAAATCAGGAAGAAGGTAAACAGCACAAGAGTTTCTGCCATGAACGCATACTTCGTCAGCGTTCTCCAGAAGCCGCCTTTGATGTGCAGCAGAACATTGACGGCGCACAATATGGCAAAAATACCCGTAGCCCAGGTGAGCGCACCCTTTTTGGTGAATACATTCAGAACCGTCATCACGATGGCCACAAGCATCAGGATGCTGTATGTGGCAACATACTGTACAAGCAGCCTCTGTTCATCATCGGAAACGAATTTCGCCAGCCGGTCATTCAATTTGTAATTTCTGAGTTGTCTGTTATTTTCCATAGTTTTTAGTAAATTGTTCCAGAATGTATCTTTTTGCTTCAAACTCGGTCGAAAAGGAAAGCTGCCCGCCTGTCACATAGCGGCACAGTTCCGTCCACTGCGGCACGGGAAATGCGCCCGGTTCCAGGTTTTCGACTGTCTCTACAAAGCGTGTCGTGTTTTCTTCGGACCGGCTTAAAAACTTCAGGTCCGAAACATAATTCAGCCCCGCACCGGCGCAAACACTGTCCAGCAAGTCTTCACTCATTTTTGTCATAAGAAACTCCAAAAATAATAAAAAGAGATTTGAACTCCGATACAACTATAACCTATGGGAAAAAGTTTTTCAACCGGAAGTCTCAGATAATCAGCCCGTATTTCTCCACAAGCGGCAACAGCGCATCATCCGGGAGACTGCCTTCGTATAAAGCTCTGCCCTGGTAGGCTCGGAGCGCTTTTTCCAGCAGAAGGGCATCCTCGCAAAACAGGCACAGCGGATTCTTTATGGCATACTGGCAGTCGGCAAAAACGGCCACATCTTCGATGCTGTTAATTTCAATGCCGAAAAGCTCGCCCTCCTCCAGATCGCAGATGGCATCCTCCAGCTCCTCATCGCAGGGAAGAACCGTCTCGCAGCTGACGTCGGCATCCAGCATAAACATCTCTTTTTCCGTTGCACAGGGCAGAGAGTCGATGTCTTCCGGATTCGGTTGCTTCATCTCTATCCCCTGCAGTGCCTTCTTTATGGCCCGTATCGTCTCTTCATTGCTCCCGCAACAGGCGCCGAACAGGTTCGCTCCCGCCTCGGCAAGAGCCGGTATGAAGGCTGCAAAGGCATCCGGTCCCACCGTGTAAACGGTTTCGCCGTCTACGGTGAGAGGCAGCCCGGCATTCGGTTTGGCAATCAGCGGAATACAGGCATATTTGTAGAGTCTTTGTATCTGGGCAACGGCCTCCTCCGGTCCAACCGAGCAGTTTATGCCGAAAGCATCGATGCCCATGCCCTGCAGTATCTGCAAAGCGGCACACAGGTCGGTCCCCATCATTGTTTTTCCGTTTTCGTCACAGGAGAAGGTAACAAAAATCGGCTTGCTGCTGACGCTCTTCACGGCGAGAACCGCCGCTCTTGCCTCCGGTATGTTGGTCATGGTTTCTATGGCGAAAAGATCGACGCCGGCGTTCTCGAGTGCCTTGGCCTGTTCGCAATAAACGTTAAAGAAATCTTCAAAACTCATGTCCCCGAGCGGATACAGCATGCCTCCCGCCGAGGAGATGTCTCCAGCCACCAGGGCTTTGTCTCCGGCCGCGGTTTTGGATAAGCCCACAAGCTGCTTATTCAGTTCTTCCACCTTGTTAAATTCCCCGTGACTCTCCAGCCGCGATGCGTTGGCACCGAAAGTGGGCGAATATATAAGTTCGGACCCCGCTTCCACATAGGCCCTCTGAACCTCCAGAACCGCGTCCGGATGCTCGCAGGACCATCTCTCCGGGCAGGTTCCCGGCTTCAGTCCTCTCTTCTGCAGCTGCGTCCCCATGGCGCCATCCAAAATCATCGGAAATTTAATATTCATAATCATCCTCCGGAAATGACATATTTTCTATAAAACAATCGTTAAAATCGGGATTGGAAGACAGTTCTATATATCGGCACTTTTTCTTTATGTTTTTAAGCCTGTCTCTTTCTTCCGGATTCAGCAGGGCCGCCTGTGCCCCGGAAAGACTCGCATTCCCGATACCCTGTATCTTCCCAAGCAGTTCCCTCGGAAGCATTCCGATTCGGACAGCGCTTTCCGCCCGGAGCCGGTTCCCGAATCCCCCGGCGAGAGTTATTTTTTCTATATCGCCGACATCGACGTGCTCTTCTTTCATAAGCAGTTCGATTCCGGCCGCAACGGCCGCTTTAGCCAGCTGAATCTGCCGTATGTCCTTCTGCGTGATGTATACATCCTCGGTCAGATAGAACCGGTCGGACCCGTCATCGCCTTCCAGCCGTCCTGTTTCATCGATATACCCGAGTTCCAGCAGACAAGCCACAAGGTCCAGAATGCCGGAACCGCAAATTCCCTTTGCCTCTCCCCCGTCCAAAACATGGAAACACAGCCCGTCATCGCCCAGCCGGACTTCGCTTATGGCGCCTTTCGCGGCCGCCATCCCGCATTGGATACCGGCTCCTTCAAAAGCCGGCCCCGATGCGACGGCACAGGAAACGAAGCCGTCCTTATTGCCGAATACCATCTCGCCGTTTGTGCCGATATCAATCAGCAGCGTTTTCTCACAGCTGCCATCCAGCTCCGTGCTGAGAATGCCGGCCAGAATGTCTCCGCCCACATATCCAGCGGCGCAGGGAGAAAAGTGAACCGGAATTCCGTTTAAATCATACGCTTT
Source organism: Candidatus Limivicinus sp. (assembly GCA_045640405.1). GTDB lineage: Bacteria > Bacillota > Clostridia > Oscillospirales > Oscillospiraceae > Limivicinus. The sequence continues at coordinate 29,899 of JAZUEY010000067.1, forward strand.
CTCCTCGTCGAAATAAGACTTCGGGTTAAAAGGTGCGGCCGCTATGCTCTCCGGCGAGATGCCGGCGAAGATGTGCTGCATAACGGTATTGCCGGCAACGAAGATTTCTTTTACCTCGCGAAGTTCACTTCCTTTGCCGCGGCAAAGTTCCTCCAGCATTTGAAGGATCTGGTCTCTTATTAAGTTTGTCAGCGTCTCCAGCCCCTTATCCTGCTCGATGCAGAAGCCAATCCGGCTGATGACGTCCGCTCCGAAGCTTTGCTGCGCATTCCACCGGCTCATAGTCCCCAGACATCTGCCGTCCATCCGATTGAAAAGGCTGACGGCCACCGTGGTCGTTCCGAGGTCGACCGCGGCGCCAAGGCCCTCTCTCGCCTTGAAGGAGGTCTCGAAAGCCACGGCATCATTCCATGAAAAATCGGCACTGCCGTCGGGAAGGAACACTTTGCAGTCTCTTTGCAGTACATAGGAACAGGCCGCAATCTTTCTTTCGCCCTCGGCATCGGCCAGAAGCACGGTACACTTGCCGCACTTTCCCTTTCCTCCGCACGGCGCGCTCAGAGCATACCCGTGCATGCGCAAAAACTCCAGCAGCACCGTACCGGCTTCAAAGGAGTAGCTCTTCTCTATGTTTTTTTCCGTAACCGAGATGATTGACATATCCGGGCGATTCCTATACTATGATTATACTTATATACTATTTTACACGACAGCAGAGATATTACAAGATGGATTGGGTAAAGCTTGCCAAAGAAGTCGGTTTTGAAGCAGCCTGTGAACTGAATATGGAAACCTTAACCGTACTGCCGGAAGTGCGCGAAATGTGTTCTGCGGACAAATGCGGTGCCTACGGAAAGCGCTGGTCCTGTCCTCCCGGCTGCGGGGATCTCTCCTTCTGTCGCAAGCGGATTGCCTCCTATGCCTCCGGTCTGCTTTTGCAGACGACCGGTCCTCTGGAAGATGCGTTTGACCTCCGGGGCATTGCCGCGGCGCAGGAGGAACACAGCCGACGCTTTGCCGCGCTTGCTCGCCAGATAAGGCACTTTCAGAGGGATTGCCTTCCTCTGGCCGCCGGTGCCTGTATCCGCTGCGAAGTCTGCACCTATCCTTCGAAGCCCTGCCGCTTCCCCGGTAAAATGTTCTCTTCCATGGAGGCATACGGTCTTCTTGTAAGCGATATCTGCCAAAAAAATCATATTCCCTATTATCACGGTGAAAACACCATCAGTTTTACTTCCTGCATATTACTCGATAAAAAGGAGACTCCCGATGACTGCTAAAGAAATATTCCTCGAAATGCTTAAGCCGGATGCCAAACCCGAAAGGCTTCTCATACAGTATGAAGCCCTGAATCTCTGGCTTGCCGATCCGGTCAACGGATATCTGATGGCCGGCCGTCAGCCCGGTATGACCAAAAAGGACCGCTGGGGCGTCACGGTAACCTGGCCGGAAGATCATCCCGGTCAGCAACCCATTACCACAGAGGATGTCAAGGTTCTGAAGGACATCACGCGCTGGAAGGAATTTGTAAGCGCTCCGGATGTGGAAGCCAACTGCCGGGAAGGCTGGGAAGAATGCGTTGCCGCAGCGAGAGCCGCTACCGGAGACGACAGGCTTCTCTGCGCCTTTTCCGGAACCGGGCTTTTCGAGCAGTGCCATTTTCTTATGGGCTTTGCCGACACGCTGACGAATTTATATGAGCACCCGGATGAAATGCATGAGCTCATCGATTACATATGCGAGTATAAGCTGAAAATCATGAAGCTGTACTGTGAGAAAATGCATCCCGATGCTGTTTTCTTCCACGATGACTGGGGTGCCAAAACACAGCTGTTCATGAGTCCCGACATGTGGCGCGAATTCTTCAAGGAGCCTTATCGCCGCATATACGGTTATCTGCGTTCCCAGGGCGTCATCACCATACACCATGCCGACTCGTATCTTTCTCCCATTGTGGAAGACATGGCCGAAATCGGTATCCAGTGCTGGCAGGGCGTTCTTCCCGAAAACAATATTCCCGAACTGCAGGAGCGTCTGAAAGGCCGTCTGATTCTGATGGGCGGCATCGGTGCCGCCATTGACACGCCGGATTCCACCGAAGAAGAAATCCGTGAATATGTCTCCATGGCCCTTGCCGAATACGCAC